>JBEBWZ010000028.1:0-30337 GCA_040391865.1 Solimonas flava
GTCGTACAGCATCACCGGCAGGCCATGGCTGGGCGCTTCGGCCAGGCGCACGTTGCGCGGGATCAGCGTGCGATACACCTTGTCGCCAAAATGCTGGATCAGCTGGTTGGAGACATCGTTGGCGAGGTTGTTGCGCGGATCAAACATGGTGCGCAACAGCCCGTCGATCTCCAGCCCGGGATTGATCACCCGCTTGATCTTCGTGATCGTGTCCATCAGCGCGCTGAGCCCTTCGAGCGCGTAGTACTCGCACTGCATCGGAATCAGCACGCCATTGGCGGCGACCATCGCATTGACCGTCAGCTTCGACAGCGCCGGCGGGCAATCCAGAATCACGTAGTCGTAGCGCTCGGCCACTTCCGCGAGCGCCGACTTCAACGCGAAATCGCCGGCAGCGACATCGCGCAGCTTGATCTCGGCCTCGGTCATGTCGCCATTGCCGGGCAGCAGATCGATGTTCAGGGTCGGCAGTTGCTGGATCACTTCGGCGATCGGCACCACCTCCAGCAACACATCGCGTGCGGAGTGCTTCAGCGCACTCTTGTCGACACCGACGCCCATGGTCGCATTGCCCTGCGCGTCGAGATCGACCAGCAGCACACGCCGCTTGGTCGCGGCCAGCGACGCCGCGAGATTGATCGACGTCGTCGTCTTGCCGACGCCGCCCTTTTGATTGGCAACCGCGATGACATGGCTCATGAATGTGAGGCCTGTGGCGCATCCGTGACCGCGGCGACAATGACATGTCGCTCTTCGTCCAGTCCCGGCACGCTCAGACGGCGAATCTCCCTGATCTCGACCGCAGCCGGAATGGCTGCCAGTTCAGACTTGTCTAGTTTGCCCTTCATCGCCAGCCATTGACCACCCGGCGCCAGCAAATGGCGGCTGGCGGCGACGAAATCGCCCAGTTGCGCAAAGGCCCGGCTGACGATGGCATCGTAGGGCCGGGGTGGCTGCCAGTCCTCGACCCGCACCTCGGCGACCTCGGCATTGTCCAGCGCCAGCGCCCGGATCGCATGGCGCATGAACCGGGCCTTCTTGCCGTTGCTGTCGAGCACCGTCACCTGCAGTTGCGGCCGGCAGATGGCCAGCACCAGTCCCGGCAGACCCGCACCGGCACCGACGTCGAGCAGTCGCCCGCCCTGCAGCAGCGGCAGCAGGGCCAGCGAGTCGAGCAGATGACGCGTCACCATGTCCGAGGGCAGACGGATGGCCGTCAGGTTGTAGGCGGCGTTCCACTTTTCGAGTTCCGCGCGGTAATCCAGCAATTGCTGCACCGCCGCCGCGGACAGATCGAGCTGCAGCGCGGCAAGGCCCTGCTCCAGCTGCTGCCGCAGCGCGGCACTGCTCTGCGGTCCGTCCTGCGAAATTCTGCGGCTTTGGCTCATATCAGCTAACAGGTTGAGGGCATCCGGCGGCGCCAGCCGCCACGATCCGGAGCTTGCGACCGGACAGCGGCCACCACGACCCGCACTCCGGGAAAGCCATTAAATCACTGATAAATCAATGACCCAGGAACTCATCCGGTCATGGCGGATGGCCGCGATGGCCAAGTTGGTGCCGCTCGGACACGGCGACTCTCCGGGCTGGAACAGCGCCAGCACACTGGCGGCGGGGGCGGATTTTGACACCCCGCTCCCCCGACCCCCAAATCGCCGCCGCGCCGCGCCCGCTCGTGTCAGCGTTTCAGCGAGCCGAACAGCCCGCGCAGCAACTGCCGCCCAACCTCACGCCCGACGGAAGAAGCGACACTGCGCGTGGCGCTTTTGACTGCCGCTTCAACCACCGTATCGCCGCGCCGCGCCGCCGGTTTGCGCGCTGCGGGCGCGCGCTTGCCGCCCGGACCATAGGCGTCGTCCACCTGCCGTTGCCAATCGTCCTGCGCGGCAGCCTTGCCGCGCTGCGCGGAAACTTCATCTGCCTGGGCCTGCGCCGCAGCCTGTGCGGCAGCCGCACGCGCCGACAGCTTTTCATGCGCCGACTCACGATCGACCAGCTGCTCGTACTTGCCCGAGACCGGGCTGCGCGACATCACCAGCTTGCGCTCATCGGCAGTGATGCCGCCGATACGCGAACGCGGCGGCCGGATCAAGGTGCGCTCGACGACGCCGGGAATGCCCTTGTCCTGCAGGCAGGACACCAGCGCCTCGCCGACGCCCAGCTCGGTGATCACCTGCTCGACGTTCAGCGCCGGGTTGCTGCGGAAGGTTTCCGCCGCGGCGCGCACCGCTTTCTGGTCGCGCGGGGTAAATGCCCGCAGCGCATGCTGCACGCGATTGCCCAGCTGCCCGAGCACGCTGTCCGGCAGGTCCAGCGGATTCTGGGTGACGAAGTAGACGCCAACCCCCTTGGAACGGATCAGGCGCACCACCTGCTCGACTTTCTCCACCAGCGCTTTCGGCGCATCCTTGAACAGCAGGTGCGCCTCGTCGAAAAAGAACACCAGCTTGGGCCGGTCGAGATCGCCGGCTTCCGGCAGTCGCTCGAACAGCTCGGCGAGCAGCCACAGCAGGAACGTCGCATACAGGCGCGGCTTGTGGAACAGCTGATCGGCGGCCAGCACATTGACGATGCCGCGACCGCTCATGTCCTGACGCATCAGATCGTTCAGATCCAGCGCCGGCTCGCCGAAGAAATGCTCGGCGCCGTCCTGTTCCAGCTGGATCAGCGACCGCTGGATCGCGGCCACCGATGCGGTGCTGACCAGACCGTAATCGCCGCTCAGGGACTTGGCATTGGCCGCGACATGGCTCAGCGCCGCACGCAGATCCTTGAAATCGAGCAGCAACAGGCCCTGGTCGTCGCAGTACTTGAACACCAGCGCCAGCACCGCTTCCTGCACGTCCGACAGATCCAGCAGCCGCGCCAACAACAGGGGCCCCATGTCCGAGATGGTCGCGCGCACCGGATGACCGGAAACGCCGAATACGTCCCAGAACATCACCGGCGCCGCCTGCGCGGTGTAGTTGTCGAGACCGACTTCGGCGGCCCGCTCGACCAGTTTCGGCTTGAGCTCGCCGGCCATCGCCAGGCCCGCGAGATCGCCCTTGATGTCGGCAGCGAACACCGGCACGCCCAACTCGGAGAAGCCTTCCGCCAGCACCTGCAGGGTCACTGTCTTGCCGGTGCCGGTCGCGCCGGCCACCAGACCATGACGATTGGCGTAGGCCCCGAGGATGAACTGCGGGCTTTGCTGGCCCTTACCCACCAGGATGGAAGCGGTCATGAACGGTCCAGGCAATGAATGAACGAAGGAGGCGGCATCGTCGCTAAAACGACCGCCCCAGGCAATGAGCTAGCCAATGAATCCGGCAATCAGCTGGCTGACGCGCTGCGGCTGCTCGTGCACCACCCAGTGGCTGCCGGCGCTGATGCGCTCGATGCGCAGCTCCGGCACATACGCCTCCAGCCCCTCGAGCACGCCCGGCAACAAGGCGGTATCGCGCTCGCCCCAGATCACCAGCGTCGGTACGCGCACCATGAACAGCGCCGGATCGAGCTGCAGTGCAGCGACTCCGGGTTCGGTGGCAGTCGGAGCGTGCAGCGGCGAAGCGCGGTAGTAGTTGAGCATGCCGGTCAGCGCGCCCGGCTGCGCCCAGGCGTCCCGATAGCGTTGCAGGGTTTCGGCATCCGCATCCCAGTCGCCGAACAGGCTCAGCAGTCGCCGATACCCGTCTTCACTGAGCACCCGCTCCGCCTTGTCGGAACGCAGCAGCAGCATGTACTCGCTGGCCCGCTGCTGCGCCGGGTTGTCGCGCAGTTCACGGGCGAACAGCAGCGGATGCGGCGCGTTGATGATCACCAGCTTGTCGATCAGCTGCGGTGAGGCCGCGGCCAGGTTCCAGGCCAGCGCGCCGCCCCAGTCATGCGCAACCAGATGACAGCGCTCGAACCCGAGATGCGCCAGCAACTGCCGCAGATCCTCGATCAGCACCGCCGGCCGGTAATCCTTCAGCGCCGCGGGCTTGTCGCTGAGGTTGTAGCCGCGCAAGTCCGGCGCCACCACCGTGTAGTCGCCGGCGAACGCCGCCATCTGCTGTTCCCAGGCAAAGGCGCATTGCGGAAAGCCATGCAGGAACAGCAGCAAGGGTCCGCTGCCGGCACGCAGGTAATGCATGCGAATGCCGTTGACCGACGCGTCGTGGTGTTCCATACCAGAGGATGAGGGATCAGTGAGGCGTGAGCGCTTCAAACGCTGCTTGCAATGGTCTGCACGCCATCGTCATGAAAGCGGCCGGCGATGTAATCCTTGCTGAAATCGTCGACCAGGATCACGTCGTAACGCACGCGATCATATTCGGCGGCCTGAGCCGCTTCATCGGCGCTCAGCAGTTGGCGCTGCACGGCATCCGCAAGTCTTTCGCTGGCGCTGTCACCCTGAACCTCGCCCTTTGTCGCCAGACGGTAGTACTTCGAGTAGGCCGTCTCGCAACGCTGAGCGACTTCCCAGGCATGTTCCATGCGCCCGATCGCATCGTCATCGCCGCCGTTCCTGAACACCAGCCACGACAGCCGCTCACGGGTATCGGTCTGTTCCAGGATCAGCTCGGCAATGCGCGCACTACGCTGATCGCAGACGGCGCGGAAGCGGTTGCCGAGCGGGAACACCACCAGCCGCATCACGCCGCGCGCCCAGGCCACCGGAAAATTGCGGATGAATTCGTCGAAGGCCCTTGCCGCTTCGTACAGGCACTGCTCCAGCGCCCAGCGCGCGTGCGCCAGTTCGGACTCCGACTGACTGCCTTCGAGATAGAACTTGGTAACACAGGAAGCCATGTACAGCTGGCTCAGCACATCGCCGAGACGCGCCGACAGGCGCTCCATGAACTTCAGCTTGCCGCCGAGCACGCCCATGGTCAGATCGCTGCAGAACGCCAGCGCCGACGACAGGCGCTCCAGGTCGCGGAAGTACGGCGCCAGCGCGCCGCTCACCGGCGCACGCGCCAGATGCGCCCCGGTGAGGCCCAGCGTGAATGCGCGCACCGCACGGTTGATCGAGAACCCGATGTGCGCGAACAGCAGCTGATCGAACTTGTGCAGATCGTCCTCGCGCGCCGCTTCCATTTCCGGGAACACGTATTCGTGGCAACGGATCGCACCCTGGCCGAAGATCATCAGGTTGCGGGTGAGGATGTTCGCGCCCTCGACCGTGATCGCCACCGGTGCCGCCTTGTACGCCGTCGCCATGAAATTGCGCGGCCCCTGCTGGATCGCCTTGCCGGCCATCACGTCCATGCCGTCCATCAGCACTTTCCGCATCAGCTCGGTCATGTGGTACTTGGCAATCGCGGTGACGACCGACGGTGCGCAATGATCGACCGCCGATGCGGTCATCACCCGCATCGCTTCCAGCGTGTAGGCATAGCCGGCGATGCGGCCGGTGGCTTCCTGCACGCCCTCGAACTTGCCGATCGCGACCTTGAACTGGCGCCGCATCCGCGCATAGACCCCGGTCATGCGATAGGCCACCTGGCCCGCCGCAGTGCCCAGCGCCGGCAGTGAGATGCCGCGACCCGCCGACAGGCATTCAACCAGCATGCGCCAGCCTTTTCCGGCCATCGCCGGGCCGCCGATGATCCAGTCCAGCGGGATGAACACACCATCGCCGTGGATGGTGCCGTTCATGAAGGCGGCGCCGGGATAGTGACGGCGCCCGATCTCGACACCCGGATGATCCGCCGGCACCAGCGCGCAGGTGATGCCGTACTCGGATTTCTCCTTGTCGCCCATCAGGCCATCGGGATCGCGCAACTTGAACGCAAGGCCGACCACCGTCGCGATCGGCGCCAGGGTGATGTAGCGCTTCGAGAAACTGAGCCTGATGCCAAGCGTGCGGTGGCCACGATGCTCGCCGTAGCAGACCACGCCCAGATCCGGCATCGCGGTGGCATCGGAGCCGACTTCGGGACCGGTCAGGCCAAAGCAGGGAATCTCCTTGCCCGACACCAGCCCCGGCAGCCAGTGCTGCTTCTGCGCGTCGGTGCCGTAATGCATCAGCAGCTCACCAGGCCCCAGCGAGTTCGGCACCATCACCGTCACCGCCAGGGTGATCGACTTGGTCGCGAGCTTGGTCACCACCGCCGATTGCGCATTCGCGGAAAAGCCGAGGCCACCGTATTCCTGCTTGATCAGCATCGCCAGGAACTTGTGCTCGCGGATATAGGCCCAGACCTCGGGCGACAGATCCTTGGCCTCGTACTCAACCTTCCAGTCGTCGCAGAGCTTGCACAGCGCTTCGCACTCGTTGTCGAGAAACGACTGCTCCTGCGGCGTCAGCGCGGTGTACTTGAAATCCAGCAGCTGATTCCAGTCGGGCCGCCCGCGAAACAGCTCCGCCTCCCACCAGGTATCGCCGGCCTCCAGCGCTTCACGCTCGGTCGACGACATCTCCGGCAGCACTTTCTTGAACACCGCGAAGATCGGCCGGGTCAGCAGCGCACGCCGCAGCGGTCGCAGGTTCAGCAACAGTGCGAGCGCGACGAACACCACGGCACCGATCGCCGCGGCGGTATTTCCGATCACGCCGAGCAGCGGCAGCGCCAGAAACAGCAGGCCCGCAGTGATGGTCCACAGCAGCAGCGGAGCTCCGAGATAGGCCAGCAGCCAGAACGCAGCGACAACCACCAGGGTAATAGTCAAGCTCGTCATGACAGCCCTCCGCAGGTTTCGGAACTACTGTGTGTCACCGCCTTCTTGCGATCGCGTCGCCGCGGCGATCAAACCATCCTCGCCGATGCCCCTGGCGATCGTTTCGCGCGGGATCAGGGTCTTGAACATCAGCTTCAGGTATTCGTTGAACGCGGCGCCGGTCGGCATCATCTCCGGGGTATCGCGCCGGATCTGCAGATTGCCCATGAAGGTGGCATAGGCGAACCGCGCCCAATGCGCGGCGCGTACCGAATCGAAGCCCAGCGCCTGATAACTCTGCAGCAGGTATCCCATGCGGCGGGTGGATACCCGCTGAACAAACTCGTTCACCAGCGGATTGTCTTCGGCCGCGGCGATCGCCAGATAGAGTCGCCCGGAACGATAGCCGGCGTTGGCCTCCTTGAAGATCTTGACGATGCGCTCGTAGGGATCGGGCTCGTCGCCGACGCGTGCGAGCACATCCTCGGTCTCGCGCCGCTCCCAGAGTTCCAGCGCCGCGCGCAGCAGCGCCTCACGGTTCGGGAAGTGCCAGTAGAAGCTGCCCTTGGTCACGCCCAGCGAACGCGCCAGGGGCTCGACCGCAACCGCATCGAGGCCCCCACTGGCGATGGCTTCCAGCGCCGCGCGCGCCCAATCATCGGCGGTCAGGCTCTGGCGAGGTTCGGCGGCAGCGGGAGCAGTCATGGACAACAAAACCATACGGGCGCGTATTGAAAAGCCAGTCTAGGCACAGCACCGGCCCCCGACAAGTGTGCGCCGCAGCGGCACTCAGTGGTAGAACACGCGCGGATCGAACAGGCGATCCGGCAAACGCTGATCGAATTGCTCGCGCCCGAGCTGGATCACCGTCTCGGTTTCAGCCCGCAGATCGCGCAAGCTGACCCGTCGCGGCAGGTAACGCGTGCCGGACTTGTACACCGTGGCCGGATCGATGGTCAGCGTCTTCCATGGCACGCCGCCATACAGATCGGCCTGCAAAGGCAGACACCATTCGTTGTCGACCGACATCTCGACACGGTCATAGAGCGATTCGGGGGTCAGCTGCGGCAGGTAACGCCAGCGCTGCACCTTGCGCCCGGCCACGGTTGCCGGCCCCTGCAACTGCAGCTGACCACCCGCGAGCTGGCCCAGCACGAACTGCAGATCGAACGCCGAGAAACCGCTGGCAAACAGGGCCTGCGCCATGCCCGCACCTTCCACCCGCCGTACCTTCGCGACCGCCGGTAGATAGACGTAGAACTGATCGCGCTCCTTGCGCCGCAGCCACAGGTACGCGGCACCCGCGAGATCCTGCGGCGCTTCGACACGCAGCATCACGCTCTGGGCGTTCTCGCCGCGGCGCCAGTACCAGTTCGCGGTCAGGCGTCGCTGCGCACCGGCACGATCGGTGCTGGTCATGACCAGCTGCTGCCGCAATGACTGCGGCAGCAGGTTCGCCTTCAGACATTCGCGCAAGGCCGCTTCGTCACGCACTGGCGGCGCAGCCGGCGACGCGGCCACTGCAACCAGCGGCAGCCCCGCCAGCAATCCCGCCACGCAAAGGCGCGCAAGCTTCATCTCAACGGCCCTTGTCCGTGGGCGCGTCATCGTTCGACGACTCGCCGGAAAGCCGTCCCAGCAACTGCTGTGTCGCTTCCTGCTGGAAGTGCGCATGCAGGTGCTCGGCCATCCGCCGCCGCAGCAGTTTCCGATAGCGCGCGCGATGCCACAGCATGCCGATCACGATCGGCGCCACGAACAGCAAGGCGAACTGCCAACTGCTCATGACTGTCCCGTGGCACTCAGCACGAACGACACCGTTTCCGGCGGATGCTTGGCGAAGTGCAGCATCACCTGCACCTGGATCTCGCCGACGATGGTTCCGAGCACGGCACCGACCGTGATCAGGATCCATTCGTCCTGCTCGAAGGCCGGATGCAGCAAGCCTTCGAACTCCTCGACGGTCAGGGTCTGCATCTTGGTGGCCAGCAGGTTTTCCAGATCCATCGCTTCGCCGGCGTATTTCTCGACGTGGCGCAGGGTTTCCGGCAGACGCTTGATGATTTCATCGGACACGGTCTTCTTCATGTCCTGATAGCGGCTGCTGCCGACCGCAAACACCACGAACGGCTTGGCGATGCCGGACTGATCGTCGACCACACGCTGCACCTGCTTCTGCACCATCGTGAACAGGCGGTCGGACAGCGGGCCGCGCAGGATCGCATCGATGATGTTCTTGGGCGTGACGATTTCCTTGGCGATCAGACGACCGTATTCGGACGACACTTCCGCGCGCCGCTTCAGGAACAGGCCCTGCCACTCGAACAGGCCGCCGAGATACTTGGTCGGATGCTTGGGATTGAAGATCATCTTCAGCGCCAGCCAGTCGGTGAACCAGCCGGTGAAGCCACCGAAGATCGGCATCACCCAGGGGTTCTGGGTCAGCGCCCAGACCACCGCCTGCACGCAACCGATGGCGAAACCGAAGTACAGGCCGGAGTTGCGGATGAAGCGGAACTCACCGGCGCCGGCTTCGAGGAAGATGCGATTCAGCAAGGGCTTGTTGCGCAGCAGGTTGCTGACGACCATGTCCTTGAGATCGAACACCGAATCGATGTTCTGTTTCACGTCGATCATGATCTGGCGCACGATGTTCGGCGCTTCTTCCTGGATGCGGCGGATGATCAGCTGCTTGACCGCTTCCGGTGCCGCTTCCCACAGGCCCGGCGAATAGTGCGAGGCCACTTCGCGGGTGATGTCCTCCACCGCCGCCAGCAGCGGTTTCTCCAGTTCGGCCGCGATCCGGTCCGGATCGAGCCGGTCGAACACGTCCTCGGGACGGATCAGCTTCGAGGTCATGGTGTCGCAGGCGATGCTGGCCATGATCGCCGCCTTGCGCGGCACGATGCCCTGCCAGCCGAGAAACGGCGGCTTGCCGATGAACTCGATCGGCTCGAACATCATCTTGATCGCGACGATCTTGGTGACGTATCCGATCGCCGCCGCGACAAACGGCATCGACAGATACAGAAACCAGTTGACCTGTAAATCGACAACGATCTGTTCCCAACTTTGCATAACCTGCTCTCCTTCAGGTTCCCCACTGCATCCGCGCCGCTCGACTCGTTCGGCCGGCCGGCGTTCTAGAATCGGTCCATCTGCTCCACGCGGCAGGCCGCCCACAGCGACTCGCCCAGTGTCGTCATCTTCAGCATGCCGCGCACGATCCGCGCGCGCTGACCGCCGCGCTGGATCCGGTCGATGGTCTGACGCAGCACGGTATCGGTTTCGAGCATCTCGTACTTGATCTGCTGTGCCGGATCCTCGGCCAGCATCTCGATCAGGCCCCAGGCACGCAGGCGCCGCAAGTAGATCGGCGTCAGTTCCTTGCACTGCACGCCGGCGTTCCTGCCGACACTGGAAAGCAGCTCCAGCACCGGTCGCGTGGCCGGCCCCAGGCGCGAACCCACCATCAGGTCGAGTACCGGATAGACGGAGCCATCGGAGAACGCCGACAGGATGCGCGCTTCGTCCGGCAGCAGGTTGGCCACGGCCTGCGCGAAGAAGGCGCGCTCGGCCTGCTCGCGATCCTGATCCGCGGACATCTGCAGCAGCTGATTCAGCAGGCGCGCCGGCGACTCGCCGATCAGATCCGCCGCCGCGCTGTTGCCGCCGCGAGGCTGCACCGACACCGCCAGCACCGACAGCGAGCTGCGGCCCTGCTCCAGACGGTCCAGTCGCTGTTTCAACTCCTGCAGCAGACGCCGCTCGACCCGGTCGAGCTGCTCCTGCGCAAAGCGGCCACCCGGCAGGCGCTGCAGCAGGCGGCTGGCCAGATTGTCGGCGCCGCTCTCGGCGGGGGGCTTGCTCATCAAGTTTCTCCGTACTCAGGGGGCACGTCAGGGGGATGGGGAAGATAGGGTCGCAGGCGCAGCGACCGCCGCCTCGCGCTGCGGCAGCTGCCGGTCCGGCGTGCGTTCCAGGCGCAGCGTATCGAGACCCAACCGCAGATCGGCATTCTGGATGATCACCGGCACCGGCGTCTGCGGCGGCCGCATGCGCAGACCGAAGCGCGCCAGAATCGGCGTCTCGATATCGCGCACGGCCTTCAGCCGGGTCTTCAGCACCGTATCCACCGGCGCCTGCACGGTCTGTTTCAGCGCCAGGCGCAGCGGCCCGCGATACTTGAAGCGGATCTTGGTTTCCACCGGCACGCTGAACACCACCGGCTGCTCGAACTGCAACGGCACCTGTGCCGTGAACTTCAGATTGCGCAGGCGCTTCACGGCCTGGTAATTGATGTCGGTACGGCCTTCGATCGTGGCCATGCTGTTGACCGGAATGACGCCGCGGTAATTGACCGTGAAGCGCACCGGAATCCAGGTGTCCAGCGCCACGTCGGCATCGTAGACGCCCTCCAGCGGCAGGCTCAGCGTCTGCTGCAGCGGCACCTCGGCGTCGATGTAGCCGTTGAGTGCGATCTTGATGTTGTTGGTGGCTTCGGCCTGCACCGTCATCTCGCGCGGAAACAGCACCTCGCCCGGCTGGTCCTTGATGCTGATGCCGAAGATCAGGTTGGCATACAGCCAGAAGCCCAGCAGCCCGCCGCCGCAAACCAGCGCGGCCAGCAACAACAGGATGGCGAGCAGGCGGATCATGGCTGCGCGGCAGGGCTCGCCGCGGCGTCATCCTTGGTCTGCAGCAGCAGCGTCCGCAGCGGCAGCTTCAGGTCCGAGCGCAGAATCACGATCTCCGCCGGATCGGGGATCGTCACTTTCGCCTGCAATGCCGACTTCACCGGCACGCTCATCTGGCTGCGGATCGGAATCGTTGCCGCGATATCGACTTTCAACGGCACATCCAGGGCTTGCTTCAGCTTCGCCTCGACCGGCGCAGTGAACTGCAGCCGCACCATCTGATCGATCGGAATGTTGAGCTTGACCGGCACCCGCGCCTTGACCGGAATCTTGCCGCGTACCGGCAGATCGTGCGTGTCGCCCAGCAGCTCGGCCTTCAGCACGGTGTCGACATCGAGCACCTGATCGATGGTGATGCTGTCGTTGAGCGCCACGTTCATCTTGATCGGCACTTCGCTGTCGAACGTCGCCATGATCCGCAGCGTGTCATCGATCGGGATGCTGACCCGCTGATCGACCGGCACCGTGCTGGTGATCGAGGTGTCGATCTCGATATCGAGATTGTCGAGCACATCGGCGCTGACCTGCAGCGGCTCGGGAATGATCACCGTCGCCGGCTGATCGACCAGCAGCAGCCGCGCATCGATATTCCGGAAGACCCACAGCCCGGCAAGCATGCCGCCGCCGATGGCCAGGATCAGCACCAGCGTGCCGACAAGCAACAAGGTTTTTTTCATGTCGTCGATCGGCTCAGAAGTTGACGGTGAAGCTGGCGGTGAAGAAGTCGCGGTCACCCAGGGTGTTGCGCGCACCACCGCCCATCATGAAGGTCTGTGCGAGACTCAGTTCGTAACGTCCATAGGACAGGCGCACGTCGGCGACGCCCAGCTTGCGCCCTTCGAGAAAATTCTCCCCCAGGCCCGGCGACACGCCGGAGACGTCGTGCGTGAACACCAGCAGCGGCCGCACATTGAAGCCGCGGGTGAACACATCGTTGTAGTTGAGGATCGCGCCCAGGCGATAACCCCACGAGAACTCGGTGACATAGCCGCCGACATTGCGCACCGGATTGATGTGCAGCGCGTTGCCGGTGTCGGCCGCGCCGGGACCGGCATGGGTGAAGGTACCGGGCCCCTCGAACTGCAGCTGGTCCAGCGGCGGCAGATCCGGCACCAGGATGCCGGTCAGCTCGAACAGCAACGCGGCATTGGTGGTGCCGAGAAAGCGGCTGTTGCCGAAGATCCGCGTCAGCGCCAGTGAGCCCTGCCAGACATCGAGCCGTTCATAGCCGCGGATGTAAGCGCCGGGCTCCACTTCACCCGGCGTGCCACCGCGATACGCGGTCACGAAGTCGGGGATGCCGGTGCGCGCACCGGGGACCGTGGTACTGAGCAGGTTGGGATTGCTAAGCAGGGTCTGCAGGGTATCGAGCACCGCCGGCAGATTGCCGAGACCCGTCAGCGCCAGATTGAACAGGCTGCCCGGCGTCTGCGCCGCAGTCAGCAAGCCCGCGAGCGTTCCGGCAGCGTCGAACAACGGAATGTCCTGCCGCGGCAGCGCCGGCTGGAACGCCGCAAACAGCACGTCTTCGAGATCGACCTGCACCGGCAGATTGGGCCGGTAAGCCAGCTCGCCACGCACCGCGATGCCGGCAAACAGGCTGCTGAAACTGAGCCCGTAGAGATGGATGCCTTCCGGGTATTCGAGGAAATAGCGCGCGCTGTCCAGCGGCACCGCATCCGCCTGGTGCAGACCGGGAATGCCGCAAACCGAAATCAGGTCGACCAGGTTGCCCGCATCGATGCCCTGCGCGTTGCCCTCACGACGCAGGCAGCTGGCATCGGCCGCATAGGCACTGGCCGCCGGCACCCGCGAGTGATAGCGCGCGTAGTAGAAGCCCAGCTCGGCGTCGTCGCTCCACGACGGTCGCCAGTAGGTCGCGACCCCGTACTGCCCGAGATCGTTCGGTTCGACGTTGGCCGCACGCCGTGCCGAATAGCTGGTCTCGCTGACCAGCGCGAGCACGCTGTTGGCCGGCGTCCCCAGCTGCTCCGGATCGAGTGGCGCCTTGGCGAACGGTAGCGAGATCACTTCATGGTGCGTGACCTCGTTGCCGGCATTGAAGAACGAGAAATAGGACCCTCGCGGCGGCAGGCCGACCGGCCGCCACTCGAACTGCCAGAACGCCTCGACGTTGAGCGTGTCGCTGAGATCGCTCTTCAGCGTCAGCATCCCGGTCGGCAGATAGACTTCGTCGAAATGCGCGCCCGGCCGCGTCAGGTTGTTCACGTCCGGGGGATTCAGCACATTGAGGCTGCCCTGGGTCACGAAACTTGATTCGCCCCACACCAGACGCTGGCGGCCGACCGCCACATCCAGCGGACGGCCGAACACGTCGAAGCTGCCTTGCAGGTACGTGTCGAGCAGCTGCACGCCGTAGGCGATGTCGCCGCGCGTCTTGCGATCCCGCTCGCGCCAGACCGGCTCGCCCGGCTGCGGCCCCGGCGCGACCACCGTATTGGGGTGATAGACCTCGAATCCGGCATTGGTGAAGTCGTAGAACGCCAGCGCGCCGACTTCGAAGGCATAGCGACCCTTTCTGCCTTTCAGGCGTGAGGTCAGCTTGAACGGTGAACTGATGAGATCGCCGCGGTCGTAGGCGAGATTGCCGTCGTCGGCAATCGCCGCCATCGCCCCCGGCGCGGCCAGATAGCGATCGTTGGCCGCGTGCGCACTGGGGCTGGTGGCGAGGCAATCCTCAGCGGCGCACAGCGAAGGATCGAGGTTGGCCTTGCCGATCAGTGCCGGATCACGCGCCTCGGTGCGCAGCGAAGCGCCCAGTGACATCCGCGTCTGCCAGTCCAGCGCCCACTCCTGCGCCGCCAACGGCGGAGCCGCCGCCATCAGCAACAACAGCAGTGCAGTCGACGCTCCTCTGATTCCGCTCACGTCTTCTCCCTTTCCCCCGCCGCTCGTTCCGAGCGGCGCTGCGGTTCTCCAGCGCCCGCTTGTTGGCCTATCCAGCCTCGTTATCGTTGCCCGCTTCTCGGTTGCGGCGCCGCCAGAACTGGATGCGCGGCACCGGCAATTCATCCACCCGCTCGGCGATCGACTCGGTCTGGCCGCGCACCGTCTGCAACTGCTCCATCAGCGCTTCCATGTTCACCACGATCCGGAAAATCGACAGCATCACCTCCAGCGCCACCCTCACGGCAATCACGCCGGACAGAAACACGATCGGCGCGATCAGCAGCAACCACAACACCCCGAACAGCAGCGACTGCTGAAACGCCAGTGCCGCAAGGTACACATTCAGCCCCAGGACACCCGCGATGCCCACCACATAGATGGTGGGCGCCATGCGCGTGGTGACAATGGTCTGCAACTGCGTATCGAACAGCTGCCCGAGCACCTCGACCATACCGGCACGGGCGGCCTTCAGTCGGCCGCGGAGCGGCGATTCACTGTTCATGGCGACTCCGGACGATTCCTGCAAAGCGGGCACGGGCTCACCATACGTCAGCCGGCTATCGCGTTGCCAGTTCAGGCCGCGGCGGCCAGTCGCGCCGCCGGAGAGCCTTGCAGATACGCCTGCGCCTGCGCCGTCGACGCCTCGTGCACCGGGTTGTAACGCGGACTGAAATAGCGCGTACCCTGCCAGACCAGCCACGGCAGCGACGGCAGCTGTCCCTTGCGGGCGGTGCGCTGCCATTCCAGCCACAGCCAGGGTCGCAGGACACTGGGCTTGTGCGCCTGCAGCTTCGGGTCCTGGCGCATGAGATGCGCGGCGCCATGCGCCCACAGGCCGAACAGCATCGGCACCACGATCAGCGACAGCAGGTAGCGTGTCGGATAACGGCCTCCAAGATGCCGGTACAGGTCAAATGCGACGCTGCGATGTTCGATCTCTTCCGCACCATGCCAGCGCAGCAGATCCAGCAGCGTCGGATCGGCACCGCTTTGGTCCCATGAGCGGGTATCCAGCACGTACTTGCCGAGAACGCAGGTGAAGTGCTCGACCGTCGCGATGATCCCGAGACGGAACACCAGCCAGTCGCGGCTCATGAACCGCGGTACCGTCAGCCCCAGCGGCTTGTCACCGAGCAGTTCCTCGAACAGCCAGTCGACCTGCTTCATGAAGCCATCGGTCTCGACGTTATGCGCCGCCAGATACTCGGCGACCGCCGCGCCGTGCGCACGCGCATGCATCGCCTCCTGCCGCACGAATCCCTGCACATCCTCGCGCAGCTTGGCGTCGCGGATCAGCGGCAGCGCCTGGTTGTAGACGCGGCAGAACCAGAACTCGCCCGCCGGCAGCAGCATGTTGATGTTGTTGATGAAGTGACTGGCGTAGGGCTGGCCGGGAATCCACTCCAGCGGTGTCTCGCTCCAGTCGAAGCGGACGCGGCGCGTCACCAATGGCACGTCGGTCTTGGAAATGAGTTTTTGCTTGCTCATGCTCGCTTTCTCCTGAAGAAGGGCTCTACGCCGCCTGTGACAGCGGCAGCGCCTGGAACTCGGCAACCAGCTGCTCCATCTCTGCGAGATAGTGGCGGTTGTCATGCTGCCAGGGGTGAAACCCGGGACGGAAGTAATCCAGATACGGCCCTGCAATGCGACGCAACATGCCCGGCTTGCCTACATGGAAACTCAGCAGCGACCACCAGCCACGCAGACTGAGCGCACCACCATTGCGACGCACGTTCTCGATCAGGAACGGCACGATCAACGCCCAGAACACCACCGTGGCCAGCACCATCACCGAGCTCCGCAGGGCATAGGCACGCAGGTCCTTGCCCATCACCGCCTCCCAGACGTCATAGGCGACTGCCTTGTGCTCGGTTTCCTCCAGCGCATGCCAGCGCCACAACGCGGCAAAACGTGTCTCCGAACCGCCGATCACCGCATCGCGGCTCAGCAGGCTGTCGGCAAGAATGGCCGTGAAGTGTTCCAGCGCAATGGTCGCCGCCAGACGCACCTCCGGTGCGGCGTTGACACGCACGTACTCGAGAATGCGGATCACCAGATGCTCCATGCGTTCGGCCGGCAATCCCGCCGCCTGCATCAGCTCGTTGTAGTCCTCATGCTCGCGGCCATGCATCGCCTCCTGGCCGATGAACGCGGTGATCGCCTGCTGCAGTTCCGGCGCCTGCAATGCCTCGTGCTTGCGGAAGTGACGGACGCTGTCGATGAAGAAGCGCTCGCCCGAAGGGAAGAACACCGACAGGGTGTTGAAGAACTGCGTGACATGCAGGCCCTGCGCATGCCAGTTGTTGATGCGGTTGGCCGGCAGCGCAAAGCGCAGGTCGCGGCGGATCGGTTTCATGATGTCCATCTCCCGTGACATGAGGGTTTTTCAGGATGCAAGATCGAGTCGCGCGAGACTGCGCGCGACGTTCGGCAGATAGCGGTTCAGCAGCCGCATGCCGACCGCTTCGGCGCCGACCAGGACTTCCGCCTTGCGCTGCTCGATGCCGTCGAGAATCGCCGCGGCCACCGCCTGCGGCGTCAGATTGCGACGCCGGTACAGATCGCTGGCGCGCTCGCGGCGGCGCTGCTGCTCGTCATCGCCCACTCCGACGAATCGGGTGCGCTGCGTGATCCCGGTATCGACGATGCCGGGACAGACACTGAGCACATGGATACCGGCATCGGACAACTCGGCACGCAGGCAGTCGCTGAGCATCAGCACCGCTGCCTTGCTGGTCGAGTACGCCGGCAGGGTCCGCGAGGGTGTGTAGGCGGCCGCCGATGCCAGATTGACGATGTGCCCGGATTTTCCGGCCGCAATCATTTGCCGCGCGAACAGGCGCGAACCGTGAATCACGCCGAACAGGTTGATCCGCAGCAGGCGCTCCCAGTCGGCGGCATCGGTCTCCATGAAGCTGCCGGCCAGACCGATGCCGGCGTTGTTGATCACGATATCGGGCGCACCCAGTTCGCTTTCGACCCAACCGGCAAGCACTTCCATCGCCGCGGTATTGCCGACATCGACCACCTGCGCATGCGCGGTCGCGCCCAGCAGCCGCGCCAGTTCGGCACTGCGCTCGGCGGCGTCGCGATCGATATCGACCGCAATCACCTCGGCGCCGCGCTCGGCCAGCATCAGCAGCGTTTCGCGGCCGATACCGCCGCCGGCGCCGGTAACCAGCGCCAGCTTGCCGGCATATGGCTGCGCACGGTCTCCGGGAACCGCGCGCACCCGCGAGCGCTGCAACGCGATCGATTCGACACCGCTTTCGATGAACTCCACGAACTCGCTGATGTACTGCACGACCTGCAGCGGATGGCTCAGTTGCAGCCAGTGCCCGGCCGCGATGTCGCGGCGCCACAGGCGATCGACCCACAGCGGCAGATCTTCGAGCAGTTCCTTGCTCACGAAGCGGTCGCGCGTCGGCACCACCAGCTGCACCGGAACCTGTGTATGACGCTCGCGCGGCGCCAGCAGGCGTCGCACCACGTTGGCACGGTACAGGCGAATGCCGCGCTCGCCATCGGCGCCCTGCGTGCTCGAGGCCGGCGCACTGATGCCTTCCGCTTTCTTGAGCAGCTTGGGCCACAGCTGATCCAGCCCCAATCGCCAGGCCGAGGGCACCAGTGGCAGATGAAAGGCGCCGATGTACCAGGAATGCAGGGCCTGATTCGCCACCTGCGCCAGCTGCGCCGGCGAGCCGCTGCGCAGGCGCCGCAGGATCCAGTACCCGGCGTGGTCCAGCGACGGTCCGGAGATCGTGGTGTACGACGCGATGCGGCCCTGCAGACGCTCGGTGGTGACCGCTTCCCAGCTCTGGATCGAGCCCCAGTCATGCGCAACCAGATGCACCGACCGCTGCGGACTGACGGTATCGATGACCGCCGCCAGATCGCTCACCAGATGCGCGAGTTCGTAGGCCTCGGTCGCCTGCGGCGCGGTGGAGTCGCCGGCACCGCGCACGTCGTACACGACCACGCAGTAGCGCTCGCTGAGCGGCTCAACGACCTTGTGCCAGACATGGCTGCTGTCCGGATAGCCGTGCACCAGCACCACCACCGGCCGTTCGGCATCGCCGTGGACCGTCACGGCGAGTTCAACGTCCCCGGATACCACACGTAGATTCTGGATAGTCATCATTCACGATCCTTCAGATAGCGAGGCCGCAGCCCGTATTCAGGCCGCCAGCGGCAACAGGCCGCGGCTGATGGCGCGGCGCACATGCGGCACGTCGTCGTCGAGCCAGAACGCGTCGTCTTCGGTAATCACCAGCATTTCTTCCCACTTGGCACCGACATCGCGGAAGCCCAGGTGCGGCTCGACTGCCCAGAGGCCCGGCGTCGGCGGATGGTCCGACGAGGCACCGCTGGACCACAGCGGCGACCAGCCCTCGCGCAGGCCGCGGATGCGGTTGCGCGCCAGCTCGGCGACATTGCGCACACCAAAATTCAGCAGGCTGCGGTGCTGGTCGCGGCCATCGTTGTCGAGCTTTTCGATGCGATGTGCCAACACCTGGAACGGATACGCCTTGTGGCGCGGCTCATAGCCATGGCGCGCGCACAGGCGATCGACGGCCTGGCTGACTTCCGACAGTCGGCGGCGCTGCTTGATCAGATCAAGGATCAGCGCACGATATTCGAGCAGGTCATCCATCAGGCGATCGAGCGTGCGGTTCTCGCCGATCACCCCGCAGTAGCCGATATCGGCGGTGTAGCCATTGCGCGTCGGCGCACAATCGAGGATGTACGGCATCCCCACTTCCAGGCGCCGGCTGCCGGGATAGAACGCCGGGTTGAAGCCGCCCAGATGCTTGAAGCCGATGAAACCGCGGAACGCGGTGCGATCGCCGAACCAGGCGAACGGCTGATGGAAACAGTCGTCGGCCCCTTCCGCACGCAACCACTGCTGCATCTGCGCCGCGACTTCGCGCTCGGTCATGCCCGGCTGCATTTCCGCCGCCACCGCTTCCGCACAGCGGTACGCCAGCTGCTGCACGCTGCGGAACTGCACCAGATCGTTGCTATCGGGACTCCAGCCTATGGTCATCACTTACCCCTGCAAATGTACCATTACACAATGGCACAGTTTGCATGGTTGGGGGTAATGACCGCAAGGCCAGGGGTCGCTGTCGCCAGGGCTTAGGTAATGTGAATTACGGCAGCTGTGTATAGCGCAGCATGAACGCCAGCTTGTCCGCTTCTTCCTCGATCAGCTTGCCGATCGGCTTGCCGGCGCCGTGGCCGGCCTTGACGTCGATCCGGATCAGGATCGGCGCCTCGCCGGCCTGCGCCGCCTGCAGCGCCGCGGCGTACTTGAACGAATGCCCGGGCACCACGCGGTCGTCATGGTCGGCCGTGGTCACCAGCACCGCCGGGTACTTCGTCTGTCGGCGGATGGTGTGATACGGCGAATAGGCCGACAGATACCTGAACCCCTCCGCGGTCTCCGAGGTGCCGTAGTCCGACGCCCAGGCCCAGCCGATGGTGAACCGGTGGTAGCGCAGCATGTCCATCACCCCGACGCCGGGCAGCGCCGCGGCAAACAGCTCCGGCCGCTGATTCAGGGTCGCGCCGACCAGCAGGCCGCCGTTGGAGCGCCCGCTGATCGCCAGCTGTGCCGGGGTGCTCCACTTGGCCTCGATCAGGTATTCCGCCGCGGCGATGAAATCGTCGAACACATTCTGTTTGCGCGCCTGAGTGCCGGCCTCGTGCCACGGCTTGCCGTACTCGCCGCCGCCACGCAGATTGGCCACGGCATAGACCCCGCCGCTTTCCATCCACACCAGGTTCGGCACCGAAAAGCTGGGGGTCAGCGAAATATCGAACCCGCCATAGCCGTACAGATGCACCGGATTGCGGCCATCGCGCTTCAGGCCTTTCTTGTACGAAATGAACATCGGCACGCGCGTGCCATCCCTGGAGGCATAGAACACCTGCTCGGTGACATAGGCGTCCGGGTCGAAATTCAGCTTGATCGGCTGATACACGGCGACCTTGCCGCTGGCGAAATCGGCGCGGTAGTTGGTGGCCGGCGTATTGAATGCGCTGTAGGACAGAAACACTTCGGGGTCGCCGGCCTTGGCGCTGAACTGCAACACGCTGCCGAGACCGGGCAGACGGATCTCGCCCAGATCCTTGCCTTGCAGATCCAGGCGCCGCAGGCGCGAGGTGGCATCGTGCATGTACAAGGCAACGATGCCGTCGCCCGCAAACTGCGCGTGCTGCAGCGTGTCGGCCTGCTCGGCGACGATCGTCTGCCAGTCAGCCGGTGCCGGATTCTCGAGATCGATCGCGACGATGCGGCCGCGCTGCACCTCCTTGCCGGTGCGGAAATACAACCGCGACCCGACGTTGCCGATCAGGGTGTAATCCGCTTCGAATTCATCGATCAGGCGCACGAATGGCGCATCGAACTGCGGCTGCAAGGGATCACCCAGATCCTTCACGTAGATCCGATACTGATCTTCCGAGCCGCGCCAGACACTGACCACCAGGTAGCGGCCGTCATCGGTCACCTGCGGCTGCCAGCCCCACTTCGGCTGCGCGCGATCGCGATGGATCAAGCGGTCCGCAGCCTGCGGCGTCCCGATCCGATGGTAGTACAGCGCCTGATTGGCGAGGTCGTCGAAGGTTCCGGCACTCGTACCCTGCGGCGGATCCGGATAGCGCGCATAGAAAAAACCCTGGCCGTCGCCAGTCCAGGCAATGCTGGAAAACTTGATCCGGCGCAGCACCTCGGCACTGTCCTTGCCATCGGCCACTTTGCGAATCCGGAACTCGTTCCAGTCCGAACCGGCCGCCGCCGTGCCATAGGCCAGCCAGCGCGCATCCGGCGATGCCTCGTACTGCGTCAAGGCCACCGTGCCATCCGCCGCCAGCGCATTGGGGTCCAGCAGGATCCGCGGCGCAGCCTTCATCGAATCCCGCACGTACAGCACCGACTGATTCTGCAAACCGTCGTTGCGACGATAGAAATAGTGCCCCGCGGTCTTGGTCACCCCTTCATAGCGTTCGTAATTCCACAGCTGCGACAGTCGGCGCTGCAACCGCTCGCGCTGTGGAAGATTCGCAAGAAACGGCAGGCTCAGCTGATTCTGGGCCGCGACCCAAGCGGCGGTTTGCGCAGAGTCCGCATCCTCCAGCCAGCGATAGGGGTCGGGCACCTGTGTGCCGAAATAATCATCTACCACCGCTACTTGCGGTGTCTTGGGATAGTCGGCAGCCAGCACATTCGCACTCATGAGCAGCAACAGGGAAAACCGGAGGAGCGTTCGCATCGTCATATCTTCCCTGCATCGCGATACCGCGATCGTCCGACTCAATGGGGAGCGGCTACCTTCGAGCAGAATGGGCCGCCAAGACAAGTCCGCGACCAGAGCGTACAGTTTCCGTAATATAAGCATGGACCGGCGCCCGCCAGCGAGGATTGCGGGCAGAGGCTTCTCATAAAAAGGTAGGGGGATATCGTGAAGCATTTAGCCAGCGCTGCGCTCGTGATGTTGATGTGCTTGTCGACGGGGATTGCACACGCCGACGCACCACCCAATTACTTCGGCCTGATGGGCAGCTACATCTTCACCGACAGCGCCCGCAAAACCGACGACGGCGCCGGCTGGCACGTGCTGTACGGCAGCCCGGTCAATCGCTGGCTAAGCGTCGAGCTGAATGCGTTTGGCCAGCGCGCGCAGCTCGAAACGATCGACGAATACGACTATGCCTACGGCGGCGGCATCGATCTGCGTTCGATGTTCGCAGGCTCCAATCGTTTCGGCGCCTTTCTGCTGACCGGTGTCGGTGCGGTCTGGGAAGACTACGTCAACGAGGAAGAGATCTCGCCCTACCTCAATGCCGGTGTCGGCATGCTCGCGGGCTGGTCGCAGTTCCAGTTCCGCCTGGAAGGACGCTACTACGCCACGTTCAACAGCGAACAGTATCCCGGCAACAGCGTGCTCTACGATCCGCGCGTCAATCTGGGCGTGCAATTCTCGTTCGGCCCCGGACGCGTGGCGGTGGTCGATAGCGACGGCGACGGTGTCACCGATGATCGCGATGCCTGCCCCAACACACCGCGTGGCCTCAGCGTCGATGCCAACGGTTGCCCGCTCAGCCTCGACGACGACAATGATGGCGTGCCCAATGCCCAGGATGCCTGCCCGATGACACCTGCCGGAACGCTGGTCGATCCCAGCGGTTGCCCGGTCGTGGTGCCGCCGATCAGTCTCGATGCCGACAACGACGGCGTGCTCGACAGTGAGGATCGTTGCCCGGGCACTCCGCCTGGATTCCGCGTCGACGTCCACGGCTGCATCGTCAAGGAACAAACCGTGGTGGTGCTCGACAGCGTCGCATTCGAGTTCGATTCCGCGAAGCTGACTCACGCCGCACGTGCAGCGCTGGACCGTGTTTACGACGGCCTGAGCCAGCAGGCCGACATCAGCGTCGAGATCGGCGGGCATACCGATTCGCTCGGCTCCCAGTCCTACAACCTCAACCTGTCGCAGCAACGCGCGACCACTGTGCGCAACTTCCTCGTCGCCCGCGGTTTCGATGCCAGTCGCTTGCGTGCGGAAGGGTACGGAGAGTTCAACCCGATTGCTGATAACAATACCGAAGAGGGTCGTGCGCAGAATCGACGTGTCGAGTTCAAGATTCTGACGAAGTAGCTCGCTCAGCGAGAAAACGGCGGCCCACGGCCGCCGTTTTTGTTTACGATTCAGCAAAGATTCATCGGAAAAAGCAAAGATACCCTCAGCTTTATTGGCAGCCGACGCATGTTTGTCGGCGATTATTTTCAAACGGGAGTGACAATGAAACCAACTACCCTCGCGGTCGCGCTTGCACTGTGCTGTGGCGCATCGACTGCGGCCATGGCAGACGAAGCGAAGGGCCCCTACATGGGCGTCCTGGGCAGCTACATGTTCCCGGATTCATCGCGCAATGATGACGATGGCCTTGGCGCCCGTCTGTTGTTCGGCTTCCCGATGAACAACTATCTGTCGAGCGAAATTTCGTTGTTCGCCAATCGTGCCGAGCACAACTACGACAACAACGATGACCGCCTGCTGGGCGCCGGCTTCGATCTGAACATGAAGCTGGCGAAGACCCGCCTTGCACCGTTCCTGCTGATCGGCGGCGGTTATCAGCATGACGATATCCCCAACAACGGCCAGGATTCCGGCTACGCCAACGCCGGTGGTGGCTTGCTCTGGAACGTCGGCGGCAACCGCGACACCTCGATCCGCCTGGAGGGCCGTCGCCTCGCCATCTTCAATGACGAATTGAACCCGGGTCGCGATCACATCTACGACACGCAGGTAAACCTCGGTGTCCAGGTTGCGCTGAGCACCACGCAGCCGGCACCGCCGCCGCCACCGCCGCCGCCGGTCGTTATCGATAGCGACGGCGACGGCGTAACGGATAAGCAGGATGCCAGCCCGGGCACCCTGCCCCGCACGGCAGTCGACAGCCGTGGCTGCCCGCTGCCGCCGCCGGACAGCGATGGCGATGGCGTCCCCGATGATCGCGATGCCTGCCCGAACACTACCCGCGGCCTGAAGGTCGATGCGCGTGGCTGTGCGATCAAGGCACAGGTACTGGTCCTGCGCGACGTGAACTTCGAGTTCGATTCCGCTGCACTGACGGCCGATGCCCGCAACATTCTTGACGGCGTCGCCGCCGGCCTGAAGGGTCAGCCGAGCATGGAAGTGCACATCGAAGGCCACACTGACAGCAAGGGTGCGGATGCCTACAACCTGCGCCTGTCGAAGGCCCGTGCCGAGTCGGTCCGCAACCACCTGATCCAGAACGGTGTCAGTGCCAACCGTCTGAAGGCTCAGGGCTACGGTGAGTCGAAGCCGGTCGCGGACAACAAGACCGACGATGGCCGCGCGATGAATCGCCGCGTGGAGTTCAAGGTCATCAAGGAGTAAGACTCCACCGCAGTCAAAAGGCCCGGTAGCGTTGCTACCGGGCCTTTTTTTGGGGCTCGAAACGTAAGAATTTGCAAGAAAAAAAGCGGCGCTAGCAGCGCCCCATCCATCGCTGCGCGCACTAATAGGCGTTTGAATCGCCCTTCACGCTGCGCGAGACCGTCGCCACGATGGTGGAGAAATCCAGAATGAAGCTGCAGCGCCTCACGTAAAAAACATCGAGTCGTACCCGCTGCATCATCTGCCGCAGTGTGCGGGTCTCGCCGCGGTAGCCGCGAATCTGCGCAAGGCCCGTGATTCCCGGAACCACCGCCGTGCGCCGGTTGTAATCCGGCAGACGTTCCTGGAAATAATCATCGAGTTCCGGCACATGCGGGCGCGGCCCGACGACGGACATCTCGCCACGCAGTACATTCACGAACTGCGGCATTTCATCCAGGTTGTGGCGACGCAGGAAGCGCCCGACACGGGTCACGCGCGGATCCGTCGGCGATGCCTGCATGAACGGCGCCGAAGGCTCGTGGTGCATGGTGCGGAACTTCAGGCATTCGAAAATGACGCCGTCACGCCCCACCCGTTTCTGCCGGAAAACCAGCGGCCCGCGGCTTTCCAGACGTACCGCCACGGCAATGGCCGGAAACAGCCAGCTGCCGACGACCACCAGAAAGCAGCTGGAAAAAGTAAGGTCGAAAATGCGTTTGCCGTAGCGCTGATAAAGGCCCGGAGGCGTTACCTTCGGGACACTGCACGCGCTCGCCGTCGCCGAACGATCGGCAACTTGGCCTACGCGGACCACTTCGCCCGAATTCAGGCTCAGAGCTTTTCCCCCAACACTTGCGCAACTACCGGTCGTACCGGCAGTTATCGTCTATCGCTGCGTTTGTCGCCTTGTGTATCTTTTTGCGACAGGGGCTTGTTTTGCCACTAAATCGAGCGACGGTCAAGCGAGAAATCGGTCACAAACCGGCTGCAGTTGCTCCATTGCGTACTGATATCCGTACTCGACCACCTCGTCGAACCGCTTCCAGTCGAACAGCGCCACCTTGGCCACCGGCATGCGCAGATAGAGGTCGGCCAGCGCCGCACGCGCAGCGATGCCGCTCTCGCTGGTAAGCGTGGCCGTACGATGGATGATGGAGAACAGGCGCGGACGCTCGCCGTGCATCTTGAACAGCCCTTCCGGATCCGGACCCTCGATCCCTGGCGCACTGATGCCGCCCTCGGTGCTGACATCGGAAGCGATGATCGGGCCGCGCTCGAGGCGCTGCATCACGTCGGTCGGCAGGCTGTTGATCACTGCACCGTCGGCCAGCAATTCGCCGCGGTAGACCACCGGTGGCGCGACCCCCGGCACCGCCATGCTGGTCGCGACCCACAGATACAGCGGCCCCTGGTCGTGAATCATCGCGGTGCCGCGGGTCAGATTGGTCGAGACACAGTAGTACGGCATCCGCAGCTCTTCGATGCGCCGATCATCAAAGATTTCATGCAGACGCCGCGTGAATTTTCTTCCGCGAATCAGCGCGACGCTGGGGAACACGTAGTCATTCAGGTAGTTGTTGCGCACGAAGGTTTCACGCGCAATGTGCAGCTGCTCATGGTGGTCATAGCCGCAGGCGATCAGTGCGGCAAAGAAGGCGCCCATGCTCGAACCACCGACCGCATCGACCGGAATCCCGAGCTCCTGCAGCGCGCGCATCAGACCGATGTGGGCAAAGCCACGCGCGCCGCCGCCACCGAGCACGATGCCGACACCGCGGCCACTGAGCTGTCGCGCCAGGCTGGCAAGGTCGGGAAGATGCCCGGGCCGCACGAAATAGTGCGCGCTGGCCTGCACCCGCGCACGCCAGCCGGCGACATCGCCCGCCGGCGCGCCGCTGGGGCGGATCAGCACCAGATCCACCGGTACGCGCGCACCACTGCGCTGCAGCTCTTCGACCATGGCACTGGCGATGGCCGGGCTGTGGGCATTGGCCACGATCAGGATGCGATCGGCCTGACGCATGCAGCGACGCGACCAGGCATCGGTATCGGCGTCGGCCAGGTACACCAAGTGCTGGTGCTCGCGCTCCAGCGTATTCAGGTGTTCGATCAGTCGGGTATTGCCCTCACCGCTGTCGATACGCACCTGCGCAGCGCCCGTGCCCAGCTCACTATCGACCGCCGCCGCGTCGACCAGACGCGCACCGCAATACCCGGACAGGGTCTGGCACAGTCCTCGCGCGATCAGCACCGCATCGGCATCCGCGGTCGCCGGAATCACGGCAAAGCTGCGTGCCCGGCGCACCGACTCTCGCCGCTGTTCACTCTGGTTCTGACGCAGGCGTCGCACGATCACGCGCGTGATCTCGATCAGGGCATCGGGATGGGCGCGCGCCACGTCGTACCAATGTTCGCCGGGCACCTTGACCAGCACGCTGTCGCGCACCGCCAGCACGCTGGCATTACGGGGGTCACCGGACAGCGCGCCGATCTCGCCGATCGGTTCCAGCCGCGAGATCGTGGCCACCACCACGCCCGTGGTCCTGACCACTTCGAGTCGACCGGTGGCAACGATATAGATGCTGTCGGGCGCACTGCCGGCGTCATACAACATGCGGCCGCTGGCAATCTCGACCAGTTCCGCGCGTGACGCCAGCAGATCCAGCGCCGCAGCGGACAGGCGCAGGAACAGCGGGCACTGCGCAAGTATCGAACGTGGGTCCATGAGCTGGCGGAAGTTTAGCGAGGTCGCGAACTGCAAATGGCAGGTCTGGCCGTATTATCGTGCCTATGCGCTATCTGATGTGCTGTCTGCTCGCGATGTTCGCCGCGCCGGTGGTGGGCGCCACCCGCGTCGAACTCCATGTCGGCCGTGTCGAAGGCCCCGGCTGGCAGGCGCAAGACCTGCGCGCAGACTGGCAGCTTGGTGCTGCAGCAACCGCCCGCGCCGCGCGAATCGAGGTGCAGGACCCGGCACTACCACCGATTCAGGCCAGACTCGATTGCGCCCGTCTGCTAAGCCGGGAGATCCTCGCCTGCGAGGGTGGCAAGCTGTCGTTGCACGCGACACCCCAGGCGACACTTCAGGCACCGTTCACCGCGCGTCTCGAAACCCTGCAGCGCTGGCAACTCGATCTCGGCACCTCGCAGCTGACGCTGAACTACAGCCGTGCCGACGGCACGCTTGCCAGTGAGGCCCTGCATCTGCAGTTGTCCGGCCATGTGTCGCAAGCGGGGGCGCAACACACCGCCGCGCTGAGCCTGAGCGCCGATCGCGGTCAGGTCTACGCCGAGCCGATCTTCATCGACTTCACTCTCCATCCGCTGCAACTCGACATCGGCCTGCACTGGCGCGGCCCCGGCACGCCGATCGAGCTGGAGACCATGACGCTGGTGCAACGCGATGTCGCGCGTGCGTCGCTGCATGGTCAGTTATCGGCCACACAGCCGTTGCAGCAGCATCGGCTGCAACTACAACTCGACGATGCGCAACTCGCGCCCTTGATCGCGCTGTATGCCAAACCGCTGCTGGCCGGAACACGGGCCGATGATCTTGCCGCCACCGGTCGCGCCCGCCTGCTCGCCAGTCTCACCGACGCGCAATTGCAGAACGGTGAGCTGCACCTGGAGCAGGCTCATCTCGACAGCACGCGCCTGGCCCTGCAGCTGCAGGGCCTGGAGGGCGCCTTGCATTGGCGCCGCGACGGAACCGCACCCGCCTCCGCGCTGGCGTGGCAGCGCGGCCAGCTGTTCGCGATTCCGCTGGGCGCCGCCGAGTTGCAGTTGCAACTTGAGGCGCAGGGGCTGCGCCTGCTCGCACCGGCGCGCCTGCCGGTGCTCGATGGTGCTCTGGCGGTACAGACCCTGGCGCTGGAAGGCTTCGACAGCGACACGCTGCATGCCGATTTCGACGCGACACTGGAACCGATCGATCTCACCCAGCTGAGTCGCGCACTGGGTTGGCCGGAGTTTGGCGGCAGCCTCTCGGGGCGCATTCCCGGCCTGCATCTGCGCGATCGCGCGCTGTCGCTGGACGGTGCGCTGACCGCTACCGCCTTCGACGGCGAAATCACCATCGACCAGTTGACGGTGCAGGATCCGCTGGGCGTACTGCCACGCATCCGCGCAGAGGTGCGGCTGCGGCGGCTGGATCTGGCCGCGATCACCGGCGCATTCTCGTTCGGCCGCATCACCGGTCGCATCGACGGCGACATCAAGGATCTGCGCATCCTCGGCTGGCGGCCGGTGGCGATGAACGCGAGGCTGTACAGCACCCCCGGGGATCGCGGCTCACGGCGCATTTCACAGCGGGCCATCGACAATATCTCGGCGATCGGCGGCGGTCCCAGCGGTCTGCTGTCGCGCGGCGCGCTGAGCCTGTTCAAGGAGTTTGCCTACGCGCGCATCGGCTGGAGCTGCGTGCTCGACAACGGGATTTGCCGCATGGATGGCATTGGCCCCACTGAACAGGGAGATGGCTATGTGCTGGTACAGGGCCGCCTGCTGCCACGCATCGACGTGATCGGCCACACCCGCGATGTGAGCTGGAATGTATTTCTGCAGCAGCTGATGAGCGTGCGCAATACCCAGGGCGTCACCATCGACCCACCGTGAAGCTGGCGTTGATTGCGAAGAATTCACGACGCGTTCACATCGCGGCCTCTTATACTGCGCCCCCTGAGAATCCGTTTCCGGAGCGACCATGAAACCCTGGCTACCCATCTCCCTGTTCGCCGGCGTCGCGACCCTTGCCGCCTGCGTCACCATCAATGTCTATTTCCCTGCCGCCGCCGCCGAAAAGGCCGCGGATCGCATCATCGACGACGTCTGGGGCCAGCCCTCGCAGTCGGAAGCGCCGTCGCCCACGTCGTCGCTTGGCGCACAGCTGATGATCGCCACGCTGGATCTGCTGGTGCCCGCCGCACAAGCGCAGGAAAGCCCCAATATCGATGCCTCTTCACCCGAGATCACCCGTCTCAAGGTGCAGATGGAAAATCGTTTCGCGGAGCTGAAACCGCAGTTCGAGAGCGGCGCCGTGGGGCTTACCGCCGACGGCTACGTCGCGCTGCGCGATCCAAACTCGGTTCCGCTCTCGGCACGCAACGCCGTGCGCATCCTGGTCGCCAACGAAAACACCGATCGCGCAGCCCTGTATCGCGAACTGGCCAGCGTCAACGGTCAACCGCAGTGGGAATCGCAGATTCGCAGCGTGTTCGCGAGCCGCTGGATCGCAAAGGCCGCCCCGGGTTGGTGGTATCAGGACGTCAACGGCAGCTGGAAACAGAAATAGCGCGTGCCGAGCCGCAATGAACGGGGCGCCGATCGGCGCCCCGTTTCGTTTCAGCCTTTCGGCGGCGCTGCCGCCGATTCATCCCAACCGCAGCTTCGCCCCTCGTTCTGCTGTTGCAGATAGGCGAGCAACGGCTGGAAGTACTCGATCAGCGCCGAACCATCCATCTGCCGTGTGCCGGTCAACTTCTCCAGCGCATCCGGCCACGGCTTCGACGCGCCCAATGCCAGCATCGCCATCAGCCGCTTTCCGGCCTCGGCATTGCCGTAGATATCGCAGCTGTGCAGCGGTCCGTGATGCCCGGCGGCGGCACACAAGGCTTTCTGGAACTGGAACTGCAGCACGAACGCCAGGAAGTAGCGGGTATAGGGCGTATTGCCGGGAATGTGGTACTTGGCCCCCGGGTCGAAATCGTCTTCACTGCGCAGCTGCGGCGGAGACACCCCCTGATACCGTGCGCGTAACGCCCACCAGCTGGCGTTGTACTGCTCCGGCGTGATCTCGCCGCTGAACACCTTCCAGCGCCATTGATCGACCAGCTTGCCCCAGGGCAGAAACACGATCTTGTCGAGCGCCAGCTTCATCTGTGCATTGATCACCGCCTTTTCGTCGATTTTCTGCGCCGGCACCAGGCCGATCTTGTGCAGGTGCTCCGGGGTCAATGACAAGGTGATGGTGTCGCCGATCGCTTCATGGAAGCCATCGTTGGCACCGCTCTGGAACAGCGGCGGCAAGTCGTTGTACATCCGGTAGTAAAAGATGTGCCCCAACTCGTGGTGGATGGTGAACAGCTGCTCCTCGTCGGGCTCGATGCACTGCTTGATCCGCACGTCGCCCTGCATGTTCATGTCCCAGGCACTGGCATGGCACTCCACGTCGCGATCCCGCGGTTGCAGCAGCAG
>JBEBWZ010000029.1:0-30180 GCA_040391865.1 Solimonas flava
TGCATAGATCATGAAGCTGCGCCAGCTCCACTACATTCATGAAGTCGCACAGCGTGGCCTCAATGTAACGGCTGCGGCAGAGGCGCTGTTCACCTCGCAGCCAGGCGTCAGCAAACAGATCAAACAACTCGAGGAAGAACTCGGCGTCGACGTCTTCATCCGCAACGGCAAGCATCTGTCGGAAATCACGCCTGCGGGCCAGCGTATCCTCGAATGCACTCGCCGGCTGCTCGATGAAGTCGAAAACATCAAACGTGTTGCCGACGAGTTCCACGATTCGGACCGCGGCGAGCTCTCGATCGCCACCACCCATACCCAGGCGCGTTATGCACTGCCCGCGGTGATCCAGTCGTTCCGCAGCCGCTATCCGAAAGTCCGTCTGCACCTGCACCAGGGTTCACCGCCGCAGATCGCGAAGATGGCCGCCGAGGGGCAGGCTGACTTTGCAATCGCCACCGAAGCGATGCATCACTTCGAAACGCTGGTGATGCTGCCCTGCTATCACTGGAATCGCTGCGTCCTGGTCAAGCCCACGCACCCGCTGGCCAAACTGAAGCAGCTGACGTTGGCGGCGATCGCCGAGTACCCGATCATCACCTATACCTTCGGCTTCACCGGCCGCTCGAAGCTGGATCAGGCCTTCGCCGCCAATGGGTTGAAGCCGGAAGTGGTACTGACGGCGGTCGACGCCGACGTGATCAAGGCCTATGTGCGCCTCGACATGGGCATTGGCATTGTCGCCAACATGGCTTACGACGCCCACAACGACCAGGATCTGGTGCGGTTGCCCGCCGACCACCTGTTCGAGGCCAGTACCACTCACATCGGGTTTCGTCGGAGCCTGTTTCTGCGAGGCTACATGTACGAGTTCCTGCAACTGTTCGCGCCACATCTGAAACGCGAGCTGATCGAGGAAATCGTCACTATCGGTGACCCCGAGGAACGTCACCGGCACACCGCCCAGCTGTTGCCCCAACTGCCCTCGCAGCTACCGACCTGACCGTTTGCAACTTCTCTTCCGAAGGGTGCGCACTTTATGCCGCCCCCTTCGTCCTGCTAACCTTCGCTGCACTGCAGCAAGTCACTCTCCATGTATCGCTACGACTCCTACGATCAGCATCTCGTCGACCAACGGGTCGCACAGTTCCGCGACCAGACGCGGCGCTTCTTTGCTGGCCAGATCCCTGAAGACGAGTACCGCGCCCTGCGTCTGCGCAACGGGCTCTATATCCAGCGCTTTGCGCCGATGCTGCGCATCTCCGTGCCCTATGGCCTGCTCTCGACCAAGCAGGTGCGGATGCTCGCGCATATCGCCCGCAAGTACGACAAGAACTACGGTCACTTCACCACCCGCCAGAACATGCAGTTCAACTGGCCGAAGCTCGAGGACGTGCCGGATATCCTGGCCGATCTGGCGACGGTACAGATGCATGCGATCCAGACCTCCGGCAATTGCATCCGCAACATCACAGCCGATCATCTCGCCGGTGCCGCCAGGGACGAACTGATCGACCCTCGCCCCTACTGCGAGCTGACGCGCCAGTGGGCGACGTTCCATCCGGAATTCAACTGGCTGCCGCGCAAATTCAAGATCGCGTTTTCGGCCAGCGAGACCGATCGCGCGGCGACGCTGGTCCACGACATCGGCGTGCACATCGTACGCAACGCGGCCGGTGAACTGGGGTACACGGTATACGTGGGGGGCGGCCTCGGCCGCACGCCGATCATCGGCACCAAGGTCCGCGATTTCGTTCCGGAACTGGAGCTGCTGTCGTATTTCGAAGCGATCCTGCGCGTCTACAACCGCCTCGGCCGTCGCGACAACATCTACAAGGCACGCATCAAGATCCTGGTCAAGGAAACCGGCGCCGCCAAGTTCACGCAACTGGTCGAGGACGAGTGGGCGCAGATCAAGGACGGGCCGCTGAAACTGCAGCCCGAAGACATCACGCGCATGCGGGCTCATTTCGACGAGCACCCCTATCGTGCCGATGCTGCTGCCGACAGCAGCCACGAGCAGGCGCTGGCCAGAGACCCTGCGTTTGCCGCGTTCGTGAAGCGCAACGTCAAGGAACACCGTGCCCCCGGGTACAAGTGCGTATTCGTGTCGCTGAAAGCCCCTGGCATTGCCCCCGGCGATATCACGGCAGAACAGATGGAACTGGTTGCGGAGCTGGCGGAACGCTACAGCTTCGGCGAAGTCCGAGCGACTCACGATCAGAATCTGGTGCTGGCCGAGGTAGAGCAAAAGGATCTCTACGCGGTCTGGCAGGCCTTGCGCGAGCAGGGTCTGGCCACGCCGAATATCGGTCTGCTGACCGACATGATCTGCTGCCCGGGTCTGGATTTCTGCTCGCTGGCCAATGCCGGCTCGATCGGTGTCGCTGCGGATATCGGCGATCGCTTCGAATCGATGGATGATCTCCATGACGTCGGCGAGATCAAGATCAAGATGTCCGGCTGCATGAACGGCTGCGGCCATCACACCGTGGGTCACATCGGTATCCTCGGCGTCGATAAGAAGGGCGAGGAGTGGTATCAGATCACCCTGGGAGGCTCCGCCGACAACGACGCGGCGCTCGGCGACCGTACCGGTCCGGCCATTGATCGTCATCGCATCGCCGACGCCGTTGAAAAGCTGGTGACGGTTTACCTCGAACAGCGTTATTCGGAAGACGAGACCTTCCTTCAGTGCTATCGCCGGATCGGCATGGCGCCGTTCAAGACGCGCCTGTATGCAGAAGAGGAAGTGGCGGCATGAATGGCACCCTGATCCGCAATGGCCAGGTCGAGGCTGATGACTATCCGCTGCTGGGCGAGGATCAAGCCCTCCCCACTTCCGGCCAGGTATTGCTTTCCTGGGGCCGCTGGCAGCAAGACGGCAGTCAGGTGCAAGGGCGTCCATCGCTCAGCGTCGGCGTACAAATCCCGAACACCCTGGATCTGACCACCGCAGAAGCGAGCCTGTTCGAATGCCCGCTGATCGTGCTCAGCTTCCCATCTTTTGGTGATGGCAGAGCCTATTCCCAGGCGCGGCTACTGCGCGACCGATTCCATTACACCGGCGAGCTGCGCGCCACGGGTGCGGCGGTGGTTCGCGACCAACTTCTAGGGATGTCGCGCTGCGGAATCAACAGCTTTCTTCTGCGAGAAGATCAAAAAGCTGGGGACTTTCTGGCTGCATTGGGTGAATTCGACCTGGCCTATCAACCCGCCGCCGACCAACTCCCGACAGTACCCGGTTTGCGCCGCGGCGGCCCAAACTGAACCAGACCTGAAGAACTCTGTGATACAGCGCATATCTTCAGTTACAAGCCTCAATAAAGGCCTTGTAATTGGAATGCGGAACATCTAGAGTTTCCGGCGATGGCGCATTGCGGCAATGTTGCGCTAACTGAATTGAAAACAGGGGATTCGAACTCATGATTCACAATAAGAAGCTTGCTTTTGTCGCCACCGGCGCCGCGCTGATGCTGGCAAGTGCTGCAGCCCAGGCCCAGACCGCGGCGCAGCAGGCCGCCGGTCCTCTGCGTGGCCTCGCTGGTGCTTCATTCCAGTCTCCGGTCGCATTCGGCGCAAGCTGGGGCGGCGTGGGCATCGGCGTCTACGGTCAAACGATCGACAATGCATCCGAAGATTATGACGGCAGCGCCGGCATCGCTTTCGGCCTCGGCAACGCCGACAAGTATGTCGGTCTCGAGACGGTGGTCACCACCTCTTCGCTCACCGGTGCCAGCGGCGACGACTTCGGCGAAGCTGGATCGGTCTCGCTGAAGCTGCATACCAACCTGCCTGGCCACGCGTCGTTTGCCGTCGGCGTCAACGGCACCGGCCGCTGGGGCAATGCCAGCAACCCGACCAATAGTTCCAGCGTCTACGCCGTGGGCAGCAAGTTCTTCACTCTGGGCAATACCGTTGGTCTCGTCGCCAATCTGGGCATGGGTGACGGCGTCTATCAGGAAATCGGCGAAGACGGTGCCGCCGTGTTTGGCTCGCTTGCGCTGTACATCACACCGCGCTTCTCGATCATCGGTGAATATACCGGTCGCTTCGCCAATGCTGCTGTGTCCGCCGCACCGTTCCGTTCGCTGCCGCTGACCATCACGCTGGGCGCAGTCAACCTCGGCGAACGCTATAACGACGACGTCCAGTTCGCTGGCTCCGTCGGCCTTGGCTTCAGCTTCTAAAGCCGGTTTATTCCTAATCAGGAGTTAGTCATGATCAAGCTTGTAAAGATTGCAGTGGTTGCAGGTAGCGCGATGATCGCTACGGCGGCATTCGCCCAGAGCGGCGTTGGTGTTTCCGGCACCGGCGGCACCGGCGTCGATTTCGCTGCAGGTATCGCTACCGTTTCCAATAATCCTGGCGTCACGCTGCCGGGCTCGAGCGCGGGTGATGGCGGCGCGTTCGGCGATTCCGGCGTCGGGCGTGGCATCGCCTCTCTTGACGCAGCAGCAGCGGACGGTAAGAAGGCCGGCGACAAGGAGTAAGTCACCTCCTATTGCTAGAGACGCAAAAACTGCCCCTTTTCAGGGGCAGTTTTTATAGAGGCCTTCGTTCCGTTGCGAGCGGTCAGCTATTCAAATCGCTGCGATTCGCTGCATCCCTGGCAGATACGCGCTTAGCGCCATGGGAATAGCGATGCTGCCGTCTGCGTTCTGGTAATTCTCGAGGATCGCCACCAACGTGCGTCCCACCGCCAGTCCTGAACCGTTCAAGGTGTGAACCAGTTCTGGCTTGCGCGTTTCTGGATGACGATAGCGGGCCATCAGTCGGCGCGCCTGGAAGTCCTCGCAGTTCGAGCATGAAGAAATTTCGCGGTAACGATTCTGACTCGGCAGCCACACTTCAAGGTCATAGGTTTTCGCTGCACCAAACCCCATATCGCCGGTACACAACGACAAGGTCCGGAAGGGCAGTTCCAGCTTCTTGAGAATGGCTTCTGCGTGACTGACCAGTTCTTCCAGCGCCTGATAGGACTTTGCAGGCTCGACGATATGGACCAGTTCAACCTTGTCGAACTGGTGTTGGCGGATCATGCCGCGGGTATCCCTGCCCGCTGAGCCAGCCTCCGAGCGGAAGCATGGCGTGTGCGCAACCCATTTTCTCGGCAGTTGCTCGTGCGCCAGAATTTCATCTCGCACCAGATTGGTCACAGGCACTTCGGCGGTCGGAATCAAGCGCCAGTCCTGTTCACCCTGCAGAGCGAACAGATCTTCTCCGAATTTCGGCAACTGTCCTGTGCCCTGCAAGCTGGCGGCATTGACGATATACGGCACATAGAGTTCTTCGTACCCATGCTCCTGGGTGTGCACGTCGAGCATGAACTGCGCAAGCGCGCGATGCAGACGTGCCAGCTGTCCACGCAATACCGTGAATCTCGCGCCGGTGAGCTTGGCCGCTGCCGCGAAATCCATCAATCCCAGCGCTTCACCGAGATCGGCATGGTCGCGTGCACCATCCGATGCGCGCGGCTGGCCCCAGCGGCGCACTTCCAGATTGTCGTTCTCATCCTTGCCATCCGGTACCGAGGCATGCGGCAAGTTCGGCAAGCCAAGCAGGAAACTGTTGAGTTCACTCTGAACGCCGTCGAGCGCCAGACGATGCGCTTCAAGCTGCTGCCCCAATTGCTCGACATCGGCCATCAGTGGCGCGATGTCCTCACCCTTGCCTTTCGCGACACCGATCGCCTTGGAGCGCGTGTTGCGTTCAGCCTGCAAACGCTCGGTTTCCGACTGCAGGTTCTTGCGGCGACCTTCCAGTTCCTGGAAGCCATCAAGATTGAAATCAAAGCCGCGCCGCGCCAACTGTTGGGCAACGTGTTCGGGCTGTGCGCGCAGAATCTTGGGATCAAGCATGGAGACGGACTTCTTTCGGCCATTGATGCCGGTATTGTAAGCCTGCCTGCTGCTCAGAATGACTGGCGCGCGAGGTACAAGCCCAAGGCACAGGCACCAAGGCAGATCGCCACGCTCAGCAGGACATTGACGACAGCGGAGCCCAGGGCGCCCGTCTCCAGCAGTCGCATGGTTTCCAGGGAGAAGGCGGAAAACGTGGTGAACCCGCCGAGAAAACCGACGATCAACAGGCTACGCCATTCTTCCGCGACCCCCACACGCTCAACCAGAGCCACATACAGCATTCCGGCCGCGAGACTGCCAAGCACGTTGACCGCGAGGGTGCCCAGCGGAAAATTGACGCCCAGCCACTGCGTCAGCAGACGCACCGAGCCATAGCGCGCCAGCGCGCCCGCACCACCGCCCACCGCGACGGCAAGCCAGTGATTCACCGCGTTCCACCAGGTTTGGCGTGCGCCTTGCGCAACATCGCCAGCTTTTCGCCGATCTTGATCTCCAGACCGCGCGCAGTCGGTTGGTATAGTTCGGTGCCGGCCAGTCGATCAGGGAAAAATTGCTGCCCGGTTGCCAGTGCGTCGGGCTCGTCGTGATCGTAGCGGTAGTCCTGGCCATAGCCGAGATCCTTCATCAGCTTGGTCGGCGCATTGCGAATATTCATCGGCACCTCCAGGGATCCCGTGCTCTCAACCAATCTGCGCGCAGCCTTGTAAGCCTCATATGCGGCGTTGCTCTTGGGTGCGCAGGCCAGATACAACACCGCCATCCCAATGGCCAGTTCACCTTCCGGGCTGCCAAGACGCTCGAAGGTCTCCCACGCGTCGAGACAGATGCGGTGCGCCCGAGGATCGGCAAGACCAATATCCTCGACCGCCATGCGCACGATACGACGTGCGATGTAGCGCGGATCACAACCGCCATCGAGCATGCGCGCAAGCCAGTAAAGTGCCGCATCGGGATCACTGCCCCGTACTGACTTGTGCAGCGCGGAAATCTGATCGTAGAAATTCTCGCCCTGCTTGTCGAAGCGGCGCATACCCTTGCCGATCAAGCGCTCGAGCACTGTGTCATCGCGCGAAGCTTCGGCCCGCGAGAGTTCTACTGCCGTCTCCAGCAGGATCAGTGCACGTCGCGCATCACCATCTGCCGCTTCGACGATGCGCTCCAACCAGCTCTCGGGGATCGCATCAATACTGGTTCCCAACCCCTGCTGCGTGTCCGTCAAGGCGCGCTGCAGCAGGCTGCGGATCGCTGGCGCCTCCAGGGAGCGCAGCACAAATACACGCAAACGCGACAGCAGCGCGGCATTCAGTTCAAACGACGGATTCTCGGTCGTCGCGCCGATCAGGATCAGGGTCCCGTCCTCGACGAACGGCAACAAGGCATCCTGCTGTCCCTTGTTGAAACGATGAATCTCATCGATGAACAGCACCGTGCGCCGTGCCGCGAGTCCCTTGGCCTCAGCCTGGGCCAGCGCCACGGATTCGCGTATTTCCTTGACCCCGGCCAGCACCGCCGACAGGGTCAGAAACTGCGCTGACGTAGTGCCCGCGATCAATCGCGCCAGGGTGGTCTTGCCGACGCCGGGCGGCCCCCAGAACACCATCGACGGAACACTGCCGGCATCCAGCAGGCTGCGCAGCGGCGCGCCCTCACCCAACAAATGCTCCTGACCGACCACATCACCGAGCTGCCGCGGACGCATCCGTTCCGCCAGCGGCCGCGCCAGATTCGAGGAACGGGGGGTCGAGGGGGTGGCCGTTTTCATCATGCTGGCGTCCGCATCACCGCCGTTCAGCGCGCCGGCTCACGTGCATCGATCACTTCCACTCCTTTCGGCGGCTGAAAGCGGAACCGCTCCGCGTCAACGGCAAGCTTGGTCTGAATCTGCGAGAAGTGAATGTCCGTCGTGCCTCCAAGCTGGTCGAGAAAGCGCATGCGCTGCGGCACCCCTTTTTCGAGCCACAGTTCAATCGCACGAAAATCGCTGTCATCGGACTTCGGCTTCAGGCGAACGATGCTCGCTTTACCATCGACACCGCCATCTTCGATGACGAACCCATCGCCGATGTCGCTGCGCTGCGCCAGCAAGGCCGCCGGAGTACCCCGCAACAACTCGCTGGCATTGCGTACCGTGGCCTGCGCCAGATCCGGTTCGTAGTTCCAGATCTGCGTGCCGTCGCAAACCATCAGCTGTTCATAGGGCTGGGTATAGCTCCAGCGAAAACGACCGGGGCGCGCCAATAGAAACTCACCGGAACGGGTATCGATCACGCTGCCACGTTCATCGATCTGGCGCTGTTCGAAATGCGCAGACAGGGTCTGCACACCGTCGACAAACTGCTGCAACTGCAACTCCGCCTTGCTCGCAGCCGCAACCGTTGTCGAACTTGCGCAAAGCACTGCGAAAACCAACCGTCTGATCCATCGGCTCATCGTCATACCCTTGAAGTTCCGCCAGACGCGGAGGCCGGCCAGTGTGTCACCCAACGCTGAACTGCCGCTGATCTATCAGTCGCGCCCACCGGGAGCGAGAATTTCGCGATTGCCGCCGGGGCCGCTGGGGCCCACGATGCCTGAAGCCTCCATCTGCTCGACCATCCGCGCGGCGCGGTTGTAGCCGACACTGAGGCGGCGCTGCACCCAGGAGACCGAAGCCTTGCGCGACTCCAGCACCAGGGCAACCGCCTGGTCGTACAGCGGGTCCGATTCGGCATCGGTCGCACCACCTTCGGCACCGGCATTGGCGGGCGCTTCATCGGCGACGATATCGTCGATGTATTCCGGCGGCCCGACCTGCTTCAGGTAGGCAACAACGTTTTTCACCTCATCGTCGCCGACGAAAGCGCCGTGAACGCGCTGCACCTGGCGCGCACCGATCGGCCGGAACAGCATGTCGCCGTGACCCAGCAGCGTTTCCGCGCCCATCTCGTCGAGAATGGTGCGGGAGTCGATCCGCGAAGCGACCTGGAATGCCACACGCGACGGCACGTTGGCCTTGATCAGGCCGGTGATGACGTCCACCGACGGTCGCTGCGTCGCCACGATCAGGTGGATCCCGACCGCGCGCGCCTTCTGCGCCAGACGCGCGATCAGCTCTTCGACCTTCTTTCCGACCACCATCATCAGATCGGCCAGTTCGTCGATGATGATCACGATATGCGGCATCGGCGCCAGCAGCGGCAACTCACCGGCCGTAGCGCCATCGAACAGATCCGGCGTCTTGGCCATCGGATCGGTCAGCGGCGTACCGGCCTGTTCCGCCTCCTCGATCTTTTTGTTCAGTCCTGCAAGATTGCGTACGCCCAGTGCCGCCAGCAATCGATAGCGGCGCTCCATCTCGGCAACGCTCCAGCGCAGAGCGTTGGCCGCATCCTTCATGTCGGTCACCACTGGCGTCAGCAGATGCGGAATGCCTTCGTAGACCGAGAGTTCCACCACCTTCGGATCCACCAGGATGAAGCGCAGCTGATCCTTGGTCGCCTTGTACAGCATCGACAGAATCATTGCGTTCACCGCCACCGACTTGCCGGCACCGGTGGTGCCCGCAACCAGCAGATGCGGCATCTTGCCGAGGTCGGTACTGACCGGATGCCCAGCGATATCCTTGCCCAGTCCCATGGTCAGGGGTGACGAGGAGTTCTGATACTCGGCCGAGTCCAGGATCTCGCGCAGCATCACCATCTCGCGCTTCTGGTTGGGGATTTCCAGGCCGACAACCGATTTCCCTTCAATCACTTCGATCACGCGCACACTGGCGACCGACAGCGACCGCGCCAGATCGCGCGATAGATTGGTGATCTGCGAGCCCTTGACCCCGGGTGCCGGCGACAGCTCGAAGCGCGTGATCACGGGGCCCGGCGTCGCCGCAACCACCTGCGCCTTGATTCCGAATGACTCCAGATGCCGCTCGACATCACGCGACAGGCGTTCCAGTTCTTCGTGGGTGTATTGCCGCCCCGACGGCTTCGCCGGATCCAGGATCGTGAGCGGCGGCAGTGGATCGCCTTCAAACTTCGGCACCTCGACAGGCGCAGCTTTGCGCGCCGCACTCGGCTTTTCCTTTTCGGGTGCGGCTGCGGCTGCGGCCGCTGCCGGCAGCAAATCCAGCTGTTCTTCCTCGAGGCCAACCAGGGCAGGAATCTTGCGTTTCTTGCCGCGATCCCTCGCTCCCGCCGCAACCACAGCAGCGGCTTCCGTCACGGTACTCAGTGCGGGCGCAATACGCCGTAGTCCGCTTGAGGTTTCCTGCTCTTCATCATCGGGAGCAGCCTCGACCGTCTCCACCGCGGGCTGGACCACGCGACCTGCCGCAGCCTTCTCTGCCGCCTCACGACCACGCGCCAGTATCTGCAAGACCCAGACGCCCAAACGGTCCACCACCTGCAGCCAGGAGAACGTCAACGCCAGGGGCGCCGCCGCAACGGCCAGCGTCAGCAGCAGCAAGGATGCGCCAAAGCCGCTCAATACCGCGATCAATCCCTGCGCCAGCGATTGCCCAGCGATGCCGCCACTGCCCTGTGGCGCCCAATTCGGCGAGGCGCCGATGTGCATCGCACTCAGTCCGGCAAGGCTCGCCAACAGAATCAGCCAGGCCGCAACCCGGACACCGCGCGGCATGCCCGCGGTCGGTTCGACATTGCGAAAGATCCGCAAGCCGATCAGCAGCACCGCCCAGGGCAACAGGAACGCGACATAACCGCACAGCGACAACAGCACATCGGCAATCCACGCGCCGATGCTGCCCGCCAGATTGCCCACCGCATCACCGTTTCCGGACGAAGACCAGCCCGGATCATTGGGGTCGAAACTGATCAGCGTGACCAGCAGGAACAATGACAGCCCCAGACAGGCCAACATCGCCGCTTCTCGCGGCAGACGCTCCAGCCAGCTGGGACCGGCCGCCTCATCGGTGGCGTGAGATCTGCTTTTGAACATGCGCAAAGAACCGGCGGTGAGGCTGGGGAAACCCAGCGAATACGAACGTCCAAGTATACCGAACGGGTCCGGGCGTCCACGAAATACCTTTGTTCCACCTCGGCCCGCACCGATCTTGAAACCGGGCGGCAAACCTTCATATAGAACACATGTCCAAGACCATAGAGACCCCACTGGCCAACGAGATCGAGCTGATGGAACCCCTGACCCATACCCAGACCAGGCATTTCATCCTGGCCCCGGACGGCAATATCCGTGAGTTCAGCTCGCAGCAGGCGGCGCTGATCGCGTCCGGTGCCGATCGCCTCCCCGAATTCGCCGGTTGCAACCTGCGCTATCTGCAACTCACGGTGAATGACAAGACGGATAACGGCGAAATTCGTATCCAGACCGCCGGCGCACGTGTGTTGTTCGACGATACCGGGCGGCTGGCGGAAGCCGGGCCTCCGACCGAATCCGAACCGATCACGCATTTCGAGCATGACGCGGTTGTGCAGTGGGCATTGCGCGAGCAACTGCCGGCGGTTGCCCCGACGTTTCACTGACACCGCCAGCGCCGTATTCTAGGCGCATGGATAGCCCCGTCCGACTCCACTGGCTGGATCCGCGCAATCCGCAACAGCCCTTCCCGCCCGTGCATCTCGCGATGCGCGATCCGAACGGCCTGCTGGCCATCGGCGGTGATCTGACCTCGGCGCGCTTGCTGCGGGCGTACTCGCAAGGGATCTTTCCCTGGTACAACCCGGACGAGCCGATCTTGTGGTGGTGTCCGAATCCGCGCGCCGTGCTGACACCGGACAGCCTGCACATCTCGCGCAGCACCGCCAAGGCGATCCGGCGCGCCGACTATGCCGTAACCCTGGATCAGGCCTTCGGCGACGTGCTGGAGGCCTGTGCCGGCGTGCGCAGCCGCAGTCGCGGCACCTGGCTGGGCGAGGAGATGAAGCGGGCCTACCGGCAGCTGCACGCCGAAGGTCATGCCCACAGTCTGGAGCTTTGGCGTGACGGACAACTGATCGGCGGCCTGTACGGCATCGCACTCGGGCGCGTCTTTTTCGGCGAATCGATGTTCTCGCACGCTGACAATGCATCGAAGATCGCATTGCACTGGCTGGCCCGGCAACTGAAACAGTGGCAGTTCGAGATGATCGATTGCCAGGTCAGCTCGGCCCACCTGATGAGCCTTGGCGCGCAGGAGCTTCCGCGCGATACCTTCCTGAGAAAGCTGAGCAGCGCCGTGCGCATCGACCACGCCCCTGGAATCTGGCAGTTCGAGATCGATGTGCCGAATTCCAGCGTACACCTGGGTTTCCCATGACGGTTGCACGCCCTCTGCGGCTGTATCTGAGCGCCGAGCACGCCTGTGGCTATCTGCCGCCACGCGCGGCGCGCAGCGCCTTCGTCGATCCGGACTTTCCGCTGGACCCCGCGCACTACGAATCACTGCTGTCCCAGGGCTTTCGGCGCAGTGGCGAACACGCCTATCGTCCGCATTGCCATGCTTGCACCCGCTGTATTCCGGTGCGGGTGCCGGTTGCCGACTTCCGGCCGGATCGCAGCCAGCGACGCTGCCGCGCTGCCAACGCCGACCTCGAATTGCGCATCGAGAAACGGCTGGATGAGGAGCATTTCCAGCTGTACAGCCGCTACCTGGCGGCGCGCCACGCCAGCGGCGGCATGGATCCTGCGGACCGTACCGCTTTCCATGTATTTCTCGAATGCCGCTGGCTGGACGTGCGCTACTGGTGTCTGCGCCGCCGCGGGCGCCTCTTGGCCGTCGCCGTGGTCGATCACTTGCCGCAATCGCTGTCGGCGGTCTACACCTTCTTCGAGCCCGCCGAAAGCCGTCGCGGCCTCGGCACGCTGGCGGTACTGCTGCAGATCGAGGCCGCAAAAGCAGCGGCGCTGCCATATCTGTATCTCGGGTATTGGGTCCCGGAAAGCAAAAAGATGCAGTACAAGGCCCGTTTCCGGCCGCTGGAGGCGCTGGGCGGCATCGGCTGGGGACTACTTCCGCCATAAAGTTGAAGCTGGGCGGTGCTTTCCTGATAATGGCCGCCTATTTTCGGGCACCGAGGCGTATGGCGAAGGAAGACTACATCGAGATGAATGGCGTCGTGGCAGAAACTCTGCCGAACACGACGTTCCGCGTAAAGCTGGAAAACGGCCACTTGGTCATCGCCCACATCTCGGGCCGAATGCGCAAGAACTACATCCGTATCCTGACCGGCGACAAGGTCACAGTTCAGCTCACGCCTTACGACCTGACGAAGGGACGCATCACGTTCCGCGACAAGTAACACCCGTGCGTCCGAGTCGGTAAGACGCCATTTGCGACAAAGCCCGCTTGCGCGGGCTTTGTCGTTTCCGTCACAGGTCCAGTGGAATTACAGGTGCTCGAGTTGTGGCGCCGCTTTTTCGCGCGCCTCGATTTCGAACGCCAGCGTGTCGCCCTCGCCCAGCAGCACGTGTACACGCCCGCCGTTGACCAGCTTGCCGAACAGCAGTTCTTCCGCCAGCGGCCGCTTCAACTGCTCCTGTATCACGCGTGCCATCGGACGCGCGCCCATGCGCACGTCGTAGCCACGGTCGGCGATCCACAGGCGCGCGGTCTCGTCGACATCCAGCTGCACGCTCTTGGCACTCAGCTGTTCTTCCAGCTGCAGGATGAACTTGTCGACCACACGCAGCACCTGGGCACGGCCCAGTGGCGCGAATGAAACGATGGCATCCAGCCGGTTGCGGAACTCCGGCGTGAACATCTTGCGGATCACTTCCATCGTATCCGTCTGGTGATTCTGTTCGGCAAAGCCAACCGAGCGCCGTGAAGATTCCTCCGCACCGGCATTGGTGGTCATGACCAGGATCACATTGCGGAAATCCGCCTGGCGACCGTTGTTGTCCGTCAACCTGCCGTGGTCCATGACCTGCAGCAGCAGATTGAACACATCCGGATGCGCCTTCTCGATTTCATCGAGCAACACCACACAATGCGGATGCTTGATCGCCGCCTCGGTCAGCAAGCCGCCCTGGTCGAAACCGACATACCCGGGCGGAGCTCCGATCAGGCGCGACACCGTGTGCCGCTCCATGTACTCGGACATGTCGAAGCGGATCATCTCGATCCCCAGCAACTGTGCGAGCTGGCGCGTGACTTCGGTCTTGCCGACGCCGGTGGGGCCTGCCAGCAGGAAGGAGCCAATCGGCTTTTCCGGACTGGAGAGCCCGGAGCGCGCCAGCTTGATCGACGAAGCCAACTGGCTGATCGCCGCATCCTGACCGAAGATCACCAGCTTCAGATCGCGCTCCAGCGTCGCCAGCCGGTCACGATCGTTGGCCGACACGCTCTTGGGTGGAATGCGCGCAATGCGTGCGATCGTCTCCTCGATATCCTTCACCTGCACGGTCTTGCGCCGCCGCGATTCCGGCAGCAGACGCAACCGCGCGGCCGCCTCGTCGATGACGTCGATCGCCTTGTCCGGCAACTGCCGGTCCGTGATGTGCCGCGTCGACAGCTCCACTGCCGAGCGCAAGGCACCGCGGGTGTACTGCACCTGGTGGTGCTCTTCGAAGCGTGCGCGCAAGCCTTCGAGAATCTTTACCGTGTCCTCGACGCTGGGCTCGCCCACGTCGATCTTCTGGAAGCGCCGCGCCAGCGCGCGATCCTTTTCGAAGATGCCGCGATATTCCTGATAGGTGGTGGAACCGAGACAGCGAATCCCGCCGGAAGCCAGCAGGGGCTTCAGCAGGTTCGATGCATCCATCACGCCACCGCTGGCAGCGCCGGCGCCGATGATCATGTGGATCTCGTCGATGAACACGATCGAGCCCGGGCGCTTCTGCAGATCGTTGATGATCGCCTTGAAACGCTTTTCAAAATCGCCGCGATACTTGGTTCCGGCAATCAGCGAACCGAGATCGAGGCTGTAAACCACCGCGTTCTTGAGCAGATCCGGCACCCGCCCCTCGACCACCAGCCAGGCCAGTCCTTCGGCAATGGCGGTTTTACCGACACCCGCTTCGCCAACCAGCAAGGGGTTGTTCTTGCGGCGGCGGCACAGCGTCTGCATCACACGCTCGACCTCGAGCTCGCGCCCGATCAGCGGGTCGATCTCGCCATTGGCGGCACGCTCGTTGAGATTGACCGCAAACTGCTCCAGCGGACTCTGCGTCGGCCCCTTCTCGGCTCCGTCCTCGCGCTCCTCGGCGTCGCTGGGCTTGTCCGGCACCGCGCCATTCTTGGCAATGCCATGCGAGATGAAATTGACGATATCCAGGCGGCTGACGCCCTGCTCGCCCAGCAGATAGACCGCGTGCGTATCCTTCTCGGAAAAGATCGCGACCAGCACGTTCAACGTGCTGACCTGCTTCTTGCCCGCCGCCTGCACGTGGTAGATGGCACGCTGCAGGACCCGCTGGAACGACAGGGTCGGCTGAACCTCATGCTTTTCGACGTCGCGAATCGACTGCACGTTGGTGCGAATGTACTCGCGCAGCGCCACTTCCAGACGCTCGGTATCGGCGCCGCTCGAAGTCAGCGCCTCGGCCACATGGGTATCGGACAGCAGCGCCAGCAGCAGGTGCTCGACCGTCAGCAACTCGTGCCCCTCCATTCGCGCGCTGACAAACGCGGCATCAAGGGCTTTCTGCAGTTCTTCACTTAACATTTTTGCCTCCGGCGGGGGGTTACGCCTTTTCCATCACGGTCAGCAGAGGATGCTGGTGCTTGCGCGCATAGGCATTGACCTGCGCGGTCTTGGTTTCCGCGATCTCCGCCGAAAACACACCGGCCACTGCCCGGCCTTCCATGTGTACCTGCATCATGATCTGCACCGCCTTCTCTCGGCTATGGTGAAAAAACTGCTGCAAGACCTGCACCACGAATTCCATCGGCGTGAAGTCATCGTTGAGCATCAGCACCCGATACTGGGGCGGCAGCTGCAACTTGGGCTTGGCCTCCTCGAGCACCAGCCCATGACCCGCATTTCGTTTGACCTCGTCGTTCATACCGTCAGTTTACCGTTGCCCTCTCCCAGATGGGGGCGGCACTGCGCCGCGCAAGACCGGAATATTTTCCGGGCGCCGCGCCAATCACCTGCTGTTTACCCGAAAATCCCGGCATGCGGGATGCTTCACAAGCCTGTCGTACACCCGGTTTCCAGCACGCCATGAGGGCCATCGTCGCTGATTCCATTGGCACGGTGCACCCTGCACGCCAGACGGCTGCGTTGGAGCGATTTGCGGAGGGCCAAAGTGGGGGCGACGTCAATGTCTGTTTGCGTTCAGCCACCGGCAAGCAGCACATCGGAAAGTCTGCGGTGCCAGCCTCACCGGTACGACCGCAATTTGAGCCGGATCAGCCGTTTAACCATCCGCGACCGCTGCCTCCCTGCGCGCATTTGTTCCCTGGCAGCGGACCGTCACGACGCACGCTGCCCAGAGGGCCAGGTGTCTCGGCGCCCCATGGATCCGCGACAGCGGCAGATCGCGGCCAGCGTTTCGGCCGGCGCCCTACTTGTGATCGAATGTGAACGTACCATCCCAATCCTTGCCGGGCGGATTGGCGCGCAGGAACATGATGCGCTCGATGAACAGGGCATACACCGGATGAGCCTTGCCGGTCCGTGAAAGATTGAAGAATTCCAGCTCGGCGGCGTCCCATTTCTGCGCGCGATACAACTGCATCGCGCCACGGTGCCGCGCCAGCTCCTGACGCAGCTCCGACGGCAGGGCCTCCTTGGGCCCCATCGGCTCGTAGATCGTCACCGGCTCGCGCTTGCCCTTGACGCGGACCCGATCCAGCTCGCGGAATGCCCAATCCGATGGCGCGGCATTGCGCGTGGATTCGGAGCAGATGATCGCGGCACCATATTCCTTGGTCAGCCCTTCCAGCCGCGAGCCCAGATTGACCGCATCGCCCATGACGGTATAGGCGGCCCGGAACTGGGAACCCATGTTGCCGACGCTCATCATCCCGCTGTTGACGCCGACGCCGATCTGCAGCTGTGGCCAGCCGCGCTTGGCAAACGGTGCGTCCAGCGCACGCAGCGCCTGGGCCATTTCCATACCAGCGAGCATCGCGTTGACGGCATGGTCGGGATCGTCCAGCGGGGCCCCCCAGAAGGCCATGATCGCGTCGCCCATGTACTTGTCGATGGTCCCTCGATGCTTCTGGATGGCGCCGGTCAGCGCCGTGAGAAACATGTTCATCAGCTCAGACAGTTCCTGAGGCCGATCCTTGAACTGCTCGGAGATGGTGGTGAAGCTGCGCACGTCTGAGAACAGGACGGTCATTTCCTTGTTCTTGCCGGCCATCGAAATCGCCTGCGGCTTGGCGGCCAGTTCATCGACCAGCTCCGGCGGAACATACTGTCCAAACGCCTTCAGCGCGTCGCGCTTGCTGCGCGACTCGATGAAATAGCCGTACAGCAGATGCGCCATGAACAGCACCAAGGTGAAGGTCAGCGGCACACCAAGCGGCATGATGAACAGGGCGCCGCTCCATAGTCCGAACGCCAGCCCCATCACCGCCGCAACCACCGCCAGCACCACCACCGCACTGAGCGCGGCCGTCAGGCGCGAAAACGCCCAGGCCAGCAGCAGTGCAATCAGCAACAGCAGGCTCACCTCGATGCCGCTGTAGTACGGCGCACGCTGGCGGATGCTGCCGTCGAGAATGCCGGACACGATATTGGCGTGTACCTCCACGCCGGCAAACACCCGGTTGACCGGCGTGCTGCGAAAGTCGAGCAGGCCCGCGGCCGTCGCGCCCATCAGCACCACCGCATTCTTCAAGACTTCAGGCTGCACCACCTGACCGCGAATGACGTCGGTCACCGATACATAGGTGAAAGTGCGGTTGTCACCGCGGTACGGCACGTACACCGCGACCTGTTGATCGACCGGTGTTGCAACCGCCCCCAGGCGCACGCGTTCCAGGTTCATCGACACGCGTCGATCCGGCGGATCGAACTCCAGCGCGATGGCCGGGTGATCCAGCGCAACGCGGGCCAGGGCCAGTGCCAGCGAGGGATACAGCGCGCCCTCGAACTGCTGCAGCAGCGGCACCCGCCGGTACGCGCCGTCGTCATCGACGATCGGGTTGTCGAAGAAGCCGCAGTAAGGCGTCGCCGCCTGCAGCGCCGGGACGTTGCCCCCAGCGCCGGCCGGCGCCAGAAAATCCACGGCGTACAGGCGCGTCGCGCCGGCATCCAGCAGCGGCGCGCAGATCGAGCCGGTCACCGCCGCTTCATCAGCCGCTACCGCCTGCTTGAAAAAGAAGCCCATGACCACCGGCCTGCCCCGGATCGCTTCGGCGAACTGGCGGTCGTAGTCCAGCTGCGCCCGAATCGCGGCATCCCGCTCGGCAACGCCCGGCACATCGTTGAGCTGGGCGCTGGACAATTCCTCCCAGGCTTTCATCGCGCGGTCGTCGGGCTCGGAGAACACGATGTCGAAGCCGAGTGCGCGAATGCCGTAGGTCTCGAACAGTTGTTCGACCAATATCGCCATCTTGTCGCGTCGCAGCGGCCAGCCTTCCGCCGCCAGCGTGCGCTCGTCGAGATCCAGCACCACCACCCTGGGATCGCCACTATTGGGCAGCGTCAGCACCACGCGTGCGTCGTAGGTAAACGCCTCAACCACATCGAGCAGACGCAGCGGCAGCCAGCGACCCGAATGCAGCGCGAAGACCAGGAACACCAGCATGCTGATGCCCAGCCGGACCATGCTGCGCGTGCTCATCGTTCCCCCCGTTGCCCACCACTCCCAGCCGCACGTTACTCAATGGCCGGATGGGCAGCAAATAGCGGGACGATCCATCATCGCCCACCGTCGCCGAGCAGCCAGCTGCGGCAGGCGAAGGAGGCACCTGATCGCTATTGCGGTCATGGAACGCGGGTTATCATGCCGGGATATGGCCAATACCCTGACCCTGCATCGCGCGGCACAGCTCTACGAACGGCACGGCCGGCGCTTGCCGCCGCTGGTAAGCCTGCTGTTGGTGGTCCTGGTTGCAGCGCTGTTGGCGCAGTTGCTGTGGGCACTGATCCCCATCCCAGAGAGTGCGCGCTGGCGTGCACCGACGGTCACGGCCGGCAGCAGTACCCCCCGCGCCACCAACACCAGTATCGATGGCATCGTCGGTGCGCAGTTGTTCGGCAATTTCCGGGCTGAGGCGGTCACGGCCGACGGCCGCGCTCAGGAGGCGCCAGACACGCGTCTGTCGCTGACGCTGCTGGGCATTCTTGCCGGCGGCGATCACGATTCGCGGGCATTGATCGCCAATTCCAGTGGCGAAGAAAAACCTTACGCGATTGGCGACGACGTGGTCAGCGGCGTCAATCTGCAAGCGATCTTTCCGGATCGCGTCATCCTGTCGCGTAGCGGACAGCTAGAAACCCTGCGCCTCAATCGCGACGCACCGTCGACGGCCAGCCCGAGCTACAGCCCGCCGGCCGCCGCTCCGGCGGGGGCCGCGCTGGCACTGGGCCAGATCCGCGAACAGATGCTGGCCGATCCGACCAAGGCTTCGACCTACATCCGCGTGCAGCCGGCGAACGTCAATGGTCAGCTCAAGGGCTATCGCGTCTATCCCGGCCGCGAGCGCGCCGCGTTCACCAATGCGGGGCTGCGGCCGGGCGATCTGGTGACTTCGGTCAATGGCATACAATTGGACGACAATCAGAAGGCCCTTCAAATGCTTGGCGATCTCAGCCAGGCCAGCTCCGTCACCCTGACCGTCGAGCGCGGCGGGCAACAGCAGACCATCAATCTGACGTTCAATTGAACATGATCCTTCGCAAGTCGTGCCTAGCCGCGGTGCTGGCGTTGTTCCTGGTGCAGCCTGCCCGGGCCGACATCACGCTCAACCTCAAGGACGCCGAGATCAGCACGCTGATCGCGACCGTCAGTGAAGTCACCGGTCGCAACTTCATCATCGACAACCGCGTCAAGGGCAAGGTGACGGTGATCTCGTCGGCACCGATGACCGAAGCCGGTCTCTACGAAACCTTCCTGGCGGTACTGCAAGTCAACGGATTTGCCGCGATCCCGGCAGGCGACACGATCAAGATCGTGCCGGAAACCAATGCGCGCCAGGATGGCGGCTCACCGAACAACAGCGGCAATCGCCTGGCGCGGGACGAGGTCGTCACCCACGTCTATCAGCTGCAGAACATCAACGCCTCGCAGCTGGTTCCCATCCTGCGTCCGCTGGTGCCGCAATGGGGGCACCTGGCCGCCTATCAGCCGAACAACACGCTGATCATTTCCGACCGCGCGGCCAACGTCGTGCGACTCGGCGAATTGATCGCACAGATGGATCAGGCTGGCGATCGGGAGATCGAGCACATCCGCCTCGAGTATGCCGCCGCCAGCGAGGTGGTCCGCGTACTGACCTCGTTGACACAGCAGGACAAGCAAGCCGACCCCACCAGCAAGGCATCGACGGTCATTGCCGACGAGCGCAGCAACAGCATCCTGGTCGGCGGCGACAAGGCTGACCGCGCCAAGCTGATCAGCATCATCAAGCAGCTGGATATTCCGCTGACCGACGATGGCGCAACCCAGGTCGTTTATCTGCGCTATGCCAGTGCCGAGAACCTTGCCCCGATCCTCGAAGGCTACGCACAGCAGGTGCAGCAGCAAGGCACCGCCAGCAGCAGCGGCACGCCAACCGCCCCGGCGACCAGCAGCGGCAGCGGCGGGCTCACGGGCGCACGCGTGCTGGCCGACAAGGACACCAATGCCCTGATCATCACCGCGCCGCCGAAAACCATGCGGCAGATCCGCGACGTGATCGCGCAGCTCGACATCCAACGCGCACAGGTGCTGGTCGAAGCCCTGATCGCCGAGGTCAGCGCCAGCAAGTCCAGCGAGTTGGGCATCGACTGGGCCATTTTCAACAACAACCGCATCGCCGCGGCCAGCATCCTCAATCCGTCGACGCTGGCAGCACTCAGTGCCTACGCCACCACCGGCAATACCGCATCGGCCGCACAGGCGCTGGGCTCGGGCATCAACCTCGCGGGCGGCGTCGACGGCGGCAGCAACGGCACCAGCTTCGGCATGCTGCTGCGTGCGCTCAAGGGCGATGGCGACACCAACCTGCTGTCGACCCCGACGCTGGTGACGATGGACAACGAGGAGGCCAAATTCTCCGCAGGCCAGGAAGTGCCGTTCCTGACCGGCCAGTTCAGCAACACCGGCACCGGCAGCGCCAACGGTTCGGTCAATCCGTTCCAGACCATCGAACGCAAGGATGTGGGCCTGACGCTGTCGATCACGCCGCAGATCAGCGAGGGCAACAGCATCAAGCTGAAGCTGAACCTGGAGTTGTCGGGCCTGTCCAGTGGTACCGCCGGCGGCGCCAACCTGATCACCAACAAGCGCACCATCACCAACGTGGTGTCGGTCGAGAACGGCCAGATCCTGGTGATCGGCGGCCTGATCGACGATCAGATCCAGGACAGCAAGCAGGGCATTCCCTTCCTGTCGGACATTCCCCTGCTCGGCTCCCTGTTCTCGTCACGAAAGGTCGAGAAAACCAAACGTAACCTGATGCTGTTCATTCGTCCGTCGGTACTGCGCAAGCAGAGCGATGGCGACTACTACACGCGTCGCAAGTACGAAACCGTCCGTCAGTCGCAGATCGATGCAGGCTCCGGCGCGGTGCCGCTGGTCGGTGGCAAACGTCCGGTACTGGCGCCGTACGAACACTTCCGCGACAGCGGCCTGCCGCCACAGGCACCGCCATCGTTCGGCACGCCGCCACAGGGCCCGGCGACCGACCGTGCTGCGCCCAGCCAGCCCCCCGGGGGTGCCGACACGGTGCCGGAGGCGGTCGAACCCCTGCCGCCGCCCACCGTGGCCCCTGTCGCGCCGCCACCCGTGCCCGAAGCGAATTGAGCGGCCTCATGGAGCAGGCTCTACGGCGGCCGCCGTTCGCATTTGCCAAGCGCCACGGTCTGATCGTCACTGAAGATCGTGGCGAGCACGTGCTGGCGGTTGCACGCCCCGGCATCGCGATCGAAGCGGTCCAGGAAACCCGCCGCTTCGTCGGCCGTCCGCTGCGTCTGCAAACCGTCACGCCGCAGGAGTTCGACGCGCTGCTGTCGCGCACCTATGAAGGCCAGACTGCCGCCAGCTCCAGCCTGATGCAGGGGCTGGACACCGAAGAAAGCGATCTCGACGCCCTCGCCCTGGCGCTGCAGGAAAACCAGGACCTGCTGGAATCCGACGACGACGCGCCGGTGATCAAGTTCATCAACGGGCTATTGGTCGAAGCGATCAAGGAAAACGCGTCCGATATCCATATCGAAAGCTTCGAGACGCGCCTGCAGATCCGCTTTCGCGTCGATGGCGTTCTGCGCGAGATCATGTCGCCGCCGCGCCAGATGGCACCGCGCCTGGTCTCGCGCATCAAGGTAATGGCCAAGCTCGATATCGCCGAAAAGCGTCTGCCGCAGGACGGCCGCATCTCGCGTGCCTTCGGCGGCCGCAAGGTCGACGTGCGCGTTTCCACCATTCCCACCGGCCAGCATCAGGAACGTGTGGTGATGCGTATCCTCGACAAGCAGGCCGAGCGTCTGGATCTAGGCCAACTGGGGCTCGATGCGGCGCAGATCGCGACCCTGACGCGCATCATCAGTCGCCCCTACGGCATCCTGCTGGTCACCGGACCAACCGGTTCCGGCAAGACCACGACACTTTATTCGGCACTGTCGACGCTGAATGATCGCAGCCGCAACATCATGACGGTCGAAGACCCCATCGAGTACTACATCGACGGCGTCGGCCAGACCCAGGTCAACACCAAGGTCGACATGACCTTCGCACGCGGCCTGCGTGCGATTCTGCGTCAGGACCCGGACGTGGTGATGGTCGGTGAAATCCGCGATCTGGAAACCGCACAGATTGCGGTGCAAGCTTCGCAGACCGGCCATTTCGTGCTGTCGACGCTGCATACCAATACCGCCGTCGGCGCCGTCACCCGCCTGCGCGATATGGGGGTGGAGCCCTATCAGTTGTCCTCTTCGCTGGTCGGACTGGTCGCACAACGACTGGTGCGGCAACTGTGCCGGCATTGCAAGACGCCCCAGGCTGCGAGCGCGGCGGAGAAGGCGCAGCTGGGCTTTGCCAGCGATCAGGAACTGACGCTGTACCAGCCGGTTGGCTGCCCGCAATGCCGGCACATGGGCTTCCTCGGCCGCAGCGCGATCCACGAGATCATCGAAGTGGACCGCCGGATCGAAACCATGATCCATGACAACGCCTCCGAGCAGATCCTGGAAACCTACGCCCGTACGCAAAGCCCCGGCATCCTGCAATCCGGCTTCAACAAGGTCGTTGCAGGTCTGACCACCGTACGTGAAGTGCTGCGCGTGACCATCGAAGAATGATGAAGCGCCGGCCTCCAGTTTCCAGTTTCCAGTTTCCAGTTTCCAGCGGCTGTCTGCCGTCGGCCGGAAACCGGAATCCACCCGCCGGCAACTGAGCCGTGGCCGCTTACGAATACAGCGCGCTCGACGCGCAAGGCCGTCAGACCAAGGGTCTGATCGAAGGCGATACGCCGCGCCATGCGCGGCAGCTGCTGCGCGAGCGTGCACTGACGCCGCTGAGCGTGACCGAGGTCGCCGAATCACGCATCGGCGCCGGCAGCAATCCGTTCCGGCGCAGCAGCGGCATCAGCGGCACGGAACTGTCCCTGTTCACACGCCAGCTGGCGACGCTGGTCCGCTCCGGCCTGCCCCTGGACGAAGCACTGACCGCGGTCTCCGAACAAAGCGAAGCCAAGCGGGTGAAGCGGATTGCGCTGGGTGTACGCTCCGGCGTCATCGAAGGCAGTTCGCTGGCGCATTCGCTGAACCAGTTTCCGAATGCCTTCCCGCCGCTGTTTCGCGCCACGGTCGAAGCCGGCGAGCAGTCCGGCAAGCTCGACTACATCCTCGAGCGCCTGGCCGAATACGTCGAACGACGCCAAGTCATGCAGCAGAAAGTGGTACTGGCCGCGGTCTATCCGGCGATCCTGACCCTGGTCGCGATCTCGGTCGTGGTGCTGCTGCTGACGTATGTCGTGCCGCAGGTGGTCGAAGTATTCGACAGCATCGATGCCACATTGCCGCCGCTGACGCGTGGTCTGATCGCCACCTCCGGCTTTCTGCGCGAGTACGGCATCTATCTGCTGATCCTGATCGGCGGCGGCGCCTTCGTGTTTGCGCGAATGATGCGCGGCCTCGCGTTCAAGCGCCGCGTCCATCGCATGGTGCTGGAACTGCCGCTGATCGGCCGCCTGACCCGCGGCGCCAACACCGGCCGTTTCACGCGCACGCTGGGCATCCTGTTCGGCAGCGGCGTCCCGATTCTCGATGCGCTGCGCATCGGCACCCAGGTGGTCACCAACCAGCCGATGCGCGAAGCGATCGAGGAAGCCGCCGCAAAGGTGCGCGAAGGTGCGACGCTGAGCCGCTCCCTGGCCAGCAGCAAACTGTTTCCGCCGATCACCATCCACCTGATCGCCAGCGGCGAATCCTCCGGCAAGCTCGACGAGATGCTGGATCGTTCGGCGGAGAATCAGGAGCGCGAGGTCGAGACTCTGGTCGCCGCCGTCATGGGCGTCTTCGAACCGGTGCTGATCCTGGCGATGGGCGGCATCGTGCTACTGATTGTCCTGGCGATCCTGCTGCCGATTTTCGACCTCAATCAACTGGTGAAGTGAGCGCGCTCCGCGCGCGCATTCACGCCATCGTTTCCACGTCCCTCCGGCTGTGATCTCCCTCGGCGTCTTCGCACTGCTGCTCCTGCTCGGCTTCGCCGCCAGCTTCTTCTCGGCACTCGCCGGTGGCGGCGCCGGCATGGTGCAGTTTCCCGCGCTGATCCTGCTGGGTCTGGGATTTGCCGGTGCCGTGGCGACCCACAAGGTCGCGATCGTTGCCCTGGGCGTTGGCTCGGCCGCGAGGCATCTGCGCGAAGGCGGTATCGACTGGCGCTTTCTGGTGACCTGCACCTTGCTAGGACTGCCGGGTGTGATCTTCGGCACCGCCCTGTCACTGCAGATTCCCGATCGCGCCGGCGAGATCGTGTTCGGCGTGCTGAATATTGCCTTGGGCCTGTTCTCGATCCTGCGCCCACAACTCGGCCTTAACGCGATCCCTCGCAACCGCACGGGCCGTGGTCTGTTGCTGGGTTACGCGCTCGTGTTCGCGGTCGGCTGGCTGACCGGGTTGATTCCTTCCGGTCCCGGAGTGTTTTCGACGCTGCTGTTTCTGCTCTACTTCGGCCACGACTACCGTCAGGCCGTGGCCTACACCATGCTGATGGTCGGCCTGTTCTGGAACGCAGCCGGCGCACTCACGGCCGGTATCGCAGGCCCGGTCGCGTGGGCGTGGGTGCCGGCCCTCGCCGTCGGGGGGCTGCTGGGCGGCTATCTCGGTTCACACCTCGGATTGCTCAAGGGCAATCGCTTCATCAAGCGCGCCTACGAAACGCTGACCCTGCTGATGGGGCTCAGCCTGATCGTGCAGGGCCTGCTGCGCTGATCCTGTCCGGACCGCGAGAAGCTTCAGGCGTTGTTGCTGCTCAGCGGTACCGGTACCGTCGCCGCGGCAGTCGCCATCAGTCGGCTGATCCGCAACGGCACTTCCTTCTCGACTTCACGCACCGCAACGCGGATCGCATTGGCAAACGCGTGCGTATCGGCACTGCCATGGCTCTTGATCACGATGCCGGTCAAACCGACGAAGCTGGCACCGTTGTAATTGCGCGGGTCCATGCGTCCACCCAGGGCTTTGAGGGCCGGCATCGCGGCCAGCGCCGCAAGCTTGGTGAAGATCGAGCGCGTGAACTCTTCCTTCATGAAGTGCTGGATCAGCTTGGCAACGCCTTCGCCGGTCTTCAGCGCGATGTTGCCCGCGAAGCCGTCGCAGACCACCACGTCCACATCCTTCAGGAAGATGCCATCGCCTTCGACGAACCCGATGTAGTTCAGCGGCGAAGCCTGCAGCAGCTGCGCCGCCTGCTTGATGACTTCGTTGCCCTTGATCTCTTCCTCGCCGATGTTGAGCAAGCCGACCGTTGGACGCTCGATGCCGTAGACCGCCGTGACCAGGGCGGAGCCCATCACCGCAAACTGCAGCAACTGCTCGGCATTGCATTCGGCATTGGCCCCCAGATCCAGCATGTGGACGTGGCCGTTCAGCGAAGGGATCGCGGAAATGATCGCCGGCCGGTCGATACCGGGCAGCGTTTTCAGCACGAATTTGGCAGTCGCCATCAGCGCGCCGGTGTTGCCGGCGGACACTGCGGCCTGGGCGCGATTCTCCTTGACCAGGTTGATCGCCACCCGCATCGACGAATCTTTCTTCGCGCGCAAGGCCTTGGACGGCGATTCATCCATCGCCACCACTTCCGATGCGTGCTGCAGCGTGATCCGCGGCTCGTCACCACGGCGTCGGCGCTGTAGCGCAGCCGCAAGCTGCGTCTGGTCGCCAACCAGAACGAGCGTCAAACGTGGATTTTCGGCAATTGCCAAAAGAGCGGCGTCCACGGCCATTTCCAAGCCGTGGTCACCGCTCATTGCATCGATGGCAAGTACAACGGAGGCCGCCATGGGCGTGCCCGTGGGGCCGTCGCTGTTACTCAGCGGCGTCGGCCGCGCCAGTCGTGTCGATGACCTTCTTGCCGCGGTAGTAACCGTCTTCGGTCACGTGGTGACGAAGATGGGTTTCACCCGAGGTGGAATCGGTGGACAGCGCCGGCAGGGTCGCCTTGCGCTTCCAGTGTGCATGACGATGACCGCGGGCAGCACGCGACTTCTTGGAATCTTGAACAGCCATTGCTCTACTCCGTGGGGCGGCTAGCCCTCTGAACCACTACTGATCTTTGCGAAACCGCTGCTTCAACGAAGCAAACGGATTTTCCCTGACTTCAACCGGTGCTTCGACGCGCGCGGGCGGCGGTGCACTTTGGACGATAGTTTCGCACATTTGACAACGCGGCAGCATCGGCAAGGCCAATAAAACCTCGTCTTCAACCACCTCGCGCAGCAGCAACTGGTCGTCCTGAACCTCGCAAGGATCGGCATCCTGAGGCAGCGCCTGTTCCTCATCCTCGCTACTGACGAGATACAAGCCCACCTGCAGATCCAGCGGCCACTGATAAATCGCATCACACCGACGGCACTGCAGCGACAACTGGCCGCTCACCGTACCGCTCAACTGCGGCAGTCCCCGCGCCTTGCCGGCCTCGAGATCCACCTGCAGTTCACCCTCGCTTGCCGCCAGCGCCGCACCGAGGCGCGGCAACAGGGACAACGGCAATTCGCCACGGAAGCGCATCGACTGCGTTACCGCGCTGGAGGCTCTGACGCTCTGAGGAATGCCCATCGCCGCCCTAAACGCTTGCCCGAACAAGGGGCGCGAATCATAGTGACGCGCCCCCTTAAAGTCAAAGCATTTCAATGATTAATCAGGACTCTCCGCTGCTGCTGGCGTCATCCTCCCGCTATCGCACGGAACTGCTGCAAAGACTGCACCTGCCGTTCACGTCGCAGGCTTCGCAGGTGGATGAAACGCCACAGACCGGCGAGAGCGTTGTTGCGCTAACCCGGCGACTGGCAAGGGAAAAAGCCCTGGCGCTGGCACCCACGCATCCTCAACGCTGGATACTCGGCTCCGACCAGGCCGCCGCGCTGGGTGGCCGCATCCTCGGCAAACCCGGCACTCGCGAGAGCGCCATCGAACAACTGACAGCGGCCTCCGGACAGCGTGTCGAGTTCCTGACTGCCGTGGCGCTGGTCGCCGGATCGCAGGTGCTGCAAGGCCTGGATACCACCACCGTGCAGTTCCGTTCGCTGAGCCGTGCCGAGATCGAACGTTATGTCGATACCGAAGCGGCGTTTGATTGCGCCGGCAGCTTCAAATGCGAGGGCTACGGCATCACCTTGTTTGAATCGATCGAGAGCCAGGACCCGACCGCCCTCGTCGGTTTGCCCTTGATCACCGTGCGCCGCCTGCTTGCCGACGCCGGCCTCAGCCTGCCCTGATCCGCCGACTCTCGCCTGCCCGAGCCTGCGCCAACCAGGCCGGTAATGCGGCGACGCCGTCGAGCAGGCCGATGGCGCCTGCGCGTTGCAGCCTTTCCGGCGCATGCACACCACAACTCACGCCCACGGCGGGCATCTCGATTGCCGCCGCCATGGCCATGTCGTAGTCGGTATCGCCGATCATCAAGGCCTCATGCGGTGCCAGCCCCTGATCCGCCAGCAACTCACGCAACATTAGCGGATCGGGCTTCGACAAGGTCTCATCGGCACAGCGCGAATTGATCAGCAGGCGTCGGATCCCGACATGCTGCGTCAGCGAACGCTCAAGTCCCTTGCGCGATTTCCCGGTCGCCACCGCAATATCGAAGCCATCGCCGTGCAGTGCCTGCACGGCCTCCAGCGCCCCGGCAAACAGGTCGGCTTCGCCGGCGCCGTCGTTGACCCAGCGCGCCTTGTAGCCGTCAAGCAGCTGCAGCAACCGCGCCAGTTCGATCTCGGGGTACAGCAGCTGCAGGCATTCGTTGAGTCCCAGGCCAATCAGTTCGCGGATCGATTGATCGTCCCGCGCCGGCAGCCCCAGGGCACGAATCGCCCCCTGCATGGTGTTGACGATCTTGTCGGCGGAATCCGCCAGCGTGCCGTCCCAGTCGAAGATCAACAACTTGATCCGGTTCATCGTCGAGACTCAGCGGCTGCGGGGCAGTTTTTCGAGCACATCGCGCAACTCGTCCGGCAGCGGTGCATTGAGAATCAGCTTCGGAAACTCGGATGTCGCCATCAGTTTCAGAAAGTGAGAGTGCAGGAACATCCGCTTCAGGCCAAAGGCGCGTAGCGGCTTGTTCAGTTCACGCTCACCATACTTTTCGTCGCCTGCCACCGAGTGGCCCAGCGCCAGCGCATGCACGCGGATCTGATGGGTACGCCCGGAAAAGATCTGAACTTCGCACAAAGTGGCGTCGCGATACCGGGCTTTCGGCGAAAATCGCGACTTCGAGGGTTTGCCATCCTCCTCGTCGATCTGCACCCGGCGCTCGCCGCCTTCCAGCCTGCTGCGGACCAGAGCAGCATCCACATCGCGATCCTCGCCACGCCATTTGCCGGTCAGCAGCGCGAAATAGCGCTTCTCGACATCGCCATGCTTCAGCGCATTCTGCGCCCGCAATAGCCCTGGGCGCGTCTTGGCCAGCAACAGGACGCCACTAGTATCGCGATCCAGACGATGCGCCAACTCGATGAATTCGAACCGATTCCAGGCACGCACCACCTCGATCACGCCATATGGCACGCCGCTGCCGGCGGGCGCGGCGATGCCTGCGGGCTTCGATAGCGCCAGATAGTGTTCATCTTCATAGATGATGCCGCTGCGCAGTCGGTTCATCAGCGCGTCCGGCGGGCGGGCCACTTCATCCTTTGGCGCCAGATGCACCGGCGGGATGCGGACCTCCTCGCCCAGCACCAGGCGACGCTCGGGTTTGGCGCGGCCGCCATTGACTCTGACCTGCCCGGAGCGCAATAGTCGGTAGACCGCCGACTTTGGAACTCCAGACAGCTGTTTCATAAGAAAATTGTCTATCCGCTGTCCGTCCTCGCCGGCGCTAACAACAACTTTTTTCACCTGCTGGCGAGTTTGTGTCAAAATATCGATTCCGTTGATTCCACGGGGAATTCCGTTCCCGAATCAACGGTTACGGAAAACTTCTGAAGGCAAGATGGACGCTGCTCAATTGTAGCAGCCCGAATCTGCCCCCAGTTTGCGTTCGCGGCGCGTATGCGCAGCGGACAAAACCTTTTTTAAATCCGCGCAGCCGCGCACCGGGCGACGTAGCAAGAACGACAAGCAAACATGACTGCTGTCCTCCCCACCTCCCCCGCTGGCGCGACCGACGCCGCACAGAGACTTTTAAATGAAACGCATCTTGATCAATGCCACGCAGCGCGAAGAGCTGCGCGTGGCCATTGTCGACGGACAGAAACTCCACGATCTTGATATCGAACTCGCCTCGCGCGAACAGAAGAAGGGGAACATCTACAAGGGCAAGATCACCCGCGTAGAACCTTCGCTGGAAGCCTGCTTCATCGAGTACGGCGCAGAACGTCACGGCTTCCTGCCGATCAAGGAAGTCGCGCGCTCCTACTTCAAATCCGCTACCGGCGGCCCGCGCGAACAGCTGCAGGAAGGCCAGGAAGTCATCGTCCAGGTCGAGAAGGAAGAGCGTGGCAACAAGGGCGCCGCGCTGACCACGTTCATCTCGCTCGCCGGCCGTTATCTGGTGCTGATGCCGAACAACCCGCGTGCCGGCGGCGTGTAGCGCCGCGCCGAAGGCGACGAGCGAGAGGACGCCAAGG
>JBEBWZ010000030.1:0-30163 GCA_040391865.1 Solimonas flava
TGGACCGTGAAGCAGATTGCCGACCGGGTCGATGCGCTGATCGTGACCCGCGGCGGCAAGGGCGCCAGCATCTGTGCGCGCGGCAAGGTGCACGAGATTCCCTGCGCCAAGGCCGATTCGCTGACCGATCCCACCGGTTGCGGCGACGCCTTCCGCGGCGGCCTGCTCTACGGCCTGCTCAACGGCCTCGACTGGGATACCACCGGCCGTATCGCGTCGCTGATGGGTGCCTACAACATCGAGCGGCCCGGGACCCAGAATCACCGCTTCACGATGGACGGCTTCCGCGCGCGCTTCAAGGCGGAATTCCGCTACGACTTCGCGTAAGACGTCACCTCTGTCGATCTCCCATGGTTGACCGGCATGCCGCCACTGCGGCATGCCGTTTTCAATTGCGGGCCTGTTTCACCAGTGCCCCGGAGGGCCTCCATGCTGACCCTCAAACTCAAATCCCAGGAAGAACGCCGCCTGCGCGCCGGTCATCTCTGGGTGTTCTCCAACGAGATCGATACCGACGCCAGCTTCAAGACATTGACGCCCGGTTCGCTGTGCCGCCTGCTCGACGCTCGCGGCAAGCCGCTGGGCATGGGCTATGTCAATCCGCGCACCTTGCTGTCGCTGCGCCTGCTCAGCAGCGCACCCGACGCCACCATCGATGCGGCATGGTTTGCGCAACGCATCCGCTCGGCGCTGACGCTGCGCGAGCGCATCTACACCGAGCCCTGCTATCGCCTGGTGCACGGTGAGTCCGATGGCTTGCCCGGACTGGTGGTCGATCGCTACGGCGACTATCTGTCGGTGCAGCTCACCACCGCCGGCATGGAGCTGCTGAAGCAGCCGCTGCTGGACGCCCTGCAGGAGGTGCTGCAGCCGCGCGGCATGGTGCTGCGCAATGACAGCGGCGCACGCGAGATCGAAGGGCTGTCCGCCTACGTCGAGACCGTCGGCGAGGTTCCGGAAGCGGTCGAGATCAGCGAGGAGGGCGTGCGTTACGCGGTGACCCTGAAGAGCGGTCAGAAAACCGGCTTCTTCTACGACCAGCGCGACAACCGCAGCCGCCTGCGCCGGTACGTGCGCGGTGCGCGCGTGCTCGACACCTTCAGCTACGTCGGTGCCTGGGCCCTGCGCGCTGCGGCCTACGGTGCCAGCGCCGTCAGCTGCCTGGATTCGTCGCAGGCGGCACTGGATTCGGCACAGCGCAATGCGCAGCTCAACGGCGTGACCCTGGAAACGATGCGGGCTGACGCGCTGGATGGCCTGAAGCAGCTGCGCGCCGATGGCCGCCAGTTCGAGGTGGTGGTGGTCGATCCGCCCGCCCTGATCAAGCGGCGCAAGGATCTCGATGCCGGCCTGGAGCACTATGCGGCGCTGAACCGCGCGGCGATCCAGCTGCTGCCCACCGACGGCATCCTGGTGTCCTGTTCCTGCTCGCATCACCTGGAAGCGGACCAGCTCAAGCGCATCCTGCTGCGCGAAACCCGCAATGCCGGACGGCGTCTGCAGATCCTGGAGCAGGGCGAGCAGGGGCCGGATCATCCGGTACACCCGGCGATCCCCGAAACCCGCTATCTGAAGGCGTTCTACTGTCGCGTGGTCGCCGCCTGAGCCGACAGGATTCGCCAGAACCATGGCGATAACAGCCCCTGGACCTGTCCGGGCCGGTCGCGATCCGCGACAATAGCGTCCAAAGCCATATTTCCGATCTCGCATGCTCGTTCAGCCGGCTATCAATCCCATCGCCCTCCAGCTCGGTCCGCTGGCGATCCACTGGTATGGCCTGATGTATCTGCTCGGGTTCGCCGCGTTCTGGTGGTTCGGCACCCTGCGCGCGCGCCACCCGCAGTTCCAGTGGCCGCGCGAGCGCGTGGCCGACCTGCTGTTCTACGGCGTGATGGGCGTGATCCTCGGTGGCCGCATCGGCTACACGCTGTTCTACAACCTCGATCGCTTCCTCGAATCGCCGGTCACGATCTTCCGCATCTGGGAAGGCGGCATGTCGTTCCACGGCGGCGTGATCGGCGTGATCCTGGCGTTTGCCTGGTTTGCGCGTGTGCACAAGCTGAACGTGTTCGACATCGGCGACTTCGCGACGCCGATGATCCCGCTGGGGTTGTTCACCGGCCGTATCGGCAACTTCATCAACGGCGAGCTGTGGGGCGCGCCGACGACGCTGCCCTGGGGCATGGTGTTCCAGAACGCCGGGCCGCTGCCGCGCCATCCGTCGATGCTTTACGAAGCACTCCTCGAAGGCCTGGTGCTGTTCGCGATCCTGTGGTGGTTTGGCAGCAAGACGCGACCGCGGATGGCGGTGTCCGGCCTGTTCCTGCTGGGCTACGGTGTGTTCCGCACGATGGTGGAATTCGTGCGCTTGCCGGACGCGCATATCGGCTATCTGCTCGGCAGCGACTGGATCACGATGGGCATGGTGCTGAGCGTACCGCTGTGGGCAGCGGGTGCGACGCTGATCGCACTGGCGTACCGCAAGCGCTGAGGCATCGGCGCGCCGATTCGCAACGTGGAGATTTGGCCTTGAAGCAATACCTCGATCTGATGCGTCACGTACGCGATCACGGCGTGGAGAAGAGCGATCGCACCGGGACCGGCACGCGCTCGGTGTTCGGTCATCAGATGCGTTTCAATCTCGCCGACGGTTTCCCGCTGCTGACCACCAAGAAACTGCACCTGAAATCGATCACGCACGAACTGCTGTGGTTCCTGCAGGGCGATACCAACATCCGTTACCTGAAGGAACACGGCGTCGGTATCTGGGATGAATGGGCCGACGCCAACGGCGATCTGGGCCCGGTCTATGGCAAGCAGTGGCGCTCCTGGCCGACGCCGGACGGCCGCCATATCGACCAGATGCAGCTGCTGCTCGACCAGATCCGCGGCAATCCGGATTCACGGCGCCTGATCGTCTCCGCCTGGAACGTCGGCGAACTGGACCAGATGGCGCTGATGCCCTGCCATGCGTTCTTCCAGTTCTATGTCGCGCATGGTCGTCTGTCCTGCCAGCTGTATCAGCGCAGCGCCGATATCTTCCTCGGCGTGCCGTTCAACATCGCGTCGTACGCGATGCTGACGCTGATGATCGCGCAGGTCTGCGAGCTGCAGCCGGGTGATTTCGTCTGGACCGGCGGCGATTGTCACCTGTACAGCAACCATCTCGAACAGACCGAGCTGCAGTTGTCGCGCACGCCGCGGTCGCTGCCGCGGATGACGCTGAATCCGGCGGTAAAGGATCTGTTCGCGTTCAGGTTCGAGGACTTCACGCTGTCCGACTACGACCCGCATCCGCACATCAAGGCGCCGGTCGCGATCTGAACCCATGAACGCAAGCGCCGACTCTGCCGCGATCAGCCTGATCGTGGCGATGGACCGCAACCGCCTGATCGGTCGCAACGGCGAGCTGCCATGGCGCTTGCCGAACGACCTCAAGCACTTCAAGCGCAGCACGCTGGGCAAGACCGTGCTGATGGGACGCAAGACCTGGGATTCGCTGGGCCGGCCGTTGCCGGAGCGCGACAACTGGGTCCTGACGCGCGATCCCGGCTTTGCCGCCGCGGGCGCGCGCGTATTTCATGATCTCGACACGGCATTGGCTGCGCATGCAGCAGAGCGGCCAGCGCCGCTCTCCCTCACCCCACCATCGGCTCCGCCGATGGTCCCCCCCTCTCCCGCTGCGCGGGCGAGGGACAGTGGTCGGCCTGCGGCCGATCCTGGTCTGGGCGAACTGATGGTGATCGGCGGTGCCGAGCTGTACCGGCAACTGCTGCCGCGCGCGAGCCGCCTGTACCTGACCGAAGTCGAGGCTGCGGTGGACGGCGATGCCTGGTTTCCGGAATTCGATCGTGGCCAATGGCAGCTGCTGAGCGAGGAAGCGCATGCCGCTGACGAGCGTCACGCCTGGCCGTATCGCTTCCTGACCCTGCAGCGTCGGCGCTGACGGCTGCCCTTGCGCGGCGCCTGCGCTATTCTCAACCGACTTTCCGAGGAGATATTTCGATGGCCGACATCAAAGCCCAGTTCGAGCAGGCACAGAAAGACGTCAAGACGCTGACCAAGCGTCCGGACAATGCCGACATGCTGTTCCTGTACGCGCATTTCAAGCAGGCCTCCGAAGGCGACGCCAAGGGCAGCCGTCCCGGCATGCTCGATATGGTGGGCCGTGCCAAGTACGACGCCTGGGCCAAGCTCAAGGGCATCAAGACCACCGACGCGATGCAGAAGTACCTGGACAAGGTTGCCGCGCTGCTGAAGTCGCACAAGTAAGTCGATCTGCTGACCGCAAAAGAGGGGGCCTAAAGGCCCCCTCTTTTACATCTTCGTTATTGATCTGCTGAATCTATCTTGTCGTCTTTGGGGCGCGTTTCTCAGAACTGCCTAGAACAGCTGCCCCAGGATTGTCGCGAGCGTCAAGGCAGCTCAAGTGATGACACCTTCGATACTGTCACTTGGAGCCGATACTCGAATAATTCTACGTCCTTGATTCCTGCACAGGCGAGTATCAGATCTTCAGACATGGACCTGCAAACGATGATGCCTCGCACGCGTTGTCCAGGCTCTGAAAGTTCTCTACGGACCCAGTTGACATAGCGCAGTAACTGGCCAACTACTCGGTCGTAGCCCTTCTCGACCTTAAGTTCCAGCACGACGAAGTCACCCGACACGTCCTTCGCGAGAATATCGATCCGCCGCCCACCGCCAGCGGGATACTCGAAGCCCGTTATTTCTTCATCCTGAAAGAGGGTTAGCCCCGGCTCGATAAGCTGTAGGTTGTCTGCCAAATAGCGCTGAAGATCCTTCTCTAACGCGAACTGTGAGGAGCCAGCCAATGCCGCGTCTATGGCTACGCCGGCATCCTCTTCCTCCTCGAGTACCGATATCGTTTTGCCGCTGGCACTTGTTATTTGAGCCTTGGGTGCTTGATGTAGCGGCGCCGGATCGGTAGCGGAGTCGTAGCGTCGATATTCTCGCGAACCGACCTTGAACAACACGTCATCCGTAGCGTTGGTTGCTGGGTGGTGCAGCCGGCTACGGTCATTAGTCGAGGCCTGGACCAAATGCGCATGGATGCTGCCCGGCTTAAGCTTCGGATAGTGTTGAGCGAACCAGTCGATTGCGCGTTGAGCTGTAAAGGTTTCGCCGGGGGGCAAGCCCCAATCCAAGAGCATGTCCTTTAGCAATGCCCTTGTGGGCTTGTCGTAAATGGTTCGCGCCACGGCGTCTCTCTATGGGTTCTGGATGGAAATACTGATCGGCGGTTGCTGGGAAGAGCGCCCGAGGATCGGGCCAATTTCCCAACCAATGACCTTGCACTTTGACGACGATACGATCCTCGGTATCGAAGCGCTCGAGAGCTGTGTATAGGAGAAATACTATCGCGTTGCGACGCTAGCTTACTGCTTCGAGCGGCCCGCCCAGTCGCGTGCGAACTGACGCGCGACACGGCCGGAACGTGAAGCGCGGTTCAGCGCCCAGCGTAGTGCCAGCTTTTCGGTTTCCTCGTTCCACCGTTCGTGGCCCAGTGCCCGCAGGTGCAGGCGGACCAGATTCAGGTACTGCTCCTGATTGAACGGCTGGAACGACAGCCACAGGCCGAAGCGTTCCGACAGCGAGATTTTCTCTTCCGTGGATTCGCCGGGATGCAGTTCATCCTCGTTCCACTGGAACTCCTGGTTGTCGCGCTTGAACTCCGGCATCAGGTGGCGCCGGTTGCTGGTCGCGTAGATCAGCACGTTTTCCGGCGGCTCCTCGACGCCGCCGTCGAGTGCGGTCTTCAGTGCGGTGAGAGCCGGATCGTTGGCAGCGACGCTGAAGTCGTCCACGTACAGCACATAGCGTTCCGGCTTGCCGCGCAGCGGCGCGACGATCTCGGGCAGATCGGGCAGGTCGTGTGGCGCCACTTCCACCAGACGCAGGCCCTGTGCGCCGAACGCGTGGAGCATCGCCTTGACCAGCGAGGATTTGCCGGTGCCGCGGGCGCCGGTGAGCAGGGCGTGATTGGCCGGTCGGCCGCTGACGAACTGGCGCGTGTTCTGCACCAGCGCCGCCTTCTGGAGATCGATGCCTTGCAGGCTGTCGAGCGGCACCGCCTGCACGAACGGCACCGGCTGCAGGGTCTTGTTGTGCCAGCGGTAGGCAAGCGTTTCGGTCATGGCGGCTGCAAATGATCCGTGGATGGAGGCGGCGCAATGCTAAGCCGGGAGGCCGTTACGCGTCCTCCGGGAATGGGGCATCCGTCTGCCGGAAAAGGACAGGGCCGTTGATGCCGGGCTCGCTGCCGGTGCGACGGCGGAAGTCGGCTTCGTACTCGGCGTAGTTGCCTTCGAGGAACACGATCTCGCCGGAATCCTCGAATGCCAGGATGTGGGTCGAGACGCGGTCGAGGAACCAGCGGTCATGCGAGATCACCAGCGCACAGCCGGAGAAGTCGAGCAGGGCTTCTTCGAGTGCGCGCAGGGTTTCGACGTCGAGGTCGTTGGTCGGTTCGTCGAGCAGCAGCACGTTGCCGCCCTGCAGCAGCATCTTCGCCAGATGCAGGCGGTTGCGTTCACCGCCGGACAGATCCTTGACCCGCTTCTGCTGCGACTCACCCTTGAAGTTGAAGCGGCCGATGTAGGCGCGGCTCGGCATTTCAAAGGAACCGGCGCGGATGATGTCGTTGCCGCCGCTGATTTCCTCGAACACGGTCTTGTCGCCGTCCAGGGCATCGCGGCTCTGGTCGACGTAGGCCATCTTCACGGTTTCGCCGATGCGGATCGAGCCGGCATCCGGCTGCTCCTTGTCCAGCAGCATGCGGAACAGCGTGGTCTTGCCGCGGCCGTTGGCGCCGACGATGCCGACGATCGCACCCTTGGGCACGGTGAAGTCCAGGCCTTCATACAGCGTGCGGTCGCCGTACTTCTTGGAGACCTTGTTGACCTCGATCACCACGTCACCGAGACGCGGGCCGGGCGGAATGTACAGCTCCTTGGTCTCGGCGCGCTTCTGGAATTCCTGGCTCGCCATTTCCTCGTAGGATTTCAGGCGCGCCTTGGACTTGGACTGGCGGCCCTTGGGGTTCTTGCGCACCCACTCCAGCTCTTCCTTCATCGCCTTGGCGTGGGCGTCTTCGGCCTTCTGCTCCTGGATCAGGCGCTTTTCCTTGCCTTCGAGCCAGGTGGAGTAGTTGCCCTGCCAGGGAATGCCGTGGCCGCGGTCGAGTTCGAGAATCCAGCCAGCGACGTTGTCGAGGAAGTAGCGGTCATGGGTGACCGCGATGATGGTGCCCGGGAAGTCCTTGAGGAACTTCTCCAGCCAGGCCACCGACTCGGCATCGAGATGGTTGGTCGGTTCGTCGAGCAGCAGCATGTCCGGCTTCGACAGCAGCAGGCGGCACAGCGCGACGCGGCGGCGTTCACCGCCGGAGAGCTTGGTGACATCGGCGTCCCAGGGCGGCAGGTTCAGGGCCTCGCCGGCCTTGTCGAGCACCACGTCGATGTTGTTGCCGTCGCCCGAGGCGAGGATGTTCTCCAGTTCCTGCTGGCGCGCCGAGAGCTTGTCGAAATCGGCGTCCGGCTCGGCGTAGGCGGCGTAGACCTTGTCGAGTTCGGCCTGCACGTCGGTGAGGTGCGACAGCGCCTCCATCACGTTTTCGCGCACGGTCTTGGTCGGGTCCAGCTGCGGCTCCTGCGGCAGATAGCCCATCTTGATGCCGGGCTGCGGCCGCGCCTCGCCGACAAAGTCCTTGTCGATGCCGGCCATGATCTTCAGCAGCGTCGATTTGCCGGCGCCGTTGAGACCCAGCACGCCGATCTTGGCGCCGGGGAAGAACGACAGGGAGATATCGCGAAGGATCTCTTTTTTCGGCGGCACAATCTTGCCGCACCGGTTCATCGTGAAAACGTACTGGGACATGATCTGCTGTAAGTCGGGAGAGGACGGCGATTCTACCGGAAGATGCCGGATGCCCCTGCAAAATCGGGCCGCGGCGACGATAATCAAGGGCATGAACCGGGTATCGCCGCTGTCGATCCTGTACGGCTGCCTGCTGGCGGCGCTGCTGCCTGCGAGCGTGCAGGCCCAGGTCTACCGTTGCCAGCAGGGCGAGGTGACGGTGTTTTCCGACCGACCCTGCGAGGCCGGCGCCAAGCCCGAGCCGCTGCCGCAGCCGGTGATCGTTCCGGCCGGCCCCAGTGCGGATCTGCTGGGTGAGGCCGAGAAAGCGGCGCAGCGCAGCGCCGAACGCCAGGCCGACGAGAACGCCGAATGGCACGAAGGCTACAAGACCCGCAAGCAACAGGAAGAAAAGCTGCGCAATGCGCGAGTCACCGGCACCGTGGTCGAGGGCATGCGCCCGGCCGAGGTGCGCCGCATTCACGGCGAGCCGACGGTGGTCAGTCAGGGCAGCAACAGCAAGGGCCCTTACGAGACCTGGAGTTTTGTCGGCAGTGACGGCACGCGCACGCATGTGACCTTCAGCAACGGCGTGGTGACGGCGGTGCGCAGCCGTTCCTCCCGCAAATGACGATCCCGGCCAGCGTCGGCATCGACGAGGTGCGCCGCGCGGCGGCGATCCTCGACGGGCAGGTGCTGAATACACCGTGCCGGCATTCGCGGGTGCTGTCGCAGCTGACCGGCGCCGAAGTCTGGCTCAAGTTCGAGAATTTCCAGTTCACCGCCTCGTTCAAGGAGCGCGGTGCATTGAACAAGCTGGCGAGCCTCGGTGCGCAGCAGCGCCACGCCGGGGTGGCCGCGATGTCCGCCGGCAATCACGCGCAGGGCGTGGCCTATCACGCCACGCGGCTGGGCATCCGCAGTGTGATCGTGATGCCGGTCAACACGCCGTTCACCAAGGTACGCAACACCCGCGAACTGGGCGGCGAGGTGATCCTGCAGGGCGAAACCCTGGCCGAGGCATCCGAGTACCTGATGTGGGAACTGGTCGGGCGCCAGGGCATGACCCTGGTGCATCCGTACGACGATCCGCTGATCGTCGCCGGGCAGGGCACGGTAGCGCTGGAGATGCTGCAGCAGGCGCCGCAGCTGGATACGCTGGTGGTGCCGATCGGCGGCGGTGGTCTGATTGCCGGCATGGCGGTTGCGGCGCATGGCATCAATCCGGAAATCCGGATCGTGGGCGTCGAGTCCGCCGCGTATCCGTCCGCCTATGCGGCGCTGCAGGACGATCTGTCGCTGGTGCGCGGTGGCCAGACCATCGCCGAGGGCATTGCCGTGAAGTACATCGGCGCCTTGCCGCTGACGATCATTCGCGAACAGGTCGCGGAGTTGATGCGGGTCGAGGAAGCGGCGATCGAGCGTGCCATCGGCCTGCTGGTCAATATCGAAAAAGTGGTTGCCGAAGGGGCGGGGGCGGTGGGGCTGGCGGCACTGCTCAGTGATCCGGCGCGCTTTGCCGGGCGCAAGGTCGGGCTGGTGATCTGTGGCGGCAACATCGATGCGCGGCTGCTGGCGTCGGTGCTGTTACGGCAGCTGGTGCACGAGTCGCGGCTGGTCGGATTGTCGATCGACATCGAGGATCGCCCCGGCTTTCTCGCGCGCGTGGCCGGCTGCATCGGCGAGTCCGGCGGCAACATCATCCAGGTCCATCACGAACGCCTGCAGCGCGGTCACGCGAAGAACGCGACGCTGGAAGTGATGGTCGAAGCGCAGGATCAGGCCCATGCACGGCAGATCTATCAGGATCTGCAGGACGCAGGCTATCGCGTGCGCCAGGGCGCAGGCGGAATGGAATTCGACTAGGCTCGGATTCCGGCATCGAGGTCGAGACGTGAGCAAGACGCTGAATGTGTTTGAAGCCGCAACCAGTCGCGCGCGAGTGATGAAGCAGGGCGATCTGGTGCAGATCGTGATCGATGGCGGTGGTGCGATGGTGACCACGCTGGCCGAATTCATGCAGGCGCAGAAGTGGGCGCAGCGCAAGCCCGCGACCGGCAACATGGTCACCGATCGCGGCCGTTTTCTCGAACAGATCACCGCACTGGTATCGCGCCCCGGCAGCATGGTCAGCACCCGCGGCAACAGCAAGCAGGTCGAAGCGCTGGCGCGCTCGATGAAGCAGGCCGGATACGACATCGGCGAATGGATGCTGCCGCCGGAGCTGAAGAATCTGGGAATGCCCACGGCTGAGCCGCGCAAAGCGAAGCTTGCTGACGCCGACGAGGGCGAAAACGACAACGCCGGGACTGAGCCCGGCGTGTCCGATCCGCAAGCGTCGATTACTCCGCGGTAGTCGCGGTGGCCGGTACCACCGGCATTCCGAACACGTCGCGGTAAGAGGTGTAGGCGCTCAGCGTCAACAGCGGCACTGCGATCAGCAGCCCGAGCCCGAACGGAATCATCGCAACCATCACGATCATCAGGGAGATCAGTCCGTAGATCGCCAGCGCACCGAGGTTGGCGAGACCGGCGGCAAAGCTGAGCTTGATCGCGTCCAGCGGTGCCTTGCCGGCAAACACGATCAGTGCGGGCGCGAACCAGGTCGCCAGCGACAACAGACAGATGGCGATCAGCATGATCAGGACCGCCAGCATCGAACCGAAGCCGAAGCTGGCGCCGGACAGATCGCCGCCGCCTGCCATGATGCCGACGAGGCCGGTCGCCAACAGCAGCCCTCCGATCAGCCCCAGTACCACGCCGGCCGCCAGATAGATCAGGCCGAGCACCAGCAGCGGCGTCAGATGCGGTGCCGAGAAACAGGACCACAGCGCTTCGATCTTGACGGGCTGCCCCTGCTGTTGCCGATGTGCCGCCAGCAGCAGTCCGCCGATGATGATGGGGAAGGCCAGGCTCATGACCAGATCGCCGAGTACCGGGACCATCGACACGACTACGGTGGCCAGCAGGCACAGCACCAGCAGGATCACCCAGATGGCCGGCGCCTGTTTGAACAGGGTCCAGGCTTCGCTGATCCAGGCCACACCCTGGCCGGCCTCGACACGACGAAACTCGGTAGTGCTTGTATTCACAGCGGTCCCCCTCGTGATGGGATGAGCCCCGCAGGCATCGTACGCGAGCCTTGGAGGCAGCAACAGTTCGGAGGCCGGACTGCGGCCTGCCTCAGCGCCCGACCAGCGACCGCGCAATCACTTCCTTCATGATCTCGTTGGTGCCGCCGTAGATGCGCTGCACGCGGGCGTCGGTGTAGTAGCGCGAGATCGGGTACTCCACCATGTAGCCGTAGCCGCCGAACAGCTGCAGACAGGCGTCGACCACCCGGCATTCCATTTCGCTGGTGGCCAGTTTGATCATCGCCGCGGTAGGGACATCGAGCTTGCCCTCGGCATACAGCGCGCGACATTTCTCGTAGAACGCGCGCGTGACTTCGATATCGGTCTTGATCCTGGCCAGCTCGAAGCGCGTGTTCTGGAAGCTGGCGATCGTCTGTCCGAAGGCTTTGCGCGAGGTGACGTATTCGATGGTCTTGGCCAGGGCGCCCTCGGCGTGGGCCACTGCGGCGACGGCTAGCATCAGCCGCTCGCGCAGCAGTTCGTCGACCAGGTGGCCGAAGCCGCCGCCGACGCGGCCGAGCACTGCGTCCGCGCCCAGTTCGATGTCGTCGAAGAACAGTTCCGAGGTATCGGCCGCGTGCATGCCGATCTTTTCGAGGTTGCGGCCGCGCTTGAAGCCGGGGCGGTCGCTGTCGAGCAGCAGCAGCGTCATGCCCTTGCCGCCGGCCTTGGGATCGGTCTTGGCCGCGACAATCACCACATCGGCCTGCTGACCGTTGGTGATGAAGGTCTTGGAGCCGTTGAGGCGATAGCCGTCGCCCTGTGGCAGGGCCGCGGTCTTGATCGCCTGCAGGTCGGAGCCGGTGCCGGGTTCGGTCATCGCCAATGCGCCGAAGCATTCGCCGCTGATCATCCGCGGCAGGTATTTGCGTTTCTGTTCCTCGGTGCCGAGGTGCGCGATGTAGGGCGCGACGATGTCGGAATGCATCATCACGTTGGTGACCAGCGACATGTAGCCCGCATGAGCCGCCTCTTCCGCGACCGCGAACGAGAACTCCAGCGGCGCGCCGACGCCGCCGTATTCCTCGGGGGCATCGACGCACAGCAGTCCCGCAGCCCCCATCTTCAGATACAGCGACTTGGGAATGAGGCCGTCTCTCTCCCACTGCTCGTAGTGGGGGGCGACTTCATCGGCCAGAAAGTGGCGGATGGTGTCGCGCCAGGCGGTCAGTTCGGAGGCGAGAGCGTCGGTCATCGAGGTCGGTTTCCCGTGGGGTTGCGAGGCGGCATGGTCCGCGAGCAGGGGTGATTTTTCATACCCGGATCGCAGTAGGTGGAGCGTCGGAGGCGGATGCGCGGTTTGTTCAAGCGGTTGCTGCGGGTGACGGGCGATGATCGGCCCGGGATTTCAGGAACATGCCGATGAAAGTGTCCGTGAAAGCGGGGTTGTCGACGGTTTATGCGCCGTTGTTCTGGTTGGGGTTCATTGGCCTGGGCAGCTGGATGATCGCGGTTCGCGAGCTGCCGATGGTCGTACTGCTGCCGCTGTTTCTGCTCGCGGCGGCGACTTCCTTTCTGGCGGAAAGAGTACTGGCGTATCGTCCGGAATGGAATCGCAGTCATGGCGATCGTGGCCGCGATATGGCGCACGCGCTGGTCAACGAAACCCTGAACAGCGTGTCGATCGCCGCCATCCCGCTGCTGGCAGTGTGGATGCCCGATGCCGGTTGGTGGCCGCAGCACTGGCCGTTCTGGTTGCAGCTGCTGCTGGCGATCGTGGTCGCGGACATCGGCATCACGCTGATGCACTGGCTGAGTCACCGTGTGCCGCTGCTGTGGCGGCTGCATGCGGTGCATCACAGCGTGACGCGCATGTACGGTTTCAACGGCCTCATGAAGCATCCCCTGCATCAATCGCTGGAGGCGTTGGCCGGAACGGCGCCGCTGCTGTTGCTGGGGATGCCGGTGACGGTGGCGGCGGTGCTGGCTTTTGCGATCGGCATCCAGCTGCTGCTACAGCACAGCAACGTCGATATCCGCGGCGTGCGCTTGAACCGGCTGATGGCCTGGGCGCCGCGGCACCGGTTTCATCATCTCAAGTACGGCCGGGCCGGCGATGTGAACTTCGGACTGTTCTTCACCGTCTGGGATCATCTGCTGGGCACCGCTTTCGACGGCGGGACTTATCGCATCGGCGGCTCCGATCTGGGCATTGGCGGCCGCCCGGACTATCCGGTGCATTATCTGGCGCAACTGCTAGAACCGCTGCGCCGGCAGGTGAGCGAGTCGGCATCGCCCCCCTTGCCGGAGGCACTCCGTCGCGGTGGCGGTGCTGGCGAGGCAGCGTCTTCAGTCGATCAGCCGCACCTTTAAACCGCGCACGGTGGCATCGGCACGGACCCCGAACATCTCACGCATGGTGCGTGAAAAATGAGCGGAATCGGCAAAGCCGGCAGTGTGCGCAGCCGAGGTCAGCGATTGCCCGGACAGGGCCAGGAACAGGGCCAGTCGCAAACGCCGCCAGCGCACCAGACGCCGCACCGGTAGGCCGACCTGGGCGCCGAACAGGCGCTCGAGATGACTCAGCGAGAGCTGCACTCTCTGTGCCAGCGCCTGCGCGTCGATTTTTTCGCGCAGCAGCGCATCCACTTCGGCCAGGGCCGCGACGACGCGCGAGTCTGGAGGTGGCTCGCGCGGGACGCCGCGCAGTGTCTGTATCACGGCGGACGGCGACAGCGGGGTGATGCGTGCACAGGCCAGCAAGGCGGGTGCAGCCAGCGCCAGCGGCTCGGCGAACAGGGTGTACAGGTCCGGCGGGCTTTCATGCACCGCGTGCGGACGCATGGATTCGATCAGCACGCAATGATCGCTGACGCGGCGCGCATCGATTTCGACGCTGACCGGAGTGCTGGGCGAGAGCATCAACTGGTGTGCGTAGTGCGCGTGCTGTGTGGTGGCGGCGGCTGGGCCGTGCAGCAGCGCAAAATCGCGGGCCAGCCACAGTTCGCCTCCCCGGGGTGAGGCGTTCACGGTGGTGGCCCGCGCTCTGCTTTCCGTCTTAGCGCCCGACCAGCGAGCGCGCGATCACTTCCTTCATGATTTCGGACGTGCCGCCGTAGATGCGCTGGATGCGCGCGTCGGTGTAGAAGCGCGAGATCGGATATTCGGTCATGTAGCCGTAGCCGCCGAACAGCTGCAGGCAGGCGTCGGTGACGCGGCCTTCCATCTCGGTGGTGGCGAGCTTGACCATGGCCGCGGTCGGCACGTCGAGCTGGCCGGCGGCGTACTGCGCGTTGCACTTCTCGACGAAGGCGCGGTTCAGCTCGATCTCGGTCTTGATCTTGGCCAGTTCGAAGCGCGTGTTCTGGAACGAGGACACCGGCTGGCCGAAGGCCTTGCGCGTGGTGACGTATTCGATGGTCTTTTCCAGTGCGCCCTGCGCATGGCCGACGGCGGAGACCGCCAGCACCAGACGCTCGCGCGGCAGTTCGTCGATCAGGTGACCGAAGCCGCCGCCGACGCGTCCCAGCACTTCCGACTGGTGCACCCGCAGGTTGTCGAAAAACAGCTCCGAGGTATCGGCGCACAGCAGGCCGATCTTTTCCAGGTTACGGCCGCGGGTGAAGCCGGGCAGGGTGGTGTCCACGGTGAACAGCGTGGTGCCCTTGCCACCGGCCTTGGGATCGGTCTTGACCGCGAGCACCACCACGCCGGCGTTCTGGCCGTTGGTGATGAAGGTCTTGGAGCCGTTGATGACGTAGTGCTCGCCATCCAGCACCGCGTTGGTCTTCATGCCCTGCAGGTCGGAGCCGACACCGGGCTCGGTCATGCCGATGGCGCCGATGCATTCGCCGCTGGCCATCTTCGGCAGGTACTTCTGCTTCTGTTCCTCGGTGCCGAGATGCAGGATGTACGGTGCGGCGATGTCCGAATGCACGGTGAGGTTCGACGCCAGCGCCAGGAATCCGAGTCGCGCGGCTTCCTCGACCACTGCGCAGGAGAACTCGAACGGCGCGCCCATGCCGCCGTATTCCTCGGGCTGGTCCACGCACAGCAGGCCAGCCTCGCCCATCTTGAGGTACAGCGATTGGGGAAGGATGCCGTCGCGCTCCCACTGTTCATAGTGCGGTTCGACGTGATCCTTCAGGAATCGGACGACGGTATCGCGGAACAGCTGCAGCTCGCTGTCGTTACTCACGGAAAATCCCCTGTGGATGAAAATTTGGGCAAATGATACGTGCTTCGCGGCGGCCGCAGCCCTACCCCAAGGTAGGGGAGCCATGGCGCGGCGGGTAGGTGCTCAGCGGTAGCGCGATTCCATCAGATCCAGCTCGCGCACCAGCTTGCGCGAGATCTCGTCTGGCAGATGGTGATGACGCGCGAGATTGAAGATCTCGGCGCGCTCGGCCTGCAGCGCCGCCAGGCGCAGGGCGCGCTCGGCCTTGTCCGCCTTGCGCAGCTCGGTGGCGTCGACGCCGCTGGCGCCGGCGTCGGCGTCGCTGGTCAGGCGGTTCTGGTACAGCGCCAGGACCCGCATCGCGGCGCTGGTGTAGATCTCGACCTCGGCCGGATCGACGGGCAGGTCATGCTGCGCCTTTTCGATCGCGGCCACCGCCTTGCGTGCGGCCGCGAGGCGTGCGTGCTCCTCCGCCAGGCGCTCGGCCGGCTCCGCCGGCAGTTCCAGCCCGGTGAGGATGCGCGGCAAGGCCAGGCTGGCCACGACCAGCGAGATCAGGATGACTGCGGCAGCGAGGAAAATCGCCAGGTCGCGTGCCGGAAAGACACTGCCGTCCGGCAACAGCAACGGCAGCGTCAGCACGCCGGCCAGGGTGATGGCACCGCGGACGCCGGCCAGCGACACGGCGACGACCAGGCGCCAGTTGGGCTTGATGGCGGGCTCGCCGCGCCGCTGCGCGCGGAACAGGCTCCAGCGCAAGGAGGCCCAGACCCAGACGAAGCGCAGCAGCCCGAGTCCGGCGCTGATCGTCAGCGCATAGACCAGCAGCCACCAGGGGTTGTGGTGACCGCTCTCATGGACTGAAGCGATGGCGCCGCGCAGGATGCCTGGCAACTGCTCGCCCAGCAGCACGAAGATGATGCCGTTCAAGGTGAACTGCACCGTGTCCCAGACCGCGGTGCGCTGTACCCGGGTGGTGGCCAGCGCGCGGCCGCTGAGTTCGACGTAGCTCATGGTGATGCCGGCGGCGACGGCGGCGAGGATGCCGGAAGCCTGCAGGTGCTCGGCGAGCAGATAGGCGCCGAACGGCGTCAGCAGGCTGAGCAGGATGGGCGAGCCGCTCTCCTCGCCGAAATGACGCGACAGCCAGGTCTGTGCGCTGGAGATCGCGAAGGTGAAGCCAACGCCGATCGCCAGCCCGGCCAGCGCCACCCACAGGAAGGTGATCGAGGCCGAGGCCAGTGAGAAACTGCCGGTCATCGCGGCGGCGACGGCGAAGCGGAAGCAGACCAGGCCCGAGGCATCGTTGAGCAGCGATTCGCCTTCGAGGATGTGCATGATCCGTTTCGGGATCGGCACCCGCGCGGCAATCGATGAAACCGCGATCGGATCGGTGGGCGAGACGATCGCCGCGAGCGCGAATGCGACCGCCAGCGGCATCGCCGGGATCAGCCAGTGGATCAGGAAGCCGGCGCCGATGACGGTGAACACCACCAGCCCCAGCGCCAGTTCGAGGATCACCGCGCGGTCGCGCAGCAGCCCGCTTTTGGGAATGCGCCAGCCGTCGAGAAACAGCAGCGGCGGCAGGAACAGCAGGAAGAAGATGCCGGGGTCCAGCACCACGCCGTGGTTGAACACGCCGGCGATGGTCGCGCCGAGCGCGATCTGGACCAGCGGTAGCGGCAGGGAAAACGGCAGCACGCGCACCAGGTAGCCGCTGAGCAGTACCGCCAGCAGCATCGCCAATACCACTTCTATCGAATGCATGATCGTTCCGTGCCAAACCGCCGTCGCAGCATCCGCGGCAGTGCTTGCTGTCGCGTGCTGTCGTCAAAAGCAGAGTGCGGAAACGATCCTGCGCCGTCAATGACGGCGCAGGTGGGGCAGAACGATCAACTGCGGTAGCGCTTCACCAGATCGCTGTAGGCGTCGATGCGGCGATCGCGCAGGAACGGCCACCAGCGGCGCACGTTTTCGCTGCGGCTCAGGTCGACATCGCAGACCAGCACTTCCTCTTCCTGACCCGCGGTGGCCACGAACTCGCCCTGCGGGCCGACCACGAAGCTGTTGCCCCAGAACTGCGAGCCCGGCCATTGTCCGGCCGGGTCCGGCTCGAAGCCGACGCGGTTGGAGACCAGCACCGGCAGGCCGTTGGCGATCGCGTGCGAGCGCTGGATCGTGACCCAGGCGTCGCGCTGGCGCGCCTGCTCGTCGGCGCTGTCGTCCGGGTTCCAGCCGATCGCGGTCGGATACAGCAGCAGGTCGGCACCGGCCAGTGCCATCAGTCGCGCCCCTTCCGGATACCACTGGTCCCAGCAGATCAGCACGCCCAGCTTGCCGACGCTGGTCTCGATCGGATGGAAACCGAGATCGCCGGGCGTGAAGTAGAACTTCTCGTAGTAGCCGGGATCGTCCGGGATATGCATCTTGCGATAGATGCCGGCCAGCGAGCCGTCGCGCTCCAGCACTACCGCCGTGTTGTGATACAGCCCCGGCGCGCGGCGCTCGAACAGGCTGCCGACGATCACCACGCGCAGTTCCGCCGCCAGCGCCGACAGGAATTCGGTGGACGGGCCGGGGATCGGTTCGGCGAGATCGAACAGGTCGGTGCTTTCGTGCTGGCAGAAATACAGGCTGGTATGCAGCTCCTGCAGCATCACCAGACGTGCGCCCTGGGCGGCGGCGGCACGGATGCCGGCTTCGGATTGGCGCAGGTTGCTGGCGGCGTCACTGACGCAGGCCTGCTGCACGATACCAACGCGGAGAGTTTTGCTCATCAGATCGTTCCGGGTAGGTGCGGGCGCGCTCAGGCAACGGCGCCCGGAATCTGCATGGTCACGCAATGCAGGCTGCCATACTGCTCAATGAGGGCGCGGCAATCAATTCCAAGCACGACGCGGTCCGGGAAGCAGGCGCGCAGCCGCGCCAGCGCTTCGGCGTCATGCACGTCGCCATAGGTCGGCACCAGTACCGCGCCGTTGAGGATCAGGAAATTGGGATAGCCGGCCGGCAGGCGCTTGCCTTCCCAGTCGAAGATCGCGCCGGGCAGCGGTAGCGGGACCAGCTTGTAGGGCCGGCCATCGAGAGTGCGCAGCGCCTGCAATTCGACTTCCATCGCTTTCAGGTCGTCGTAATGCGGGTCGCTGCGGTCATCGCAGGCCTGATAGGCGATGGTCTCGGCATCGCAGAAGCGCGCGACGGTATCGATATGACCGTCGGTGTCGTCGCCGATCAGATCGCCATGTGTCAGCCACAGCACGCGTTGCACGCCGAACCACTGCTGCAGTTTCTGTTCGATCGCGGTCTTGTCGAACTGCGGGTTGCGGGTCGGTGCCAGCAGGCAGCGCTCGGTGGTCAGCAGGGTGCCGAGGCCGTCGGACTCGATGCCGCCCCCCTCAAGCACGAAATCCAGCGATTCGACCGGGCCCGGCCAGACGCCCTGTTCGGCAAGACGGAGAGTGATCTGGTTGTCGAGCGTGGCGTCGAACTTGTTGCCCCAGCCGTTGAACACGAAATCGAGCAGGACCGGCTGCTGGCCGCGGAATACGGTGATCGGGCCATGGTCGCGCGCCCAGACATCGTTTGCCGGCACCGCGTGCAGTTGCAGGCGCTCGGCCTGGGCACCGGCGGCGAGCAGGCGGGCACGCAGTCCGTCGACGTCATCGCCACAGGCGATGATCAGCGGTTCGAACTGGGTGATTGCCACCGCCAGAGCCACAAAGCAGCGCTCAACGGCATCGAACAGACGCGAGAAATCGCCATCGGCGCGCGGCCAGGTGAGTTGGACGGCGATCTGGGGCGCCCATTCGGCGGGTAGCACCACAGGAGTTGCGACTGACATCGGGACCTTGCTCCAGAAAACGGACGACGGACAAATGAACCGGGCTCACAAATGAAACGGGGCGCTTGCGCGCCCCGGATCTGAACCCTTGGCCAATTTTACTGTAACTGCTCTTTGTTGCGGATCGGCTTGGGCTGATCCTTGATCACCACATCGATCACGGTGCTGTTTTCGAAGAACACCGAATAGCCGTCGTAATCCCAGCGCGTGATCGGCGGTTGTTGCGCGCTGCCGCCGCCCGCCGGGGCGTGGCGTTGCAGCGGTTCGCCATAGCTGGCGAGCACGGCCGCCTGGCTGCTGCCGCGATCCGGTGTCGCGATCGGCGCGGGTGCGCCGTCGTCGGGGATCACCAGAACCTCGGCATACGCCGGTGCGGCGAGGCCGAGTGCCAGTACCGTCATCAACAGGAAAGTCTTGTGCATGGAAAGACTTGGGCAGGAAACTTGCCGGCGACTATAGCATCGCGGTCCCGCGCTTTAAATCGGCGCGGGCGCCGCTGCCTGTGCTGTAATGGCGCCCCATGCGGAATCCATACGAACTTCACGCCGGGCTGCGGTATACCCGCGCCAAACGGCGAAACCACTTCATCTCCTTCATTTCCCTGGCCTCGATGCTCGGGATCGCGATCGGCGTGACCGCGCTGATCACGGTGCTGTCGGTCATGAACGGCTTCGAACGCGAGCTGCGCAGCCGCATTCTCGGCATGGCCTCGCACGCCAGCATCTCGGCGGTGCGCGGCGGGCTCGAGAACTGGCAGGCGGTGGCGCAGCAGGCCTTGCTCAACCCGGACATCCAGGGGGTGGCGCCGTATATCGAAGGCGAGGGCATGCTCAAGGTCGGCAGCGACCTGTCCGGCACCCTGCTGCGCGGCGTGTTGCCGGAGGAGGAGGTCAAGGTTTCCGAGATCGGCAACCACATGGTGGCCGGCAGCCTCGATGCCTTGCAGGCGGGCAGCTACAACATCGTGCTGGGCCACGAGCTGGCGCAGTCGCTGGGCGCCACCATCGGCGACAAGGTCGATCTGATGATCCCGCAGGCCAGTGTCACCCCGGCCGGCGTCACGCCGCGATTCCGGCGCTTCACCGTGGCGGGCGTGTTCAAGATCGGCATGTACGAATTCGATCGCGGCCTGGTGCTGATTCACCTGAAGGACGCGCAGGCGCTGCTGCGGATGGGCGATGGCGTCACCGGGGTGCGTCTGAAACTGCACGATCTGTTCGAGGCCCCGCGCGTGTCGCATGAACTGGCCTCGACACTGCCGGGCATCTTCTATGTGTCCGACTGGACCCGCAGCCATGCCAATTTCTTCCGCGCGGTACGCACCGAGAAGATGGTGATGTTCATCATCCTGTCGCTGATCGTCGGCGTGGCCGCGTTCAACATCGTGTCGACCCTGGTGATGGTGGTGCAGGACAAGCAGGCGGACATCGCGATCCTGCGTACGCTGGGCGCGACGCCGCGCTCGATCATGGCGATCTTCATGGTGCAGGGCTCGATCATCGGTTTCGTCGGCACTCTGCTCGGCGTGGCCGGCGGCGTGGCGCTGGCGCTGAATGTCGAGAATCTGGTGCCGCTGCTGGAAGCCCTGATGGGGCAGCAGTTCCTGTCGCCGGATGTCTACTACATCAGCGATCTGCCCTCGGAACTGAAGCTGACCGACGTGGTGCGCATCGGTGCGCTGTCGCTGACCCTGGGCCTGGTATCGACGCTGTATCCCGCCTGGCGCGCGTCGCGCGTGCAGCCGGCGGAGGCGCTGCGCTATGAGTAAGGACATGAGCGGCGCCAGCGACATCATTCTCAAGTCGGTCGGCCTGTCCAAGACCTTCGATGACGGTCGCCTGCGCCTGCAGGTGCTGAGCGACATCAATCTCGAAGTGCGGCGCGGCGAACGCATCGCCATCGTCGGCGCCAGCGGTAGCGGCAAATCGACGCTGCTGCATTGCCTCGGCGGACTCGACACTCTGACGCAGGGCGAGGTCTGGGTCGCCGGCGAATCGCTGACCAAGCTGTCGGACGCGGAACGCAGTCGCGTGCGCAACCGCTCGCTGGGCTTCGTGTACCAGTTCCACCATCTGCTGCCGGAATTCACCGCGGTCGAGAATGTCGCGCTGCCGCTGCTGATCCGGCGTGTGCCGCAGGCGCAGGCCCATGCCGCGGCCCGTGCCTTGCTGGAGCGGGTGGGGCTGGGGCAGCGGCTGCAGCACAAGCCGGGAGAACTGTCCGGCGGTGAACGCCAACGCGCTGCGGTGGCCCGCGCGCTGGTCACGCAGCCGGCCTGCGTGCTGGCCGACGAGCCGACCGGCAATCTCGATGCGCGCACCGCCGCGCAGGTCTTCGAGCTGATGCTGGAACTGAATCAGGAACTGGGGACCAGCCTGATTGTCGTCACCCACGATCTGAATCTGGCGCGCCGCATGGAACGCACATGGACCCTGGACGCAGACGGCCTGCGCTTGCTGGAGACCTCCGTCTCCTGACCCTGGGTTTCACCGCGGGCGTGCTGCTGGTGCACGCCCTGCGGCAGCTGCCGGGCCTGCTGCCGCTGCTGCTGTTGATCGTGCCGGTGCTGCTGCCCTGGCGCGGGCGCCAGCTCTGGACCGCGTTCACCTTCGGCGTCCTGCTGACGGTCTGGTGCGGACAGGCAGCGTTGGCGGACCGCTGGCCGCCAGAGCGTCATGGCGAGGAGCTGTGGGTGCAGGGTGCCGTCGCGTCCTTGCCCGAGGTGCGGCGCAGCAGCTCGGCCGATGGCGCAGTGCGCAGCGACTGGCGTTTCGAATTTACCCCTGAAGACCGTGCGCTGCCGCGCCATATCCGTGTGTCCTGGTATCGCAGCGAGGTGTCGCTGCGCGGCGGCGAATGCTGGCGCCTGAAGCTGCGCTTGCGCAGTCCGCACGGCTCCCTGAATCCCGGCGGCTTCGATTACGAGGCCTGGTTGCTGCGCCAGCAGGTCGGAGCGCTGGCGACGGTGCGCGAGGGCGAGCCCTGCGGCGTGGCCGCCGGTCAGCCGCTGCTGAAGCTGCGGCAGGCGATCGTCAGCCATCTGCAGGCGCGGCTGGGCGAGCATCCGGGCGCGGCGTTGCTGATCGCGCTGAGCATGGGCGATACCTCCGGATTGCGTGACGGTGACTGGGAGGTATTCCGCCGCACCGGCACCACGCACCTCGTGGCGATTTCCGGCATGCATCTGGTGGTCATCGCCGGATTCGCATTCCTGTGTCTGCGCTGGCTGTGGTCGCTGTCGCCGCGCCTCTGCCTGTGGTTGCCGGCGCAGCGTCTGGCCTTGTACGGCTCGGCACTGCTGGCAGTGATCTATGCGTTTCTCGCCGGCTTTCAGCCGCCGGTGGCACGCGCGATGTTCATGCTGTTGATTCTGGTCGTCGCCGCAGCGGCCCACCGCCTCGACCAGCCCAGCCGCGCATTGGCCCTGGCCTGGCTGCTGATCCTGTTGCTCGATCCGTTCGCAGTGCTGGCACCGGGTTTGTGGCTGTCGTTCGGGGCCGTGGCGGCGATCTTCTATCTGAGCCGCGGTCGCTGGCGCGCGGCTACCGGCTGGCGGCTCGCACTGCAGCTGCAGTTGTTGCTGAGCCTGGTATTGGCGCCGCTGACCCTGGGTTACTTTCACGGCTTCGCCTGGGCGTCACCGCTGATCAATCTGCTCGCGGTGCCGCTGTTCACGCTGCTGTCGCCGCTGCTGCTGGTGGCGGTGCTGGTTGCGGGAGTGTCCGACACGGTCGGTGGCTGGTTGCTGCTTCGCGCCGCGGATGCGATGGCCTGGTCGCTGCAGGCCCTGCGTTTCCTCTCGGAACAGCTGCCGCAGGCCTGGATTCCGGGCAGCCCGCCGTGGCCGGCACTAGCTCTGGCCGTGATCGGCGCGGTACTGCTGTTCGTGCCGCGTGGACTGCCGCTGCGCCGGCTCGGGGTGCTGTGCTGTCTGCCGCTGTTGTTTCCGGTCCGCGCGCCGGTGGTCGGCGGGCTGGAAATCACGGCGCTGGATGTCGGACAGGGCCTGGCGGTGGTGGTACGCACGCCGCAGCATGTGCTGCTGTTCGATGCCGGCCCGGCCTTCGATGAAGGTTTCGATGCCGGCGCGTCGGTGGTGGTGCCGTATCTGCTGCAGCAGGGCATCCGCGAGATCGATCTGCTGCTGCTTTCGCACGGCGACAACGATCATGCGGGCGGCGTCGCTGCGGTCAGGCGTTCGTTGCCGATCGCGCGCGAGATCGGTACCGCGCACGGAACACCCTGCCGTGACGGCGAGCGCTGGATCTGGGACGGGGTGGCGTTCGAACTGCTGCACCCGGATGACGCGCATTGGTCCAGCAACAACAGCTCCTGCGTGTTGCGGATCGGCGGATCGTTCAGCGCCTTGCTTCCCGGGGATATCGAGCGCGCTGCCGAAGCGCGGCTGCTGCAGCGCGATCCGGCGGCACTGGCCGTGGACCTGTTGCTGACGCCGCATCACGGCAGTCGCACTTCGTCGACCGCACCCTTCGTGCAGGCGGTCGCACCGGCGGTGGTAGTTCATTCGGCAGGCTGGCGCAGCCGCTTCGGGCATCCGCGACCGGAAATCAGCGAGCGCTATGCGCAGCTCGGCGCGCAGCAGTACACCACCGGCGTCAGCGGCGCGATCCGCGTCTGGCGCGGGGCGCCGGGAGCACCGCTGCAGGTCGAGAGCCGGCGCGCGCAGGCGGCGCGCTGGTGGAACGCGGCGGCGCAACCGTAGCGGGGTCCAGCAACAGAAAGCCCCGCAGTAGCGGGGCCGGTGTCTGAAGCGGCAACTGGTTTTTACAGCTTGGTCGGATTCGGCACGTCGCCGTAGACGGCGACCGGATCGAACAGCTTTTCGGTTTCCTCGAAATTCAGTTCGCGCACCGTTTCGCCAGCGCCCAGCGGCACGGAACGATAGAAGCAGGAGCGGAAACCGACGTGGCAGCTGGCGTCGCCGACCACATCGACACGCAACCACACGGCGTCCTGATCGTCGTCGATGCGCAGTTCCACCACTTTCTGGATCAGGCCGGAATTGGCGCCCTTGTGCCACAGGATCTGGCGCGAACGCGACCAGTAATGCGCTTCGCCGGTGGCGATGGTGCGCTTCAGCGCTTCGGCATTCATGTAGCCGAGCATCAGCACCTCACCGGTCTTGGCGGCGGTGGTGACGCAGGGCATCAGGCCGTCAGCGTCGAATTTCGGGGCAAGTTCCTTGCCCTCCTCGACCTGCTCGACGGTGACACGGGGAAAAAAGTGGATATCGGCGGACATGCTCGGAGAACGGCTGGGCTGCAAAAAATGGCGCGTATTAAACCACAAAGCCTTGCCGCCGGCCCTGGGCGGCACCGCAGTGGCCTCCAAGCGGGGCGATGGGCTCAGTGCAGACCGAACAGCGCGCGCGGGATCCGGCCGTCGTTCTGCGGCGGCTCTGGCGCCGGCTGTGGACGTACCGGCGGTTGCGGGCGGGACGGGCGCTCGACCCGCGGCGGACGGGGACCTTCGCCGCGGGGGGGGCGCGGCTGCTCGTTGCGCGGTGGTCGCGGGTCGTGATCTCCCCGGGGCGGTCGCGGCGACTGGTTCCACGGCGGACGCGGGCCATCATGGTCAGGCGGCCTGTTGTGCGGTGGTCTGCCGGGGAAATTCGGGCGCCCGTGATCCGGGCGCTGACCGTGGTCATGATCGTGGCGCGGCGGCTGCACCGGCGGACGAGACGGCTTGACATGAATCACCCGTGGCGGCGGTGCGTACCCGTAATAGGGGCTGCCGTAGCCGTACCCATACTCCGGGTAATAGCCGTAGGGCGCGAACGGGCCGTAGGCATCCTGATAGATCACCGTGCCGCGGGTGCTCGAGGTCCCGGCCATGGACGAACCGTAGTAGTTGCCGGGCGTGACGCAGCCGGTCAGCACCACCAGGCTGCCCAGCAGCAGCAATGCGCGAAGACGGCGTGAGCGTGAGAGTTGCATGGTGTCCATCCTGCCCGGTTTTGACTGAATCTGCTCTGAATCGTGCGACAGAAGGTCACGACCAACCGAGGGGAGGGTGCCGACATGGTCTAAAATCACGCGCCTTATCTGACCATCCCGGTCCCATCCCGGCCTTTTCGGCCCCTGAATGAACGCGCCCATGTCCGTCGTCACCCGTTTTGCGCCGAGTCCCACTGGTTTTCTGCATATCGGCGGTGCGCGTACTGCACTGTTTTCCTATCTGTATGCCAAGCGCGGCGGTGGCAAGTTTCTGCTGCGGATCGAGGATACCGACCGCGAGCGCTCGACCCAGGAAGCGGTGGACGCGATTTTCGAGGGCATGGCCTGGCTGGGGCTGAAATCCGACTTCGACGAGATCTACCAGACCCAGCGCTTTGCGCGTTATGGCGAAGTGATCCAGCAGATGCTCGCTGCCGGCACCGCCTATCACTGCTATGCCAGCAAGGAAGAACTGGACGCGATGCGGGCCGAGCAGATGGCGCGCAAGGAAAAGCCGCGCTACGACGGCCGCTGGCGCCCGGAAGCGGGCAAGACCCTGCCGTCGCCACCGGCTGGCGTGCAGCCGGTGGTGCGCTTCCGCAACCCGGTCGACGGGCAGGTGGTGATCGACGATCTGATCAAGGGCCAGATCGTGTTCGAGAACAAGGAACTCGACGATCTGATCATCGCTCGTGGCGATGGCGTGCCTACCTACAATTTTTGTGTGGTGGTCGACGACTGGGACATGGGTATCACCCACGTGATCCGCGGTGACGATCACGTCAACAACACGCCGCGTCAGATCAATATCCTCAAGGCGCTGGGCGCGACCTTGCCGGCCTATGCGCATGTGTCGATGATTCTCGGCAGCGATGGCGCCAAGCTCAGCAAGCGCCACGGTGCGCTGGGCGTGATGGAGTATCGCAGCATGGGTTTCATGCCCGAGGCGCTGCTGAACTATCTGGTGCGCCTGGGCTGGAGCCACGGCGATCAGGAGCTGTTCACGCGCCAGGAGATGATCGAGAAGTTCGATTTCGACCACGTCTCGGCCAGCCCCGCGCGCTTCGACATGGAGAAGGCGTACTGGGTCAATCATCAGTATCTGAAGATCACCGAGCCGGCGCTGGTCGCGCCGGAGTTCGACTGGCATCTGCGCCGCATCGGTGTCGATCCGGCCCAGGGACCGGAACTGACGGCGGTGATCGAGCAGCAGCGTGAGCGCTGCCGCACGCTGGTGGAGATGGCGGAGAAGTCGAAATTCTTCTATGCCGAACTGGATGGCTACAACGAGAAGGATGCCGCCAAGCACTTGACCGCCGACGGCGCCGCCGTGCTGGAGGAACTGGTGGCGGCGCTTGAAGCCCTGCCCGAATGGACCGCGCCGGCGCTGCATACTGCGGTCAACGGTTATGCCGAAAGCAAGGGCCTGGGCCTGGGCAAGGTGGCGCAGCCGATCCGGGTGGCGGTGGTGGGCATGGCGATCTCGCCACCGATCGACCAGACCCTGTTCCTGCTGGGACGCGAACGAACGCTCGCGCGGCTCAAGGCCGCTGCCAGCTTCGCCCGCAACAAGTCCTGACCCCAAACTCGCGGAACCCATGAATCATGTCGATTGAAATTACTTTTCCGGACGGCAACAAGAAATCGTTCGAGCAGCCCATCACCGGTCTTGCGATCGCGCAGGGCATTTCTCCGGGCCTGGCGAAGAAGGCTGCGGTGTTGCAGGTCAATGGCGAGCTGTGGGATCTGACCCGGCCGATCGATCGCGATGCCAGCATCGCGATCATCACCCGCGACAAGCCCGAAGCGCTGGAGGTGATCCGTCACGACGCCGCGCATGTGTTGGCGCAGGCCGTGCAGGAGCTGTTTCCCGGTACCCAGATCACCTTTGGTCCGGCGACCGACGTCGGTTTCTATTACGACTTCGCGCGCGAGATTCCGTTTACCGAAGCGGACCTCGCGGCAATCGAAGCGAAGATGCGCGAGATCGTGAAGCGCGATCTGCCGATCACCCGTGAAGTCTGGGATCACGATGCGGCGGTCAAGCACTTCGAGGCGGCGGGCGAGACCTTCAAGGCCGAGTGGATTCGCGAAGGCATCGCCGCCGACGAGGAACTGACCATCTACCGTCAGGGCGACCAGTGGCTCGACATGTGCCTGGGCCCGCATCTGCCGTCGACAGGCAAGCTCGGCAGTGCGTTCAAGCTGATCCGCGTCGGTGGTGTCTACTGGCGTGGCGATGCCGACAATGCGCAGTTGCAGCGCATCTATGGCGTCTGCTTTGCCAACGACGATGATCTGAAGGCGTATCTGAAGCAGGTCGAGGAAGCCGAGAAGCGCGATCACCGCAAGCTCGCCCGGCAACTGGATCTGTTCCACCAGCAGGAAGAAGCGCCGGGCATGGTGTTCTGGCACCCGAAGGGCTGGGCGATCTGGCAGGCGGTCGAGCAGTACGTGCGCAACGAGTTCCGCAAGAGCGGTTATCAGGAAGTGCGCGGGCCGCAGATCATGGACGTCAGCCTGTGGAAGCGTTCCGGCCATTGGGACAACTACCAGGAGAACATGTTCTTCACCGAATCGGAGAAGCGCACCTACGCGGTGAAGCCGATGAACTGCCCGGGGCATGTGCAGATCTACAACGCCGGCCTGCACAGCTATCGTGATCTGCCGATCCGCTACGCCGAATTCGGCGGCTGCCATCGCAACGAACCCAGCGGCGCGCTGCACGGCATCATGCGCGTGCGCGCCTTCACCCAGGACGACGGCCATATCTTCTGCACCGAAGCGCAGGTGGAAGCGGAGGTCACCGCGTTCCATCGCCAGGCGATGCAGGTCTATGCCGACTTCGGGTTCACTGATCTGGCGGTCAAGCTCGCGCTGCGTCCGGACAAGCGTCTCGGCACCGACGACGCCTGGGACCGCGCGGAAGCGGCGCTGCGCGCGGCCTTGCGGGCTGCGGGTGTCGAGTGGGAAGAGCTGCCGGGCGAGGGCGCGTTCTATGGCCCGAAGATCGAATATCACCTGAAGGATTCGATCGGTCGTTCCTGGCAGGTCGGTACCATACAGTACGATCCGATGATGCCGGAGCGGCTCGATGCGTCGTATATCGACGAGCACTCGCAGCGCCAGCGCCCGATCATGCTGCATCGCGCGATCGTCGGTTCGATGGAGCGTTTCATCGGCATCCTGATCGAGCATCACGCCGGCAACCTGCCGTTCTGGCTGTCGCCGGTGCAGGCGGTGGTCGCACCGATCGTCTCCGACGCCGACGGCTATGCCGGCGAAGTCTGCGAGGTGTTGAACGAGGCCGGCCTGCGCGCGCGCACCGATCTGCGCAACGAGAAGATCAACTACAAGATCCGTGAACATGCGACGCAGAAGATCCCGGTGATCGTGGTCGTCGGCCGCAAGGAAGCGGAAGAGAAGACCGTGACGCTGCGTTTCCGCGGTGAGGAACGTCAGGAGACGTTGCCGCTGAGCGAAGCGGTGCAGCGCCTGCAACAGCTCGGACGCAACTGAAGCGCCACGCACCGAGATCGGTGGCAGGAGAAAGCATGAGCTTCAAGGCCAAGCGGTGGGCAGGACTGCTGTTCGGTTTTTCGGCATTGCTGGCGCAAGCCGGAGAGCCGGCACCCGGTCTCGATCTGCGCGGTGAATGGCGTCAGGGCAGCACCTTCTTCGGGCGCGCACCGGAGGGCACGCAGGTCTGGTTCAACGGCCGTGCGTTGCGCCTGGATGGCGAGGGCGCGTTCGTGTTCGGTCTGGATCGCGATGCGCCGGCCGAGGCCGAGCTGAAGATCCAGTTGCCGGGCGAGCCCCTCCCGCAGACCTATCGTTATCCGGTGGCGAAGCGGACTTATGACATCCAGCGCCTCGAAGGTTTGCCGCCGAAGATGGTGACGCCGCCTGCGGAGGTGACTGCGCGGATCCAGAAGGATCAGCGGTTGGCGGCGGCGGCGCGCCAGCGCGATACCGCGATCAGCGATTTCACGCAGAACTTCATCTGGCCTTGTCTGGGACGTATTTCCGGTGTGTTCGGTTCGCAGCGCATCCTGAATGGTCAGCCGAAACAGCCACACTACGGTGTCGATGTGGCGGTGCCGACCGGCACGCCGATCAAGGCACCGGCCGGTGGTGTCATCAGCCTCGCGGAAGCGGACATGTACTACACCGGCGGCACGCTGATGATCGACCACGGCCATGGCCTCAGCTCGACCATGATGCATCTGTCGAAACTGCTGGTGCGTGAAGGGCAGGTGGTGCGCCAGGGCGAAGTGATCGCGCTGTCCGGTGCCACCGGGCGCGTGACGGGGCCGCATCTGGACTGGCGCATGAGCTGGTTCGATGCCCGTGTCGATGCGCAATTGCTGGTGCCGACGATGCCCGTGAGCCGCTGACCTTCGCTGCTTGTGCGCAGATGAAAATCAATCCGTTTTAGTATTGTAAATCATTCTCATTTTGTTTTAAGCTGCGGGCTCTCCTGCGTTGTTCCGTGGATGTCCCGAGCATGCGCTTCACCCTTTCTCAGTCGACGTTGCCAGCAGCGCTGCTTGCGCGCGTGATGGCGTTGTTGCTGATGGCCGTTGCGGTGGTCGGGGCAGCGGCAGGTTTTGTTCCTGCAGCGACTGCCGGTGATGGCTATTCCGCGCCGGCGCTGACGGTAACGGATGTCGGGTTTGCCACGCTGGCATCGACGGGCAGGCAACGAGGGGCGCAGAAACTGAGTGCTGCCCCCCATGTCGCCAAGCTCCGGCGACGGCAGTCGCCGGTATTCGCGGCGATCCAGGCGCCCTCCGAATCCCATCAAGCGCTGCTGGCCTTTCAGCGGATGGCGCCCGATGTCGATCTGGGTGCGCAGTGCTGGGATCGTGTGTCCTGTTCCGGCTTCCCCGGCAATGCCAGGGCCTGTCGCTCCGGCAGCAGTCGCGCACCGCCTGCGTTGAGCTGAAAGCGGGCGCGTAGCGCGCCCTCGCTTATCGCGCTGCGGCGCGGCACCCCCTCGACCTGCGGTCCCTTGCCGGACCGTCAATGGCCGCAACCGCGGCAGGCCGAGGCCTTGTTCCCTTCTCTGATTTCCTGCTCCCGCGAATCGCGTGGGGCGGTCGTGCGCGTGCGCGCTACTTGGGGCGTTATTGGGAGTTGATATGAAGCATGGTCTGGCTACAGCGCGATTCGTTCGCAGTGCGGTCTGGAGTTCGGTGTTCCTTGCGTTGCCGCTTGCGGCGGGCGCGCAGGA
>JBEBWZ010000031.1:0-30147 GCA_040391865.1 Solimonas flava
CGGGTCCATGTATACGCACTGGGTGACGCCATACACATCGCCAGGATTGCCTTGCGCATAGCCGTTGGGCAGACAGATCCCATTGTCGGTCACGCCCGCCACATAGGGGGGGCGCGTAGTTCCGCTACCCGACCCTCCTTGTGCTGCGATAAGGCCAATTGAATTGAAGAAAACATAGTATTTATCTTCGGTGCTATAGCGCAGATAGTTGGCACCGATACTGAAGTTGAATGGCCCCTCAAAATCCGAAGCCAGACGGAACTCCTGGCTGAACTGGCGCGATTCCGCCGTGGATATATCAACCGCCACCAAGCGATCCGAGCAACCCAGTTGCGGGTCACAGAAGATGCCGCCATTCGGGCCTGCCGTCAGCACTCTTTTAGACCCAGTTGGAAGGCCCGGCGTATCCGGGTGCATCCACGCTCCCGGTGCGGTATTGAAGCGATTGAAGTCTTGCAGCGAGTAGACCGAGTCATCGCTATAGGACGTCTCCGAGCTCAGAGTCAGATCGTCACTAACAGCGACGCTGATCTGCAGTTCACCGACATCGCTCTTGGCTCGGTACTGAGGATCAATCGTGGATTCAATACTACGCAAATCCGTTGATTGCACTGTGCTGAGATAGGGATCATCCAGTGCCGCCGGCAATCCAATTCCTTCCAGCGGCTTGTAGTACGGCAGCATCAAGCCATTCGGAGTCTGGAACGATTCCTTCGCGTATAGCGAGCCACGCTTGCAACCTTGGCTCAGCACAGCTTGAACACCAGAGAAACTCTTTGTCGGTTGCCCGGCATTCGTCAGATAGTCCAGATAGCCAACCTCATGCCCCGCGACATTGGTCACCACATCCTTGTCGCACAACTGCTTTCCCGAGCGTAGGCGATCGTCTTGCTCTTCGAAGTGTTCCCAGATCAGATTCGCTTCGACAATGTCGTTAGGCTTGAAGCGTAACGATGTACGCGTCGACCACAGGTCGCGGCCGTCGATCGGGTTTTCAGTCAGCGCGTTGTCGGCATAGCCGTCTCGCTTGGTCCAGGCACCGGCAAAGCGCAGTGCCGCGATATCTTCCACCAACGGAATGTTCACCATCTGCTCCAGACGGTGACTGTTGTAGTTGCCGATATCCATCGAGGCGCGGGCCTCGGCAAAGAACTCAGGCTTGGCCGAAATCAGGTTGACCACGCCGGCCGTGGCGTTGCGGCCGTACAGGGTGCCCTGAGGGCCACGCAGCACTTCGACGCGATCGAGGTCGTAGAACTCCTGCTCGAAGAAGCGGTTGCGGATGAACGGTGTGTTGTTGAAGGCCACGGCGACGGCAGGGTCGGTGGTGGCTGAAATCGCCTGCGTACCAATGCCACGAATCTGGATCGAGTATCCGGAGAAGTTGGTCTTGGTGAAGGTCATGTTCGGGACCTGGGTGATCAGGTCCGGGCCACCGGCAATCTGGCTGCGCGTGAGATCCTCCTGCGTGAAGGCGCTGATCGCGATCGGGATGTCCTGAATGCGTTCTGCGCGCTTCTGCGCGGTGACGATGATCTCTTCGACGCCGCCGCGACGTACCGTCTCGACCGTTTGGGTGACGCCCGCTTCAGTCGCGCCCATCTCCGCCCCGGCGCTCACGGCCTCCGCCGGGACGGATGATGCGTTTGGGCCTGCATTCCTCTCGGCGTCCTCAGCATCAGCACGCTTCACATCGTTGACGTTTGCAACCGCCATCGCGCCGGATGCGTCCGTTGCGATCACGAACTCCGTGCCCTCAAGGAGTTGCGCCAAGGCTTGCTCCGGCTCATATTCGCCGACCGCGCCGGGAGACTGCACGCCCTTGAGCTGGTCGACGCGATAGATCAACTGTGCGCCGGTCTGCTGGATGTATTGATCCAGTGCCACGCTGAGATCACCCGCCGGGAGATCGAATGTTCTCGGTTCCGCAAACGCGGTGGTCGATAGCAACGAAACAATGAAACCCGCCAACGCGGATTTCACGATATAGCTGTGCGACATGGATGTGTCTCCTCTGGACGGCTCTCATGGGCCGCTGTGACTTGAGACAACCCGGCTTCTCGATTCCGGAACATGGCATGTTACGTCGACGACGAGGGTGTCGGTTCCGCCCTCGGCCTGTACCGGCCTGCGGCACCAAGACCCGCGCCGCGTCCACCGTAGGTCGGCCTCAAGCGCGCAGCGCGGAGCCGACACAGGTCTCAGGATTGGAGGCAAGCTGAGACGTCGGTTCCGCTCTCGGCTTGAACCGATCTCTGCCACCTCGCGGGGTAGGCGCCGATCAATTCGAGATCGCCACACGCTCGCCTTGATCTTGCACCCTCAGCCCGTACGCGCGCTGCAACAGCCTGGAGAAGGCCTCGACATTCGTGGCGTCAAAGCTGCCGCTGATGCGCACATCCGCGATCGTTCTGTCGTCGATACTCAGCTTCTTGGCGTTGTAGCGATTGAACTCCGCGGCTGCCGCTGCGAGTGATGTCCGGTCGAAGATCAATACGCCCTTGCGCCATGACAGCTCACTGGCAACTTTGTCCTCGGACGCTGGCGCCAACAACATCGCACCCGCTTCGGCAATGACCCGATCGCCGGGCATCGCAATCGCGGGCGGGCTGGGCTTGTCGTTCGCTTTAGCCTCCACCCGCACCCGGCCTTCCTCGACAAACACTTCCACCCGCCCCTGATCGCGACGCACGGAGAACCGCGTGCCCAACACCACAATGCGATGATCACCGGCATCGACCACAAACGGACGTGCGGGATCACGCGCGATGTCGAAGTAAGCCTCGCCCTTGTCGAGCCACACCCTGCGCGCCGTCTCATCCACCGCCGCACGCACGCGGGTATCGGTATTGAGCTCAATCCGCGACCCATCCCTGAGCGGCACGGTTTCGTGGCCACCCACCGCCGTCACGTACTGCTGCGTGCCATCGTTCAGCCACTGGCTGACACCCAGCACGCTCAAGCCCACCGTCAGCAGAAAACCCGCTGCCATCGCCAGCGTGCGTCGCTGAGGGTTCCGCGACTGCCACACCAGCTTGCCGCCAATGCTGGGCGCGCGCAGCGCCGCCAGGCGATCGACCCTTTTCCAGCCATAGTCCAAGCGCAACCAGGCCACGCGGTGCGCCGTGGATTCTGCCAGCCAGGCATCCAATGCCTGCTGGTCCTCAGCGCTCCATGACGAGCGTTCCTGGCGCACGCGCCACAGCGCCGCCTGCTGTTCGACTGCCGCCGCGTTACTCATGGCCCACCGCTCCATCGCGCGAACGCGCGGCAGATGCCGGCTTGCGTTTGATCCGCCCGCTGCCACCCAGCATGAAATCGATCAGCGCCCGCATTCCGTACGTCATGTGCTTCTCTACCGTGTCCTCGCCAACACCCATGCGACTGGCGACCTCACGCTGTGACAAACCCTCGACCCGCCGCAGCATCACCACTTCACGGCAACGCGGCGGCAGCCGGTCCAGCCCCATCTGCAGCTGCTTCAATTCCTCACGTGCCGAGACCTGCTGCTCCGGCGTGATCGTATCTATTGCGACATTCAATGTATCCAAATCCGCTACAGCCTCGATAGAAACGATGCGCCCGCGGCGCACATGGTTGATCAACAAATTACGCGCCGCCCGGAACACAAACGGCCGCGCCTGCAGCGGTAACCCGCCACGCGCCGATTCATACAGGCGTACGTACAGCTCCTGCCGCAGGTCCAGCAAATCCGATTCGTTACGCCAGTTACGTCGCAGAAAACGCATCAACAACGGCTCCAGCGGCAAGACCTCCCGCATGAACCACGCGTCCACCTCCGACCGTTCCGACATCGCTCCTCCCGCACCGGTCGACTGCCGGTCTTGTCTCCAATCTATTCCAGACAAGCGAGAACGGGAAATCCGGAACACGGGTTTCAAAGATCGACCGGGCAACAAAAAAGGCGGCGGGCCCAGGCCCACCGCCTTTCCAATGACCCTGAGATCGGTCTTCTACCCTCCGAAATCCATTGTCAGCTTCATCGTGGGGCCGTCGATGGTGCGGTCGTAGCGCTGCCGTGTCTCGACACCGCCATCAATCGCATTCACGAAGCGCTCCCAACGGTAGCCAGCGCCAAGGCTTGCGCCACCGATGCGGTACGTCAGCCCGACGCTACCACCGAACATCGGAACATCGACGGATTCGCTGCGACGAACGCCGGGAATCTCCCGCTCTGTTGTGGTGGCCGGGAAATCAGGGGTAGCTGCAGTGCCTTGAATCTGGAAGAGGCCAGAGCGATAGAACCACTCCGACTCCTGAGCCTCGGCAACTTGTGTGGTCTGGTGACCAAACAGCACGCCACCGGTCACGGACCAATCCAAATCGACGCGACCGACCTTCTCGTTACCAAACAGCGGATTTGACGCCTCCCAGCTCAACATCGGCCCCGTTCCTTCAAACCCACGGTCAGCCTGAAAGGTCGCGCGATACACCGTATGCGTTGTCGGATTCGGACCCGTCGAGCCGGTACTCGCGTTCGATGCAGGGATGGTCCAATCCGGCACTCCTCTCAGTTCAGCCGACGTTGAAGAGCTGAACTTCGCACGTCGAAGAGCCAGCTTGACCCGTGCGCGGCTCATCCCATCGATCTTCAGGTCGCGACTCACCCCGATATCGAACAAGCTGTGCCCTTCACGATCGGAAACGAAGGCGTCGGCCTGATTTGCAATCGAGAAGTTCTGCAACACCCGGAACGCTGGTGCTGCATTAGGGTTGGTACATTGCGCTTCCGACGGACCGCCGATCAGCGGGCAGAACGGCTCCGTAAACTTTACTGCACTGTCGCCGGTCTTCTCACTAAGCGTCGCGTGCTGGTATCCCACCGACAACAACCAGGGACCAAGGCCCGGACGCCAGCCGAGCGCAATCTCCTTGGTTTGCCCCCAACCTAGGCTTTCGTCCTGCGCGCCACCAAAGATGTCGAGCGGTGCGGCAAACGCATCCTCGAAAGTTGGTGAGAACCGCGTGTTATCCGCGTTGGAGCGCTGCACTTGACCACCTACCTCCAAGGTCACTGCGCCAGGGCCGTTGCGCCGCGCCGCGAGGCCGCCAAACAGCGCGCTGTCGGTCCACAACTTGGTGACCCGCAAGCCAAACAGGCGCGGTTCGGTCAGGAACACGTTGGTTGTTAGCCCGGTGTCATCTGAGTTCAGGAACGCGCCGGAGATCGCGGTCTCGTCGAACACGTTCTTGACGTAGGCCATGATGTTCCAGCCACCCGGTTCGTTGACAAAGATCGCGGCGAAGTTCGCGGTGTAGTAATCGTCCAGACGACCGAACTCATGATCGTTGAACACGCGCCACCAGGACTTGGATTGCCAATGTACGTCGGTGTGCAGGGTCATCGTCCAGGCGTTGGCCAGCGGCACGGTAAAATCGGTCGAGATTGTCGCCGTAAAATTTGGCGCATTCGGCAGTTCATTGCCGCCCAGATCCTTGTCAACACCCTCACCGTTGTTGGGTGCTGTCTTCGGATCCCATCCTATATAGCCGGGGTGATTTTGAAGCGTGCCCCCACCCGCTGCAGTCGTCGGATTCGGCACATACGGCAGATTGGTCACAGGATCATTGCCGTCGATATAGGCAAGCTCGCAACCGCCGGAGCCGCCACCGCCCACTGCGCCCACACCGGTCACCCCAGGGACAGCAGGACCGGTGCTGGTTCTATCCAGCCCATCAAACAAGAAGGTAGGCAGAATGCAGCTTGATGCATAGGTCGGGAACGGACGGACCAAGGTCCAGTAGGGATCGCCTGCCGTGCGATCCGCCAGATCGATCGCCTTTTCGCCGTCGTTGATCCGGGTGTTCTGATAGCCACCTTTGAACCCTAGACGCAGAAACTCCGCCGGATACCAGTCGGTCTCGATCTCTAGGCCCCAGATCTTGGCGTCAAAGTTACGGTTATACGCCGAGCGATCCACGATCTCCGAAATCTGGTAGCCCTCGTAGTCGTAGTAGAAGGCCGCAAAGTTCGCGGTCAGGCGGCCGTCCAGCAGGCTGTTCTTGGCACCCAGCTCAAACGCGTTGACAAACTCAGGCTCAAAGGTCGTGGGTCGCGTCGCAGAGTTAAGGACAGCGCCTTCCGCTACCGTACGAGTCGCATAGTAGGTCTTGACGTATCCCGGGGGGTTGGCGCCGCCAGCCTTGTAACCTCGCGCCAGCGAGGCGTACAACAGCGTTTCATCGGTAAAGCCCAGGTCCGGCTTCCAGTCGAGGACCACACGCCCGGTCGGCTCACGCCATTCCTGCTGGATATTTTCGGCAACTGGATACCCGACCGAATTGGATGCAAGCACCCAGGTCGGAACGCGCGGCGCTTCCTTCCGGTCGACCGACCAGCGCAGACCAGCCGTTAGCTTCAGAGCCGGCGTGAAGTTGTAATAGCCCTCACCGAATGCAGCATAGGAAGTTAACTCGTACGGATTCTTGCTAAGAAAATAGTTATGGCCCTGATCGTTCAGGTTACCAATGGGATTCGGATCCATGTACACGCATTGCGTCACCCCGTAGACGGCGTCCGGGTCACCGGAGGCATAGCCGTTGAGCATGCAGTTCATGTTGTCCGTCACGCCGCCCACATAAGGCGGCCTGTTGTTGCCTACTCGTCCTTTCGCCGCAATCAGGCTGATCGAGTTGAAAAAGACGTAGTACTTGTCCTCCGTCGAGTAGCGCAGATAGTTGGCGCCGAGACTGAAGTTGAACGGCCCATCAAAGTCGGAGACCAGTCGCAGTTCCTGGCTGAATTGCCGGGACGTTGCCGTAGAAATATCAACGGCCACCAAACGATCCGAGCAGCCCAATTGTGGATCGCAGAAAATGCCCCCGTTCGGTCCTTCTTGAAGCACCCCTGAGGCCAGCGTAGGTGCCCCCACAGTCGATCCTGGCTGCAGCCACGCACCAGGCGCGGTGTTGAAGCGATTGAAATCTTGCATCGAGTAGACCGTATCGTCGCTGTAAGCGGTCTCAGACGTCACCGTGAGATCGTCTGTTACGGAGACGTTGATCTGCAGCTCGCCGATATCGCTCTTGGCCTTGTACTGCGGGTCGATGGTGGATTCGATCGCGCGCAGATCGCGTGACTGCACGGTGCTCAGATAGGGATCCTGCAATGCCGCAGGCAGGCCGATCGCCCCCAACGGCAAGTAATACGGCAGCATCAGGCCGTTCGGGGTCTGGAACGACTCTGCAGCATACAAAGAGCCTCGCTTGCAGCCCTGGCTGAATGTGGCCTGTACACCCGAGAAAAGCACGCCAGACTGCCCTGCGTTGGTCAATGGCTGGAGATATCCGACCTGATGACCTGCCACTTCCGTTACGACATCCTTGTCGCAGAGCTGCTTGCCGGAACGCAGGCGGTCGTCGTTCTCTTCGAAGTGCTCCCAGACCAAGTTCGCCTCGAAAATATCGTTAGGCTTGATGCGCAAGGATGTGCGCGTCGACCATAGATCGCGGCCATCGATCGGATTTTCAGTAATGTCGTTGGTGGCATAGCCATCACGCTTGGTCCATGCACCTGCGAAGCGCAGTGCGACGGCATCTTCGACCAAGGGGATGTTGACCATCTGTTCCAGACGATGGCTGTTGTAGTTGCCGATATCGACTGAAGCCCGCGCTTCCGGAAAGAACTCCGGCTTGGCGGAAATAAGATTGACTACACCCGCCGTGGCGTTACGCCCGTAGAGCGTACCCTGCGGGCCGCGCAGAATCTCGACGCGATCCAGGTCGTAGAACTCCTGCTCGAAGAAGCGATTGCGGATGAACGGCGTGTTGTTGAACGCGACCGCAACGGCTGGATCGGTCGTAGCAGAAATCGCTTGCGTGCCGATGCCGCGAATCTGGATCGAGTAACCGGAGAAGTTGGTCTTGGTGAAGGTGAAGTTCGGGATCTGGGTGATCAGATCCGGACCACCGGCGATCTGGCTGCGTGTCAGATCTTCCTGCGTGAAGGCGCTGATCGCGATCGGGATGTCCTGAATGCGCTCCGCGCGCTTCTGCGCAGTGACGATGATTTCTTCTACACCGCTGCGCCTTCTGACTTCGACCGAGGCCGTCGTGGGGCCCTCATCCTCGGCGGTCAGTGCTGCCGCTTCCTCTGCTACCGTAGGGTCTGATAGGGATGCGCCGTCCGGCATCGTATTGACGCTCGGCGCGGGTTTCTCCACAACGGGGTTGTCGCTGATCAGAATGGCTCCCGCTTCTGTCCTGCCAGAATACAGGCCAGCCCCCTGCAGCAAGGCGTCCAGCGCAGCTGCAGGCGACTGCACTCCCTGTATCGCAGGCGCGTCCTTGCCGGCAACGAGTTCCGGTGAGAACAGCAGCTGCTGACCGCTTTGCCTTGCGTACTCGGAAAGCGCGGCTGCCAGACTTTGCGAAGGGATGTCGAAGTCGATTGCCTCCGGCGCCGGGCCGGCTTGCGCAAGCGCAACGCTCAGTCCAGACGTAGCGGAGAGAACAGCAATCGACAGGGCAGCTGTCCGCAACAGCGTCACAAGAGAAACTTGCATGTGGGAATGTCTCCTCTATTCACGAGCCGCTTGTGGTTGCGGCTTCGTCCCACTGCGTACGACGCAAGGATTTCAGGAATCCGAAGCGCCGAGTAGAGGCTGTTGCTTAGGATGCGCAGAATCTCTGGCCCCAGGTGGCGTTGATCTGTGCTCGCCATGATGCGTTTACGCCGGCTTGTCCCGCAGAATCCGGCCATGCCGCAACGGCGGCGCGTGCTTCATCCAGAATGGCTTAAGCCAACCATCCCCGCAGGGGCGGATGAGGGGCGCGCTCTCACCCTGGCCCTCTCCCCGCGCGCGGGGAAAGGGAATGTTGCGAAATCATTGTGCCGTAACACTAGAGAGGGAATGGGCCCTGCATCCCTGCGCGAATCTTATTCACGCCACGCGAGCACCACGCGTTCAGCATTCCTTTCCTTGACCACAATCGGGAAATACTGCGTCAGCGCATCGACAAAAACGCTGGTCTGTCCCGTATCAAAGGCACCACTGACTCGCAACACCGACAGCTGCTTATCCTCGAGCACGATCTGGCTGCGGGTATAGCGGTTCATCTCCTCGATCACGCGCCCGAGCGCATCGTTCTCGAAAATGACCTGGCCGTTGCGCCAGCTGACCACGCGCTTGACGTCCATCGCGCGCACGATCGGCTTTTTGGCAGCGGCGGCGATCAGCTGCTGCCCAGGCACCAGCTCGGTACGTTGCGAGGTATCGGCGGAAATTGCCTGGTCACCCAGACTTTTGAGTGGCTGGGTATCGACCGACACGCGCCCTTCGATCAGCGTCACCTCGAACATCTGATTGGTCAGGCGGATATCGAACGCCGTGCCCAACGCGGTCACGCGGCGATCTCCGGCGGTGACAATGAACGGTCGGCTCGCATCCTTAGCCACTTCAAACAAGCCCTGACCCTTCTCCAGCTTCACGTTTCTCACGTCATCGCGATACGACACGCGTGCGCGGCTGTCGGTGTTGAGCGTAATCACCGAACCATCCGCCAGCGTTGCAACCAGGCGTTCACCAATGGCCGTCTGATAGACGGACTCCCCGCCCACCACGGCGCGCACCCCTTCATAGATACTCGTGGGAAGCTGGCCAACAGACTCATTCCCCAGCATCGTCAGCGCAGCAATGCCCGCGACCATAGACGCCGCCAGCGCCACGAAATAGCGGCTCCAGCGCTTGCGCGGCCCCGCGACCCTGGCGAGGGTTTCATTGCGCAACGCCAGCAGCTCCGGTGTATCGGCAACCGCTGCGATCCGGCGCCGTGCAGCTTCCATGCGCTCATATGCAAGTGCATGCGTACGATCAGCCGCATACCAGGCATCAAACGCATGCTGGGTCTCGGCATCCACATCCATGTCGCGCAGGCGTTCACTCCAGCCGGCAGCCGCTTCCTCTATCGCACTCATCCGCGACGGCGTCGTCTCGTCGTTACTCGGGTACGGCGTCTTCATCACAAGAACTCTAGTCTTCCAATGCCTTGCTCAGATGGGCCAAGGCTCTAGCCATATGCTGCTCGACAGCCCGGGTGGATATCCGCAGCAGGTGCGCGATATCCGCATACTTTCTTTGCTCCAGCGCGCGCAAGACGAAAATATCGCGTGTGCGATCCGGCAGCCTCTTCAAGGCTGCAGTCACCAGTGCGATCGACTCCTTGCCCAGTAGGACGCGCTCCGGCGTGATCTCCGCACGGGTTTCATGCGTATTCTCGTCAAACGACTCGTGCGATTCGGTTTCGCGGACGACATTGCGCCGGCCACGATCGCGCAGGACATTGGCCGCCGTCTGGAACAGGTATTGCTCGACTTTCTCGATCGGCCCGCCGTCGATCCGACCCACCAGTCGCAGGAAAACCTCCTGCACCAGATCCTCGACCTCCGCCTGTTCACGAACCCTGCGCGCGAAGAAGCCCCGGAGCGGCGCACGATAGCGCAGCACCACGTTCTCCCATTGACTCGCCTGATCGTCACCAAACTCGGACAGCGAAACTGCGCTCGGCAACGGCGACGATTTCTTGATCATCGTCTTCCTCCACCACCACAAAACTGCGGCTGCGGCGTGCAGCCTACGCGCTGTTTTTCACCTCGGCAAACGTGCTTCGGGTTTTGGTTTTGCGTGCGTCTTACGTCAATGCGCAGCGTTTTTCTGGCTGAAAAACACCGGCCCTAGGGCGCGTCCCAGATCGCGACCAATCCCTTGTAGACCCCGACGTAGACGGTGCCATCCGGCGCGATCGACAGCGGCGACCAGTTGTTGTCGTAGGCCGTGCCCACGCCGGCCAGAACCTTGAACATCGTGCGCCCGCTGTGATAATCCAGCGCCATCAGGTACCAGGCGTTCTCACCATTCTTCAGCGTGTCGTAGCTGTAGTAGTAAGCGAGCCCATTGGCAACCGACAGCTTCTGCACAACCGAAGGCGCGCGTTCCTCCGAATGCCAGACCTGCTCACAGCCGCTCTCGTCTTCCAGAATATCGATGCGGGTGATGCCACCGCTGATGGCATGCCATTCCTTCTGCACGAAAGCATTGCTGTAGCCGTGATTGTTCTCGATCAGGATCGAGTTCCCCCAGCCGATCGCGGAATTGTCGGTCGCCGATGCATTGCGCTCAAACAGCGGCATCTTGCAGATCAGCCGCGCGCCACCCCATCGCGGATCGCGTCGATAGACCAGCAGGTTGATCCGCTCGTCGGCGTTGTCGGTGATGCTGACATAGCGTTCACCCAGCAAGGTCGGCGTGGTGCCGCTGCCCTGATTGATGCTGCCGCTCTTGCGGCCACTGCCACGATCATAGGGCTCACGCCAACCGACCAGGGGCATACCCCGGGCATCGGCTTCGAAGCGATACATGGCGTGATCGGACACGATGTAGACGCCATCCTTCGCCACTGAGAAGCCGTTCTGGATCTCCTCGCCGATCAGCTGCATTTTCTGCACGGCACCGCTGTCCGGATCCAGCGTCCCGACGCGACCGCGGCGGGTGACCCACCAGATCAGACCGTTGTAGTCCGGCATCACCGCGGTAATCGGATCGCACTCCCCCTGCCCGAACCAGCGCCGTGGCCCCAGACAGTCATGCGGCACCTCGCCACTCAGATCCCATTGATCGACGGCCTTGAACTGCCAGTGCCCCGGCTGCACTTCGGCATGCGCAATCCGCTGGATCCGCTGCTGCGCATCGGCGATCACCACGCGATCCTGATCGTCCAGATAAAAATAGGCACCGGAGCTGTCGGACATGATCTTGTCCGGGTTCAGCGTCAGCAATGCCTCGAAGGTCGAAGGCCGTGTCGGCAGGCGGTAACGTGCCAGCAGCTTCAGCGTGCGCGGCTCCAGCAGCTGCAACTCGAAATACGCGAGGTTGGCGCAGAGCACGATCAGGCGCCCATCGCGATCGAAGGTATGCACCGGACAACTACCGCCGGGGAGACGGCTGCCATCACGACTGCGGACTTGCGGCTTGTGTCCCAAGGGCCCGGCAACGGTATAGCTATCCGATGCATGGCCATCGTTATGCATCGAATTGCGGCCATTGGCCGCCAGGTAAGGATGCTGCGGGAGACTGCCGGAAAGCGGGTGCGCCCGCGCAAGTTCACCGATGAATGCAGGAGCGCTACCGACAGAGGTAATCGGCGCGGGATCCATCGGCTCGGTGCATCCCAACAGCAGGGCACTGCACAACAACGTTCCCAGGATGCTTGATTTCGGCATGGACATTCAACGCCCCCGCCGTCCAGAAGAAAGAACGGTGGCGGGCGGAGAATTCCGCCACCGCAAGGACCAACAGGCGGTTGGAGATCAATTTCCTGTTGGTGAAAACCGTATTCCTGTCGATACAGAAACAACCAATGCCGCACTGTCATGGATGCAGAGCACCAGGACAGTCCCGGGGGTATCCATCGAAAGTCAGGCGCGCATGCAAGGTCGCAGATCGCCACGCCGCCTTGCTGCGGTAAACATCGCGGGCCCGCCCCCCGGCGGGCCCGCATCCCACCACCTCACCACCCTTCACCCCCGTGAAGTTCTTGCTTCCTACTCATAAGACGTTTCCGGAAAAGAAATCCGCAGCCCTTTATTGCCGAAATCGCCAAATTTCTGTTTTTTTAGGAAAGCACGCCTCCAAATCGGCCGTTTTACGGCTGTCGGCTCGGAAATCGAGTCGGAAAATACGCTTTACTGCCGCAGCAATCCCGACGGACTCGCGCCGTGTTCGCCGTGAACCCTGGGTCTCGGGCGCGGTGGTCGATGATCCGCCGGCAGGCGCGCCACGATCACGGCCACTTCCGTCGCGTCCGGCAAAGCCTCCAGCAACAAGGGAGAGGTGTTTGCCGCTGAGAGCACCCGCGCGCCGCTGATTTCGGCCTGATATCCGTCCGGATAGTGCAGCGCCAGTGGCAGATAGATCTCCGTGGCTGCGGTTGCTGCATGTGGGCGATAGCGATACTCAAAGCGGCCACTGTCGATATCGAATGACAACTGCAACGGTATCCCGGCAGTCGCCTGCGGGTAGGCACGCTGCAGCACGCGAAGCTTCGCCGGTTTCACCGATGCGAGATCGGCGTCATCCGAAAACAGACCCTGTGCGCCGCTGCCCTGTGATTCCGTGGTCGGATCGCGCCAGTTCTTGTAGTGCCAGTATTGCCACCCCAGCAGTTGCTGATCGGCCAGCGCCATCACCTGCCGCAATACCTCCAGGTCGTCCGTGGCGCCAAACTCCGTCAACAACGCGACCGCATTCATGCGCTGCGCCTGCTGCAAGGCCTCAGCAAAGACTCGCGGCCCGAACGCATCGCAGCCGCGCACCCATGAGATGCCGCGCGGCTTGCCGCCCTGCGTTGCACTCGCGAGCGTGGTCAGCGGGCAGTAGTAGTGGAACGCATACCCAAGCTGATGCTCTCCGGGTACGCTCACAAACCCGGAGGGCGCACCGACACTGGTCAGCGGCTGTGACTGAAACCAGATCAGATTGTCGGGGTCAAGCTCGCGAATACCGGCGCGGGCGTATTCGAAGAATGGCTGCAGCGATTTCGCATCGTGATGCGGACATCCCAGCATCGGCACCAGGCACAGTGAATAATCGAGGCCGGCCCAAGGCTCGTTGAACAAATCGTAGCCCATCGAATAAGGCTGGTCGTGCCAGTGCCGCGCAACCGCCATCCATGCATTGCGAAAACCCTCACGCACCACGCCGCGATCGTCCCACAGGCGATCGAACGCCTGCGACAGCTGCGGCGTGAAATAGTTGAACGGAAAGCCCCGCGTCGGCGCACCGAACCACCGCGTGTAGCGACCCGCCAGCTGCTCCACCGCCCAGTCCGGCACTCCTTCCCCCTGGTAACGCGGCCCCAGCATGTCCTGATGGAAATCGAACAGCGTCCAGATCCCGCGTGCCGCAAGCATCTGCACCACACGATCCCAGGCATCGAGATAATCGGCATCCACCGCGTCGGGTCCCACCGGTGCAATCCCGCTCCATAGCGTGCCGATGCGAGCGGAATTGAAACCATGGGCCACCAGCCAGTCGGCGTCGGCCTCGATGAAGCCCTCGGCCGTTTGAGGCGGCACATAGGGTGCGTGCTTCCACACCAGATTGACCCCATGCAGCAGCACCACACGATGGTGATGATCCACCAGCCAGCGCCCTTCGCGGCGCAGCTGCGGCACTCCATCGGTCCGGTACTCGCCTGGCTCGGTGACCTGTACCGCCGTCTCCTCCTGCACGCCGCAGGATGCCAGCAGCAGACTCAGCAGCATCAGCGGCCACCATCCGCACGACCGGCCACCGATGAAACGACGCAGAAGTTTTTCCCCCGCAAGGCGGCTTCCTTCGACGCACCTCACCCGGTCATCTCGCAATAGCCTTTCTCGAACAGGATACTGACGCGGCAGATGTAAAAGCCCTTTGCCCGCAGCTCGGCGGTCGCGGCGCCGACATCCAGACCGATTCTGGAATCCGCATCCAGCACGATGCGCTTGAACGGCACCAGCGGCCCCAAAATCAGGCGCACGTGATCCGGCAGCGATTCCGGATTCATCGGCTCGGCGATCAGCACGAACAGCGCGGGATCTTCCTGCGAGGAATAGATGCGCAGCATCACGAATAGCCCCATGTCGAAGACCGCGACTAGCCTTCCGTCCCGCGCCCGCGCGCTCAGATAGGCAACCCGGCCGATGCGGCGAATGACACCTGCTGAACCAAAGATACGGTGACGGCAGTGCATGCCGTCACCGCAGAAAACCAACAGGCGATTGGGGATTCAGAAATCCTGTTGGCACGAGATCATCGCGACGGCGTTCCCGGTACAAAAATCCAGAACACGGCGCGGCGTCGCTACAGCGATAAAGTTGCCGCCTCCGGTGGCGAATCGGACAACGGCCGTTTCAAGCCCGGTGCCCCGGGATCGGTGACACGGGTCCATTTCTGTGTCTGCCCCAGCATCGGCACGCCGATATAGCCGTGCACCGACAACGTATTGGCGTCGATCACCGACACCCGTGCGGAATAAGTGCGGCCATCGCGCGGGTTATAGATCGACCCCGTCCAATAGCGGCTGCCGTCATAGTGCAGGTCGCGAAGAATGCGCATCCCCAACAGCGAGTGCCCCCTCAGCGCTGGGTCGGGGTTCTTGGTATCGGCATCGACCGTCCCGCTGACCGAGCCCGCGATCCGCCCCTGCGCCTTGTCATCCTCCACCCGGATCTCGATGTACCCGCTGCGATCCTGGTCCAGCCAGATCCCGGACAAATCGTCGGACGAGATCGCGACCGGCGCCTTCAGCAGCAGAAAGATCAGGCCGGAGAGGCCCAACAAACTGAACCATGAAAATCGTTCTTGCATAACGGCTCAAGCCATCTGGTGGAGGTGAAACCTGGAATCGGCCCATGCGGGCGCGGGCGCCCTACCTTACTAAAGACGTTTTCCAGTGCGATTTCCGCAGCCTTCGGTACCTAAAATCGGCGCCGGGCACGAAAAAAGGTGCCGATGAGAGCCATCGGCACCTTGTTATACCTACCGACGCCTTCTACCGCGCGCCGAAGTTGTAGGTCAGGTTGAGGCCAAAGGTGCGCGGATTGGCATAGATCAGCCCACTGGCCCCCGTCACGTCCGCCAACGCAATGGCGCCGACCAGATAGTCGTCCTCATTGGTCAGGTTCTTCCCCCAGGCTGCGATCTCCATCCGGCCGTCAGCGGAGAGCCAAGACACGCGGCCATCGATGAACGTGGTCTTCTCCGAGGTCACGGTGTCCTGGCCGTAGACGAAGCTGCCGCGATCGAAGCCATGCCAGATTTCCGAGGTGTAACGGAAGGCAATGGACGGAACCAGCGTACTGCCGCCCTTCAACAGGAAGCTGTAATCCGTGAGCAGGAAGGCCTGCCACTCCGGCACGCGGGGCATCGGTTCGTCGCTGCGGTCGATATAGGTTGGCGGCCCGGACGGATTGCCACTGGCGGCAGCTAGTGCCCATTGCGCTGATTGCCATTCCTTGATATCCGCTTTTGTCCAGCTCGTATTGGCAATCACGCGCCATTCGGGTGTGGGCACAAAAACGAACTCCGCCTCGATGCCTTGAATCGACGACTTGCCCGCATTCTCGATAAACGGGATGGGAATGCCATCGCGGTTGCCGACGCTGGTCAACTGCATGTTGGTGTAGTCCATGTAGAAGGCCGCCAGGTTGGCTTGTACACGACGATCCAGGCCGGTCAGCTTCAAACCAACTTCATAGTTCTTCACTTTCTCCGGCTTGAAAGCAACAGGGTCTGCCGCACCATATCCCGGCTCTGGCGGGCACGGTTCGGAAAGAGTTCCTCCCGTGGTATTAGGAAGAAAACAGGGCACACCAATGTCGTTATCTACTGCACCAGCCGTGACACCGCCCGAATGAAAGCCGACGCTATAAGTCGCATATGCCATTGCCTGATCGAGACCAAGTGTCTCTAGAACTTCGGCGCCCGCTCGATACTTGAAACTCACTGTTGGCGTCCAAGCACTATCCTTTGTATTCAAACTGTCGGCAACGAACTCACCTGGAACAAGATTGGTCTGGTAAATCACATTGCCGTTAGGATAGACAAGTCGCACGTAGTCGCGCTTGGCATAGGCCCAATCCAAGATGGGATTGAACCGCCCGGCAGTTCCCGAGAAAACGCTAAGACCGTTAGTAATAGCTCCACTGAAGTATCCCTGAATAATGCTGCTTGGATCAGCTATAGCCTTACCATAACTGCTCCAGCGTTCCTCTTCGGTAAAGCGGATGCCGGTGGTTATCTGCATTTCAGGAGTAAGGTCGAAGTCGATCTGCCCATACCAAGCTTTGGCATTGTTATCGGTCATGAGCCGCTCTCTAACCGGCTCGTAGGCAGAGGAGGCGTAGTTCATGCTGCCACGCGGTACGCCATAATAATCAGCCAGAGCATCGGAAAGTGGGGTCGGAGCTCGCGTTGCGACGCCAGCCACCAGATTCAGATCGTCCTTTGGAGTCTTTTCTTGAAAATAGTAAAGCCCAGTACTGAAAAAGAGCCGGTCGTCAAAGGCACGGCCGGTCAATTGCAACTCCTGTGACCACTGCGTAGTTTCCGTGAAATCAGGTTGTATCCGGACCAAGTAAGGGCCGCCGACCGCATCGATATCTTCGTCGGCGATCTGAGAAACCTTTCGCCACGCGCTGATGCTTTTTACATTCAACCCAGAAAGCATCCAAACATCGCCAATGTCAAGATTGCCCGTAACGCCAACAGTGCTGGTGTCTACCCAGTAGCGGGCTTTAGGCATCAACTCATCGCCCACCGCCAGGTCGCTTGAGAAGCGATCCTGGGGCAACGCTGCGGACTGCTCGCAGAGCTCCTGGAAGCTTGGAAGACCCACAGTTGCCCTATAAATATTGATGTTTCTAACCGGAGATGGCGCGAAGTAGTTCGGATTGTTATTCACATTTCCGGAGGCATCATACTGGCGCAGTACCGCACAGCGTTGCGGTCGTGGTGTTTCACGGATGCGAGTGCGCTCACCCAGCACGTCGAACATCAGCGTGTCAGTCGCATGCCACCGCAGCTGTCCGATTCCGGTGATGCGATTGTCATCACCCCACTTGCTGTTGTCGTTGATGTTGGTGAAGTAGCCTTCGCTGTTGACGCTGGCCACGGTCAGTCGGCTCAGTAGCTTGTCCTTGATGATCGGCGCGTTCACCGCCAGAGCCACATCGCTGCGACCATAGTTGCCGATGCTGGAGCTGAGTTGCGCACCCCACTCGTTATCCGGCTTCTTGGTGGTGATCGAGATGGCGCCACCGGTCGTATTCCGCCCGAACAGCGTCCCTTGCGGACCGCGAAGGACCTGGACACTTTCCACGCCCGCGACATCGAACATCGCGCCAGCGGTACGGGCGATGAAAATGCCGTCGATATAGGTGCCGACGGCGGGATCGAGCGTCACCTTGGTTTCACGCTGACCGACGCCGCGGATGAAGGGGTTGCTGTCCTTCTTCACGCCGTTGCCGCCGCCACTCATGATGAGGCCGGGAACGATGCCTTCCATGTCTGCGATATTGCGGATGCCGAAGGCTTTCATGTCTTCGGTCGAGAGCGCCGTCACCGAGATCGGAATGTCCTGTATGGACTCCTCGCGTCTACGCGCAGTGACGATGACTTCCTCGATGCCGCCACGACGGACGGTTTCGACAGAAGCCGTGGTTGGGGCTTCCTCCAGAACGGAAGTGGGTTCAGCCACTGCGGCAACGGTTTCACTCACGTTGTCGGTTATCTCCCCTTCCGGTGCAGGCGGGATCATCGCGCCATCCTGGCTGCCGGCAAAAGGGAGCACGCCCACGTCGCCCTCCTCGACGACATAGGCATTGACGCCGACGCTGCGGTAGCTCAGGCCGGTGCCGGCGAGCATGCGGTGCAAGGCTTCAACGGGTGTGTAGCGGCCGCTGATGGCGTTGGCCTGTTTGCCATTCACCAGATCCTGCGGAATCAGGATTTCAAAATCCGCTTCCAGCGCCAGCGTCTTGATCGCGGCGGCGGCGTCCTGTGACGGGATATCAAACTGCCGGGATTCCTGCGCCCAGGCTGCACTCACCGGCAATACTGTGAGTATCAACAAGGCCCGGAAAGTATTTGCAAACGAGAACGGGATGAGGCCCCACATCTTTCTGTTCATTAATAGTCTCCTCCTGAGACGGTGCGCGTTGTGCGATGCACCTGTCTGTTAAACGCATGCTGGTTTCAGCACCTCAGGGTTGACGTGGGCAGGGAGGAATTTTGGAATGACGCCGTGTTCCGGGGGCGATGAATGATGTACCGCATTGTTCGTGAACCAGCGGCCCCCAGGCGGGCTGTTATCCGATCCCAGTGTCTGTGTCGGCTCCGCGCTGCGGCTTGAGACCGACCTACGGGGATCGATCTGCTCGCGCACCCGCACGCGGTCGGTTCAAGCCGAAGGCGGAACCGACGGCTTTGAAGGCAGGATCCGGCATCGGGACTCGCGTACGCGGGGCTTCCGCTCATTCCTAATCCCTAATCTCCAATCCCGACCATCCCCGTCGGCTCCGCGCTGCGCGCTCGAGACTGGCCTACGGGGTATCGATCTGCAGGGCGTTGGCCTGCACCGGCCATGGCGGCGGCAGGGTCGGTACCAACAGCAGGCTCTTGTCCGACGCCAGCACCTTGATGGGGTATGAAGCGCGCAGGGCATCGACAAAGGTTTCCGCGCGCCCTACGCGGAATACGCCACTGATGCGCACATCCGCCAGCGCCGGGTCGATCACGACCATCTTCACCAGGGAGTAGCGGTTGGCCTCGCGGATCACATCGCCCAGGCGTTCGTTCTCGAAGACCAGGCGGCCACTCAACCAGGCGGTGGCGCGATCGATGCTGGCGGGCTTTGTCGCTGAAACTCCTCTGCGCGACACGGATACCTGCTGGCCCGGTGCCAGAACCGCGTGCCGTTGTACCGGTTCACGCTGGCGTTGATTGGGCTGCGGTGTCGGCGGGGCCAGTGATGCGACCTCGACCTGGCCCTGTACCAGCGTCACTTCCACATTGTCGCCATGCCGATAGACATCGAACGCGGTCCCCAGCGCACGAATCACACCGCTGCCGGCATCGACCTCAAACGGGCGCACCACCGCGTGTGCCACCTTGAAATGCGCCTGGCCACGCTCGAGCACGACACGCCGCGAGAACAATGAGTACTTCACCTGCAGCAGGGTATCGGTGTTGAGCGTGACTTCACTGCCGTCAGCCAGGTGCACGGTGTAGCGATCGCCGGCTTCCGTCTGATAGCTGGCGTGCTGCAATGGCAGAAGATTGAGCGTGAGCAAGGCCCCAAAGCCAACGATCGCGACGCTTGCGGCGACGCTACGCAGCACACGCCGCCACGATGTTCGTCGGTAGCGGCTGACGGCGTGTTCGGACGCGGTAACCGCAGCGCGGCGCAGCTCAAGAACGCCGCCGTCCCGCCCCAGTGCGGAAAGCTCGATCCACAGTTGCTCGTGCTCACGGTATGCCCGCTCATGCTCCGGCGCCGCGGCCAGCCAGCGCTCGAACAGCACCTGATCCCGGGCGCTGCGACGATCGGAGCGCATGCGGGCAAACCACTGCGCTGCTTGTCCATCGATTGCGGCGCTGGCGGCGTTTACTTCAGTTGTCGGTCGCGGTTTCATCGTTCGTTGCCGCGCCAGTGTTGCTTGAGATGTTTGATCGCATGAATCATGTGTTTTTCCACGGCACTGACGGAGATATCAAACCGCCGCGCCACCTCGGAGTAGCTCAGGCCTTCGTATTTGTGCAACAGGAAGATCGAGCGGCATTTCGGCGTCAGTTGCGCCAGTGCAGCCAGCAGGCGGCGGACAGACTCCCTGCCCTCATAGACACTTTCCTCGGATGGCTCCTCGCCACCATCGGTGGTGCTCTCGTCCAGCGCCACATGATCGTCGCGATGCCGCGCCGCCTCGCGCCGCACCCGGTCCCGCAGCACATTGGCGGCAATCCGGAACAGGAAAGCCTCCGGATGCCAGATGCTGGTCGATTGCTCCAGCCGGGTGATCTTGACGAACACTTCCTGGGTCAGATCTTCGGCATCCGCCGCGGAAAACGAACGTCGCTCGAAGAACCGGACCAGCGCCGGCCGGAAGCGCGCGAACAACGCCGCAACCTGCGCGCCGGTGAGCTGTTCCTGCGCCGTTGTCCCGCTGACCGGTACCACTGTCTCGGGCATATCGTCTCCGCCAGGGCGGGTCTTCCGCCATCACCCTACTCCGCACCGGGGCGCGCGTCATGACTCTCCGGCGCCTCCTGTCTGTTCAAACGCAGCGGCAGCCGAATCCCTCAGCCTGGCCGTTGATTTCCCGGCGGGGCTGCGGGAAACCGGCCAGGAAACGTCTTATTGAGTAGTGCCAGTCTCAAAGCGCCCGCCAAGGCCTGCTGCCGGGTTCCGGGGAAAGAGCGCTGGCCCCACCCGTGAGGAAGAACGCCGTGAGTCATCAGGATCGCGCGATCAGACTGTTCGTCAGCTACGACCTGGAACACGATCACGCCCGTGTGCTGCCGCTGCTGGAACAAGGGATTGGCGGCTATCGCTGCAGCGTCTGCCTGCCGCGGCCCACGCGCAACCACACGGCAAGACCTGCCCGCAGCCATCCCCAGGACGACGAACCAAGCACCCTGCGGGAGTCGACCCTGACCGTCGTGCTGATCGGCCGCGACACCGCAACCAGTGAACGTGTCCTGCGCGATATCCGCCTCTCGTGGGCGCTGGGCAAGGCCCTGCTGGGCATTCACGTCCATGACCTGCCCGATCACCACGGACGCCGCAGCCTGTTCGCAGGCGGCAATCCTTTCGATGGTTTCGTGATCGATCCCGATAGCGGCGGCCTGCTGGAGACCAGCGGCTTCTGCCTTGCCGGACAACGCCTCTCGGAACGCGTGCCGATCTTCAGCTGGGCCCGCGATCAAGGGCCGCTGATGGCCCGTCGCTGGATCGAGGTGGCAGCAGGCCGGTCACAGCCCGCATCTGAGCCATCTTCAGGCCCGGATTCCAATACCGCGCCTTGACAGCCCGCAGCGCCGGCGCTCGAACACCGCGCCGGAACATGCTGCACAAGTCATTGCCCGGAAAAAGAAAAAGCCCGCATCGCGCGGGCTGAATCTTGTTTCGGTTGGTTGGGAGACTAGGACTCGAACCTAGATAAACAGAGTCAGAATCAATTTCGTGGACCTTAACCAAGCAACTGATTGCTCGCTTGTTTTTCGATCTCTACGGCGAAAGAGCGTTTACAACCTCATTCTGATGGCGTGCTGCAAGCCATTGATTTATTAAGGTGTGCTTTTCGATGTAAACGTGCTCTGCGTTAGGCGCGGAACTGCCGAAAGCCTCCTCTTTATGCCGACCCTAGAGTTATTTGAATGGCTGGGCGCCGTAGGGCGTCCCCGACACGTCGACGTAACTGCCGTTGACCATCGAAAGGCCAGTACTCGGATTGACCGATGGGTGCGCTGAGGTTCTTCGGTTGTGATCTTCCAGCCACCACAGCTCTTGGAAAGAGGGCTCCGAGTCGGGCGGCAGGGGCTCGAATCGGAGCTGGACCACGATCGCGATGACTGCGCAGATAACCGCAGGGACCAGGAAGCTCGGAGCGCTCTGATCGATCGCGCCATAAATGCAGAGCCCGCCGAGGCCCGCGGCCATCAGGGAGGCGGCGCAGCGGATAAGCCGGTCAAGTAGTGACATCGTAGCCCCTCACATTTTTGCATGCGAACAACTGAGGGCAGTGTAGCGTTCGTCAGGAACGGCGACCATTTACGGCTTATGGTCGTGTTGCCCGAGCTCCGAGCTACTCCCCAGCTCCTCTGGATCTGATGCCTCGTCCCATCCGGGATTTGGCCATTCTCGGCCGACTGGCGGCGCCGTTACCCACTCCATGTCAGCGGCCGCTTGCTCCGATGGAGTGGCATCGATCAATTCGCGCAGCGTTTTGCGGGTGGGTCTCGTCATCGCGGTGTCCAGATTACTCCCCACTTTGTCCGTGGGGAAATGAGCGCTGCCGGAGCACGCTGCCGCGCCATGAAACTTTCGCATGCGAAAACTTTTTGGCTATTCCAGTCCGCCATATCTCGCAACGGAATACGCGGAACGCCAAAACAAAAAATAAATCGCAAAAAACGTGAAATATCACGTCGACCGGTCGATCTCCCGCCGCCAAAGTCCCCCCGTCAACCAGAGGGGACTCAAATTGGGCTCGCAGCAGACACTTTTTTTGGCTTGCCGACGGCCGTTCCGGCGCTTGCGCGCCTTAGCGCGAAAAATCGAGGCGTTAAATAGCCACATCGATATCGATGCAGATCACGGCATCGATGTGGCTGACTTGCGTGCCGCCGTCGCCGTAGCGTCCCACGAGGCGTTTGCGCTCGTCCAGCGCTACGACTCACGCGCGAGGTCAGCAATATGACCCCCCACGGAGCACTCGGTATCCGTCGTCCGGCCTCCCCCGCCGGGCGGAACAACTCGGGCGCGCAGGGCGTCCGCGCCGAGACCCTGCACTTAACTGCACGGCTCGACGCTTTGCTTTTGGGCCTGCTCGCAGGCCGCGAGGGCGGAGCCCGGAAACGCCTTTGCGTCGGGCTGCGGTCCCCCCAGGCACCGCTCGCGCCGACTGTCCGATCGGACAGTGCCGCTCCCTCCCGCGGCCCGCACAACAGCTTTGTTTTTCGGGCGGAGGGATCCTGATGTTGACGGATGCCGTATCCCCCCTTGGTATATATACGATTTGTGACTACACCCGGTTGGATGCATCCTCGGCTGTACGCGCCAGCCGCGCACGTCGCTTCGCGCTGCAGCGCGTAGCTCAGGACCTCCTGAGGGCGACACGCCACCCAAAGGGCAGGCCCTGGCGGACGCTAAATTGCCTGTCTTACCTTGATGCCCAGGCCGTCGAGATCCGTTATTCGGCGGCGATCCAGCGTGCCAGCTACGTCGGCTGCTGCGTATGCGGCAGTGTCTGGGTCTGCCCGGTGTGCTCGGCCCGGATCTGTGAGCTGCGCCGCGTCGAGATCGCCGCCATGCACGCCGTGCATGCCGCCGCGGGTGGCTCGGCGCTGCTGGTGACGTATACGGTGCCGCACTCGCTGGATGATCGCCTCGGCGAGCTCCTCGGCAAGCGCCGCCAGGGCGACGGTGGACTTGCAGCGGCGGTCAAGCGCTTCAGGCAGGACCGCCTGGTTAAAGCCACGGTCGAGCTGTCGCATCGCGTCGGATTCGTGCGGGCGACGGAGATTACGTACGGCGCATCGGGCTGGCATCCGCATTACCACGAGTTGTGGTTTTGCGCCGTCGACGAAGGCTCGCTGCCATTACACCGACTCATGTCAGATCTGCAGGATCGGTGGGCGCGCGCCTGCGTAGCATCTCGGCTTCCGCGCCCCAACGCACGCGGTGTCGATGTGCGGTGGGCGTGGGATGCGAGCTCCTACCTCAGCAAGATCGGCCACGATCAGATCTGGTCTGCCGCGCGTGAGCTGGTGTCCGCGGGCACAAAAAAAGCACGCGCCGGGAACCGCAACCCCTGGCAACTGCTGGCTGACGCCGGTGATGGTGATCGCGCCGCAGCGCGTGCATTCGGCGAGTTTGCATCGGCGACCCTTGGCCAGAGACAGCTCGTTACCTCCCGTGGGCTCAAGGCGTCCATGGGCATCGCCGACAAATCGGACGACGAGTTAGCGAGGCAGGTCGACGAGTCCAGCTACCGACTCGCGCTGATCGATCCCGTCGACTGGGGCTTGCTGTTATCGCTGTCATACGAGGCTCGCGCCGCACTCCTCGACCTCGCCGAAGACGACGGCCCCGAAGCGGTCACAGATTTTTTCGTTTTGTTGCGTCTCGATCAAGACGTCGCACGCGATTTCCTGGGCCTAGTGCCCCCAACCCAGAGGCAAAAACGATGATCAAAATCGAAGTAATAAGCGCCGAAGTCCGTCAAATCGTCAAGCGATCGACCGGCGAAATATTCCAGATTCCCGAGGTGTCGGCTTACATCCACGAAGTGGAAAAGTACCCGATCGCCATCAAGTTCGGCGTCGCAAAGGGGCAACAGCCACCTACGCCTGGTTTTTACACGCTCGACCCCTCGTCATTTTACGCGGGCAAGTTCGGCGCGCTCTCGATCAAGTCCCAACTCGTCCTGCGCCCACTCGAGGCGCGAGCCTAAGGAGCAGCCCCGATGTTTGTCGTACTTATGGCGGTTAATGAGGCCACCGGCAATGTAAGAAGTGGCCTCAAGAAAGCGGGCAAGCCCTGGAAGATGGCCGAGCAAGAGGCCACGTTTTATCTGGCTGGGCAGGATATCCCGATTGTCGGTTATGTCGATATCTATTGTCCGCCTGACATAAACGGCGTACCGCAAGACCCGATGTTTTTCCCCCGGGGCCTCTACGAAGTGCCGATCAAGTTGGTTGTCGGCGAGCATCGCCGCATCGCTGCAGTTGTGGATGTCCGTGGTGCGTTACCGATATCGCCAAAAACGATGAAGCCCGGTGCGCACAAACCATGACACCCGACGATCTGATCGCAGTCATCGTTGTCGTCGCCTGTTTTTTTGCGGCCTGCTTTGGCTACTCGCACGGTCGCGCGAGGTAACGCAGTGACACTGACCGATGTCGATTTGATGCAGATCGCAGGCTATCTATTTGCGTGTTACGCGGTGGGGTTTTCCGGAGGATTTATTCACCGCGCCTTCGTTCAAATCTCCGAAAAACTTTAAAGGTTAAAAAATGAAAAATCGTATCGCTGTCGCTGCAACCGTCGTCGCGTCGTCCATCGGCGCTGCTCACGCCGCCCTTCCGGAAGAGGTCGAAACTGCATTTACTGGCATCCAGACCGACTTCACTTCTCTGCTCGGCCTCGCGTGGCCAGTGATTGCCACTTTTGTCGGCGCATTCCTGCTGATTAAGTTCTTTAAACGCATTACCGCGAAGCTCTAACAGGTGACCGACATGGCGCGCATGTCTTCATTTTGTAGCGCTGCACTCGGGGCGAGCATCATGCTCGCCCCGACCTACTTGCTTGCCGCCGATCCATGGCTCGCCTGCCCGGAAAACGAGGGGCGCGCGCTGCAAGTCTCGTCTTGCTATTCGACCGGTTCGGGCGGCGTAACCGGTTGCCCTACGGGTCAGCGCCTCGCACTGGACGAGGCCATAAGCTTCGTTGAATCGCGATGGCCGACAGGAACCGCGTGCTCCCAAAGCGGTTACACCGTCGGTGCACTACAGGTCGTTGACCACTCCAATGCGGTATCGATCACGAAGCCTTGTACCAACACATCAGGCCAGCCAGGCGTGGCAAGTCCTGGACTGTACGGCGCAAAGGTCTGCGACGCAGGCGCAGCTTGCCAGCGGCAGATTGGAGACCAACTACCTGCTGCGGCGACTGTATCGTCTCCGGGTGCCGGAGAGCTGTATTGCCTTAACCACTGCCAGGTCCGCTTAAACGGATTTGGTCTGGTCATCGGCGCATCACAGAGCCCGATGTTTTTGGAGGTGACCGCAAAACATTGCGAGATCGCTACAACGCCCCCAGCCGAAGCGGTAGCGCACCAGTGGTGCTGGACCGCAAACGGGAAAAATCTCTGCGTTCAGAACGGCGTGGCTGGCGTCTTCATCGATGGCGAACTGTTGACGCGCAACGCGCAAGGTCAGCTCTGTCTTGGGTCCAATTGCGTAACGGAATCCTCACCCGTCGCGACATCCGCGACCGGCGCTCAGATCGCACGCGCCGAGACCAACACCCCACCCGCTCCGGACACCGGAACCGAAGGCGATCTCGCATCACCGGATACGACGGTCACCAACACGATTGGCAGCGGCGCAGGAACCTATAACTACTGGTCTCCATCGACAGTTGCCGGATCCACAACTCGGACAGGCACTGGAGGTGATGGCGACGATAGCGGGTCCGGCGGCGACTGCGGCGGCGCTGGTCTACAACCATGCGCCGTAAAAATTGACGAAACGGGCATGCCATCCGGCAACGTGGATTACTTAGAGCACGATGCCCCGTGGGACGAGATCGAATCGACTTTTTCGGATTTAGCGGCGTCTGATCCAGTCGGATCGCTAGCCTCAGATCTTTTTGCGCCGGCGCGCATTCCATCCTCTGGCGCAAGCTGCCAAACCGTTTCCGGGTCGGCAAACCTCGGCATCTTTGGCGTTCGTACGTTCTCATTTCCCGATCAAGCCCAATGCGAGTGGTTGCAATCGTTAAAGGCGATGCTCGGTTGGTTCTTGGCGTCCGTAACCTCTGTCTTGATCGGCCTGATGGTCATGCACCAGACACGGCCAGCGTAAAAGCCATGCCCCTACTCGCTAATTTTTTCATCTCCCTTTTCGGATCTTTGATTGCATGGATCTCGAAGTTTGTAACGAAGAAGGTGGCTTTTGCTGCAGTAGCGGTGACCGGCATCATCAGTGCCTTTGCAGCTTGCAAGGCGGCTGTCCTATTGGCCGTGTCAGGCCTTGCCGTCGCGATGCCTGACTCCATCGCTATCGCTGCATCATGGGTCGTCCCTGACAACTGGTCGAGCTGCGTATCAGCATATGCAGCTTCTTGGACGGCCGTCTGGCTGTACAAATGGGCAACAAATATCTGGCTCCAAGCCACGATTGCCTCGGGGATCTGACCAGATGATCTACGTCATTACCGGACATCTCGGGTCCGGAAAATCACTTCTTGCTGTTCGACTCGCACACGACTATCTGCGCGCAAAAAAGCGAGTGGCGAGCAACATCACATTGCACCTTGATGAGCTTTGTCCCCGCTCAAGCCGCCTTTCCGCAACCAAGCTGCCGTATATCCCGACAGCTGATCACTTGAAGATGCTCGGCAGGGGCGACGTCGTTGATGCGTGGGGCGAGGTCGCCGGCGCTGCCGAAACCGACGACTACGACGAAGATAAATTCGGGTTGATCCTGCTCGATGAAGCGGGCACCTGGCTCAACTCCCGCGACTGGAACGACAAAGGTCGTCGCGAGCTTTTTTCTTATCTGACGCATGCGCGCAAATACGGCTGGGACGTAGCACTGCTGGTCCAGGACTACGAAGCTCTCGACGCTCAGATCCGCAGATCGATCACCGAGATCTATGTCCGTTGCTTCCGACTCGACCGAATCAAGGTCCCGTACCTGCCGATCAAACTGCCCAAATCGTTCGTCGCCAGCGGTTTGTACGGCGGACCGAATGGAATGCGCTATAAGCGCTGGCTCGCTCTGGGATCTGAATATTTCAAGGCATACCGCACACGTGAAGCCGTCCGTATGCAATCGATGTACGACGACACCGGAAAAGAAGTGGACATGAGAGCGCCTTACTCGATGCTCTCCGCATGGCACCTTCGCGGACGCTACCTTCCACCTCGCCCCACGCCCTCGATCATCGTCACAGCGTTGATCAAGTGGTCATTCATCCTGCTCATGCAGCCAATCTATGTGGTGGGCCTGACGCGCAGCGGCTGGTCCACCACTTACGGTGGCATGCGTAAGAATTTCCTTGACGACCTCTCGGCACTGGTACCGGGATTGATGCCAGTGCGTGCTCAGTCCGTGTATGCGGCTCGAGGGGCTCGACGATGAGCATCTTTTTAAGTGATCAGGAAATGGAAGAGCTGACCGATCGCCGTCTTCCTGGAGCACAAAGGAAATGGCTGGAAGCCCGAGGCTGGCGATTTGAAGTGACTGCATCCGGAAAGCCCAAAGTTGCACGAAGCGAGTTTGAATTCCGCATGGTGAGCAGCAGCACTCAGCGCAACACTCGACGGGGTTTGGTGCTCGAGGCTATCCGGTAGTGGGGAAAGCCAAGTCGAAGAATCGACATCTACCCCCACGGATGATCCAGCCGGCAGGACGCCGGTCCTACTACTACCTCGGTCCACCGCGTGGACCCGAGAAAAAACGGCTGTGCATCCCCTTGGGGGCTGACTACATTCTTGCCTTGCTCAAGTACCGCGAGATTGAGTGTCAACCTGACGACGTCCAAACCGTCCGTCAGATGCTCGATACCGCGTTAATTTTAATGAAGCCCGACCTAAAGCCGCGATCCTTCGTTGAATTCGAACGCGCCGCCCGTACACTCGGACCGGCATTTGCAGGGCACAGCTTTGACTCCGTTACCCCGCAGATGATTGCGATCTATTTGGAGCGTCGCTCGGCCAAGGTCGCTGCCAATCGCGAAATTGCATTCTTTTCGACGGCGTGGGATCTGGCTCGCCGACGCGGCTGGACGAACCTGCCGAACCCGACGGCCGGTATACGCAGGAACCCGGAAAGAAAACGGAAGCGGATCGCGTCTGCTGATGAGCTACGCGCGCTGCTCTACGGATCTGACGGGACCCAAAAGAACTGCGTCGAGGCGGACATGGTGGGCCTGTCGCTTATGACTGCGATTCGGGTCTCCGACATGCTAAGCCTCACGGTTTCGCAAGCTGATCCGAAAACCAATCCGCAGGGGCTCACCGTTCGCCCCCAAAAGACGGATACCAGCACCGAAGTCCAGCTGTGCTTCCAGTGGACCGACGAGCTCCGCGGCCTCGTGGAGCGCTGCGTTCAGCGAGCCAGATCAGCAGGATCCAAGCACCTGTTTTTTGCGTCCAGGGGACGCCGGCGGACCCAGCCCTTCACCGTGAATTCCTTCCAAACCAAGTGGCACCGATATTTCGTGAGCTGCAGCGTGGAAGGGCTGACTTGGCATGACCTTCGCCGAACCGCGCTCAACAGCAAAAAGCGGCTGGAAGGCAGCGACGCCGCTCAAATACTGGCAGGGCACGCCAGTATCACCACGACTGAGCGTTACCTGGTTGGCGTCGGCGAGACGTTGGTGACGCCCCTTGCTCTACCCTAGATCGACCGCCGTGACGTATGTACCATTGCGCACTACAGGCCGCTCAGCGCCTACAGGGTACTCGAGCCAGTAAGGAGACCCGGCCCCATCTGCTTGCAGATGGCTTGCCCCAGAGGCGAGATAGGCGACAGCCGAAGGAGACTGGCTTGCATTGCAGCAGTACCAACCCCGCCAAGGCGGGGTTTCTGCGTATTGGCTCGGAAAGCCCACATGCCTATTACTGGTGCCCGGCTTGTCCGCGACTTAATCGTTAACGACTGGCTGCGCTAGTTTCCGGGTACCGATTCACCAGCAGCGCGCGCACCCTCGCCGCAAATTTGATCTTCGCCGCGTTGACGGCGACTTGGTCGCTTGGCGACAACGCTCGGCGTTCGTGGGCGAGCTGCAGGCATTCAGCATTGAGCCGGTCGATCAAGACGGTGTCCGGATCCGGCTTACGCATTTCAGCCTCTAGATCTTCGACATGGATGGCGATCAGATGCGTGATGGTTTCGCACGCAACTTCGTAGTTCACGGTGGCTTCGATGATGTCCATGGATACGAGCCCCTAGTTTCCCCTCGAAAAGTTTTCGCATGCGAAAACATTTGCCGCCAAATTCCGCCCCGTAAGGCCGCGGCGCGCCCCAGAATTGTCAACGCTACCAGCTTTTGTCAACGCCAGACATGAAAAAGCCCCGATATTTCGGGGCTAAGTCATGGTTTCGGTTGGTTGGGAGACTAGGACTCTAACCTAGATAA
>JBEBWZ010000032.1:0-29985 GCA_040391865.1 Solimonas flava
GGCGCTGGGCGACAGCGCGGTGGCATCCGGCAACTTCGCGGTCGCCGTCGGCAAGAACGCGCAGGCCACGGCCGACGACAGTGTGGCAATCGGCAACGGCTCGGTGGCGGGCGAAGCCAACACCGTGTCCGTCGGCAGCGCCGGCAACGAGCGACGGATTACCAACGTCGCCGCCGGCAGCAATGCCACCGACGCGGTCAACCTCAACCAGATGCTGACCGGCGATCAGCAGACGCTCGCAGCGGCGCGGAGCTATACCGACGGGCGCTTCACCGAGTTGCGCATCGCGATCGACGATCTCGATGCCAGCGTCACCCAGGATCTGCGCGCGCTGCGCGGGCGCATGGACCGCATCGGTGCGATCGGCGCGGCGCAGGTCCAGGCCAGTGCGGCGGCGTCTGCGCTCAAGGGCGATACGCGCCTTGCACTGGGCATCGGCAACATGGGCGGCAGCGAGGCCATGGCGATCGGCCTGCAGCAGCGGGTCAACGACCACTCGATGCTGACCTTCGGCGGCAGCTTCAGCGGCAGCGAGAACTCGGTCGGCGTCGGCTTCGGAGTGAGCTGGTGAGCGCGCGGCCGCAGGTTCCGGAGACGGAGATGAATACTGGTGAGCTGGTGACCGACGCCGACGAGCAACTGCGCGAGGTGCTGCGCAGCGTGCTGGCCGCGGTCGGCATCGAAGCCCAGGGCATCGTCATGCCGGTCGATCGCCAGGCGCTCGAGTCCGCATTGTGCAAACTGCATGAACGGCTTGCGCTGCCAGGTACGGATTTCGTCGCCGCCACCTGCTGGACCTTCGACACCGCGCGCTGGACCCTGCTTGCGCCCAATGGACGCCTTGCCCAGCTCTCGCTGGCGGAAGCGCAGCTGATCCGCTGCCTGTTCGAGCGCCAGGGCGAAGTGGCGAGCCGCGAGGATCTGCTCACGGCGCTCAACCGCCCGCATTTCGAGGCCTACCGCCGCAACCTCGACGTCACCGTCTCGCGTCTGCGCAAGAAGGTCGAATCCCTGTGTCGGGTGCGCCTGCCGCTGGCCGCGGCGCGTGGTCTGGGCTATGCATTCAATGCGACGGTGGAGTTCGTCGGCTAGGGCACCTCATCGATGCTGTCTTCCTTCTTCCCTCTCCCGCATGCGGGAGAGGGATCGAGGGAGAGGGCCGCGGCGCATGCCGCGGAAGAATCCCCCGACCGCTTCGCGCTGCGCGCGCCCTCTCCCCTGACCCCGCTCCCAGAGGGAGAGGGGAAGCACGTCTCAGCGCCCTGCCATCACCCGCTGTGCCAGCACCGCAGCCTGGGTGCGACTCTGCAGGTCGAGCTTGCGCAGCAGCATCGTGATGTGAGTCTTGACGGTGGATTCGGTGATGCCGAGCTCGTCGGCGATCTGTTTGTTGAGCTTGCCGTCCTTGATACGCAGCAGGATGCGCAGCTCCTGGCGCGACAGTCGCTCGATCCGCGAATCCACGCTGTCGGCTGCCGCATCGGCCGCCTGCGGCTCGGGCCACCAGCTGCCGCCTTCGAGCAGGATGCGCAGGACATTCTGGGTTTGTTCCGGTGCCGTCGACTTCGGCACGAACGCCACCGCGCCAAGCGCTTCGGCGGCACGGACCCAGGTATGTGCCGGCGCACCCGAGCAGATGGCCACCCGCAGCGCGGGAAACTCCTCGCGCAGGAACTGCAGCGCGGACAGGCCCTCGACGTCCGGCATCATCAGGTCGAGCAGCACGAGGCTCGCGTTCTGATGCCGGCGCGCGGCCTCGCGCAGCGCGGCAAACGAATCGACCTCGATCACCTCGGCATCCGGCGCAACGCGCTGCACGCCCAGGCGCAATGCGACGCCGAACAGCGGATGGTCATCCGCGATGATGATGGTGTGCTTGCCTGCGACCATGCTGCCGATTTCCTCTGTGTGCGCCGCAGTCTACCGGCCCGCCGCCTCGCGCAGCGCCTTTTCCAGCTCGTGGCGGCGGAACGGCTTGGCGAGATGACGATCCATGCCGGCGTCGACGCAGGCCTGGCGTTCGTCGTCGAGCACGCTGGCGGTCATCGCGAAGATCTGCGGCTGCACGATGTCGCTCAGCGCGCGGATGCGGCGCGTCGCTTCGAGCCCGTCCATGACCGGCATGTGGATGTCCATCAGCACGAGATCGTAGGGCTGGCGGCGCATGGCCTCGACCGCCTCGGCACCGTTCTCGCAGACATCGGCGCGGTAGCCCAGCGATTCGAGCATGCGCGTGCCGACTTGGCGGTTGATTGCATTGTCCTCGACCAGCAGGACGCGCAGCGTCGGCGCAGCGGCAGCGGGTAGCGACGATGCCGCTGCGGCATCCACGACCTGTGCCGGCACCAGCAGATCGAGAAAGGCGTCGAGCAAGGCGCTGCGGCGTAGCGGCTTGACGCGCACGAGGTCGAAATCCCTAAGTTCGGTGGCGCTCTGCCGTGCGCTGCTCAGCAGCAGCAGACGCAGCGCGGTGTGATCGCGATGACGGCGGATCTGCGCGGCCAGCGCCACGCCGTCCATCTCCGGCATGAAGTAGTCGAGCACCGCAAGATCGAAGCGCTCGCCGCGCTCGATCAGCGCCAATGCCTCATGCGGCGAGGCCGTATCGACGGCGAGCATGCCCCAGTCGCCGGCGGTCATGCGCAGGATGCGGCGGTTGGTGTCGTTGTCGTCGACGATCAGCACGCGCTTGCCGTGCAGCACGTCCTGATCCGGGCGCTGTGGCGGTTGCCAGGTCGGATCGGTGGGGGCGACGAAGCTGAACGAGAACGTCGAACCACGGCCGGGATGACTGTCGACCGCGACCTCGCCGCCCATGCGTGCGGCGAGCCGCTTGCAGATCGCAAGGCCAAGGCCGCTGCCGCCATAGCGGCGCGTGGTCGACGCATCGACCTGGCTGAACGACTTGAACAGCCGATCGAGTCGCTCGGGAGGAATGCCGATACCGGTGTCGCGCACGGCGATGCGGAAGCGGTGCTGCGAGTTTGCGAGGGGCTGTGCGCTGATTTCGACCGCAACGTCGCCGGCTTCGGTGAACTTGATCGCGTTGGCGAGATAGTTGACGAGAATCTGGCGCACGCGGCCGGCGTCGCCGCGCGCCATCTCAGGGGTGCCCGGCGCAAAATCGCAGGCCAGGTCGATGCGCTTCTGCGCGGCGCGATAGCCGACCAGTTCCAGCCCCTCCTCGACGACACGGCGCAGGTCGAAGATTTCCTCCTCCAGCTCCAGCATGCCGGCCTCGACCTTGGTGAAGTCGAGGATGTCGTTGATCACGCCGAGCAGGTGATCGCCGCTCTGCTGGATCGTGTCCAGACTCTCGCGCTGTCCGCGATCGAGCGGGGTGTCGCCGAGCAGTTCGGCGGTGCCGAGAATCGCGTTGAGCGGCGTGCGGATCTCGTGACTCATGTTGGCGAGGAAGTTGCTCTTCGCCAGGTTGGCCGAATCGGCGGCGGCGCGTGCCTCGCGCAGGCCCTCGGCCTGCTCCGCAAGCAACTGGGCCTGCGACTGCCAGCGGCTGCCGGCGCGGGCGATGACGTACAGCAGCAGCGTCGCCATCAGACCGACGAAGACGACCAGCCACGGCATGATCTGCTCGGTCAGGCTTGCGAACCCCGGTGCGCTGCGCAGACGCGCGGTCCACTCGCGTCCGGGCATCTGCAGCGTCTGCACGGCATCGTAATCCGCAGGTCGCGCTGCGGGCAGCGGCTGCGGCTCGCCGCCGGGCGTCAAGCCGGCGGTGGAGTACAGCAGTGTCGCGGAATCCGTCGTCGTGCCGTCGTAGATCTCGAAGACGAGCGGATCATCGGCATCGCCAAGCAGGCCGCTCATGAAATCCTCCGCGTGGAAGGTCGCGTTCACCCAGCCCACGTGGCGCGCATCGCGGTAGACCGGCATGTAGGCGATGAAGCCGACCTGTGTACCGCTGGGGCTCAGGATCCGCAGGCGCGGACTGAGCACGGCGTCATCGGTGGCCACCGCGGCTTCCAGCGACAACCGGCGTCCCACGTCGCGCATCATGTCGATGCCCAGTGAACGCTCGCTGTCGGCGGTCAGCGGCTCCGTGTAGAACACCGTGGCATGCACCTCCGGCTGGCTCGGCACGATCGGCGGTGGCGGCGCGCGCAAGGTGAAGTCGGTCAGGATTTTCGGATTGGTGAAGCGGGTCGTCGGTTCGCTGCGTGCCGCGGCGATGAAGGCATCAAGCTCCTGCGGCTCCACCTTGGCCGCATGGGTCATCGAGCGGATACCGGGGTAGTTCGTGGCCAGCCGCTGGCTCTCGACATAGACGCGCCAGTCCTCGCGGCTGACGAAGTCCGAGGCCTCGAACAGGCCGCGCCCGCCGCGCAGGACCTGCACATAGGCCTGCATCCGTTTTTCGACCGCCGACTTGATCCGGCGCACCTCGTAGTCGAAACGCGCCTGCTGATTCTGTTCGATCACGCGCGCGGTCTGCCAGGCTAGCAGCACACTGGCGAACAGCACGAGTACGCATAGCGCGAGGCTGCGCCGGGCAATGCGCGGCTGCTGTGCGTCAGGCGCCATGCAGCGACGCCCGCAGGTTGCGCACGAGCATCCCGTAGCCTTCGAGCAGGTTGGCGGTGTCGGTGCCGAGCTGCGCGGTGGGGGTCTGGCCGGCGAGGGCCTGTTCGATCTCGCCACAGCGTTGCGCGAGCGCCGCAGCACCGAACTGCAGGGCCACGCCGCGCAGATTGTGCGCAATGCGCCGGAGTGCGGTGCGGTCCTCGGCATCCAGCGCAGAGCTCAGCTGCTGTTGCTGCAGCGGCAGGTCGCGCTGCAAGCTGTCGATCATCTCGCCCACACCGTCGCGACCGAAAAGCTGCAGCAGTTCATCCCATGCATCCGGGTCGAAATCACCGTTCGCTGTTTTCCCCATGCCCTTGGCCTTGGTGGTGAGTGGTTCGTGGCAAGCCGGGCGGAGTCGCGGTTTCTGGCTGATTTGCCTGAAGGCACGAGTGCGCGGCAGTGCCGCGATCATCGCCGATCTTGAACCAGGATGGGGTCATTCGGTGATCAGGAAATGGCAATTTCCTTTGCCAGACACGCGAGCACCTGCGGCCTCTTCCGGTTTTGGGTCGCGTCAGCGCCAGACCTGTTCCTGCGGTCGGTATGAAACCAGCAGCAGGTGTTCAGCCCGTGGCGGCTGTTTCTGCGGGACGAGCCAGGCGCTCGGCGATGATGCGGATCACCTGCATGTTGAACGGCAGGCCGAAATGGCTGCCGCTGACCTCGACATTCTCGGTGTTCGGCGCGTCCGGTTCGCGGCAGCAGGGCCAGGCGACGATGCCGTCGGTGCGGGTATAGATCGCGGTGCAGGGCACCGGCGGTGGGGTGATGCGACGGCGGAAGCCGTCCATGTCGACCTTGACCGCGCGGCCGCGATTGATCAGCTGAAACACCGGCATCATGTTGTTGGCGTCCGGGCGCAGATTGATCGGGCTGCCCAATGTGATCACGCGCCGTACAAATTCCGGCTGGTGCCGCGCCATCTCGCGGACGAACACGCCGCCCAGGCTCCAGCCGATCAGCGTTACCGCGCCGTGGCGCTGATGCAGCTTGTGCAGGCGCAGCGCCAGTTCCTTCTTGACGCGCGGTTTCATGCCGAGGTTGGTGCCGAGGCCCCAGCCGTGCACACGATAGCCGAGACGGGTCAGGATGCGCCGCAGCGGCAGTGTCGCCAGATCGCCGGCACCAAAGCCGGGGACGATCAGCACCGGGTGGCCATCGCCACGCGGCAGGGTGTTGGTCAGGGCACGCCCGCGCAGGGCCAGCCAGCCCAGTTCCTGCCAGACGCGGGATTCAAGCAGCAGTAGGTGGGCGGCAGGGGCGGTAACCCGGTCTTCAGAGTTCATCGTGGATCGAAACAGATGCGATAAAAAAGGGGGGTACACATTATGGCGGCGTACGCGCCGCTTGCGTGACCGGTGAAGCCCGGCGTAGCGTGGCGGCCCCGACCAAGGCTGGAGTTTTCTGGTGACGCAGCTGATCAACCGTCGCGATCTGGATTTCATGCTGTACGAATGGCTCGACACCGCGCAGCTGACGCAGGCGCCGCGCTTTGCGATGCATGACCGCGCCACCTTCGACAGCGTGATCGACGCGGCGCAGGCGCTGGCACAGGACAAATTTGCAGCACACGCCGCCAAGCTCGATGCCAACGAGCCGCACTTCGACGGCGAGCGCGTACACCTGATTCCCGAGGTCAAGGAAGCCTTGGACGCCTATATCGACGGCGGCTTTCTGTCGGCGGCGTTCGCAATCGAGCATGGCGGACTGCAACTGCCATACAGCGTTGCGCAGGCGGTGTCGGCGCTGTTCCTCGCCGCCAATCCCGGCACGGCCGGTTATCCGTTCCTGACCGCGGCAGCGGCCAACCTGCTGCGCGCACATGGCACCAAGGCGCAGCAGGCGCGCTACATGCAGCCGATGCTGGCGGGGCGTTACTTCGGCACCATGTGTCTGTCGGAGCCGCAGGCCGGCTCGTCGCTGGGTGACATCAAGACCCGTGCGATCCCGGTCGCTCCCGCGCATCCTGCGCCCGCGACACTTGCACATCCCTGTGCGGCGCAGCCCGATGGCAGTTACCGCATCGTCGGCAACAAGATGTGGATTTCCGGCGGCGAGCACGACCTGTCGGAGAACATCGTGCATCTGGTTCTGGCGCGCATCGAGGGCGCGCCGGCTGGGGTTAAAGGCATTTCGCTGTTCATCGTGCCGAAGTTCCTGGTCAATGACGACGGCAGTCGCGGCGCGCGCAATGGCGTGCGTCTGGCCGGGCTCAATCACAAGATGGGTTATCGCGGCACCGTCAACACGGTGCTGAATTTCGGTGAGAAGGAAGCATGCATCGGCTATCTGGTCGGCCAGCCCAACCAGGGCTTGGCCTGCATGTTCCACATGATGAACGAGGCGCGCATCGGCGTCGGCATGGGTGCCGCGATGCTCGGCTACGCGGGTTACCTGTTCTCGCTCGACTACGCACGCCACCGTCCGCAGGGCCGTCTCGCGAGCAACAAGGACCCGGACAGCAAGCCGGTCGCGATCATCGAGCACACCGATGTGCGGCGGATGCTGCTGCAGCAGAAAGCCTATGTCGAAGGCGGCCTGGCGTTGTGCCTGTACTGCGCGCGGCTGGTGGATGAGCAGGCGATCGCCGAAGACCCGAAGGTGCGCGAACCGCTGCATCTGCTGCTGGAGATCCTGACGCCGATGGCCAAGGCCTGGCCCAGCGAGTTCTGCCTGGAGGCCAACAAGCTGGCGATCCAGGTGCTCGGCGGTTACGGCTACACCCGCGACTATCCGGTCGAGCGCTACTACCGCGACAACCGCCTGAATCCGATCCATGAAGGTACCAACGGCATCCAGGCGCTGGATCTGCTGGGCCGCAAGGCGCTGATGCACAACGGCGCTGCGTTGAAACTGCTGCTGGCGCGGATCGCCGCGACGGTCGCCGCGACCCGCGACGCGCCTGGATTGGCGGAATACGCGCAGGCGCTGCAGCGTGCGGCGGACACGGCGGCGCAGGTGACGCTGCGCCTGGGACAGGCCGCGCAGCAGGGGCAGACCGATCTGTTCCTGGCCAACGCGCATCTGTATCTGGAGATGCTCGGTCACACCGTCATCGCCTGGATCTGGCTGCAGCAGGCGGCGGCCGCGCAACAGGGGCTGGCGACCGCCACGGCAGCGGATCGCGCGTTCTACGACGGCAAGCTGCGCGCCTGCCGCTATTTCTTCCGTTACGAATTGCCGAAAGCCGACAGCCAGGCAGCGCTGCTGATGCAGCTCGACGATACCTGCCTGACGATGCCGGCCGACGGCTACTGAAGCACTCACGGGGGCAACGCGATGAAATTGCGGACAGGGTTGGGATTGGGGCTGATGGTGGCGACGGCCGCGCTGATCTGGAGTTTCACGCCGCAATCATTGAAGCCCGCGGCGGCGCCGGCCCTGTCCTTGGCGCCGGTGCCCCAGCCGCCGGCCGGCATGCGCATCGGCGTGCTGAAAACCGGCGCGATGCAGTCGCAGGCGATCATGGCCTACCGCGGCGGCGGCTTCGAGCCCCGCAGCTTCGGCATGGATGTGGTGGTGGTCGATCATCCGCAGGGCACGCTGCTGTTCGATGCCGGCTTTGGTCGGGATGTCCAGCAGCATTACCAGACCGTGCCGTGGCTGATGCGTGCGGTTTCAAAGATCAGCGTCGATGCAGCGGGAGCGGTGGCCGATCAACTGCCCGCCTTGGCGCTGTCGCCGGACAAGCCGCTGGGCGTGGTGCTTACGCACGCGCACTGGGATCACGTCAGCGGTCTCGCCGATCTGCGCGAGCTACCGGTCTGGGTCAACGAACAGGAGCGCGCATTCATCGACGAGGGGGGGGCCGCCACGGCCCTGGCGCGGCAGCTGGGGCCGCTGAACTACCGTGTCTATCGCTATGACAGCGGTCCGTACTGGGGCTATCCACGCAGCCACGACTTCTTCGGCGACGGTTCGGTGGTGCTGGTGCCGGGCGGCGGCCACACGCCGGGTTCCACCATCGCGTTCATCCATACCCCGGATGGCCGGCACTACGCGCTGATCGGTGATCTCGCCTGGCAGCACGAAGGGGTCGATCTGCCGGCGGAGCGCCCGTGGATGTCGCGGTTGCTGGTCGATGACGACTGGGCGCAGGTCCGTACGGCGCTGCTGCAACTGCATCGGCTGCGACAGGCGCTGCCGGCGCTGATCGTGGTGCCGGCGCATGACCGGCGGGTGATGGAGACGCTGCCGGCGGCGCGCGACTGGGGGCAGGCGGCGGTAGTTCCGGATCTGGAAGCCGGTCGGGAATGAAGCCGGCAACAAGAAAGGCGGTGGGTATGAGAACCCACCGCCTTGGGGGGCGCCGTCCGTTGGGGGAGGGGGGAGCGGACGGCGTTACAACATCGCCAGCATACGAGGTCGGCCCGGTTCACGACAGCGAAATAATCTGACGCTGGCTGTCGGAATATCTGAACAGGCAGCGCTGGACCTGGGCGGGCACCGCCATCGGCCCGACCGATCGGCGACAATGGCGGCCATCATGCGTATTGGTCCCTACCTGCTCGATGCTCCGGTGATCCTGGCTCCGATGGCCGGCGTCACCGATCGGCCGTTCCGGCAACTGTGCCGGCGGCTGGGTGCCGGGCTCGCGGTCTCGGAGATGACCACTTCCGATGCGTCGCTGTGGCAGACCGAGAAATCGCGCCTGCGCCGCGATCACAGCGGTGAACCGGGGCCGATCTCGGTGCAGATCGCGGGCTACGACCCGGAGCAGATGGCGACCGCGGCGCGCTTCAACGTCGAACACGGCGCGCAGATCATCGATATCAACATGGGTTGCCCGGCGAAAAAGGTATGCCGGGTCGATGCCGGCTCCGCGCTGCTGCGCGACGAAGCGCTGGTTGCGCGCATCCTCGCGGCGGTGGTGGCGGCGGTGCCGGTGCCAGTCACGCTGAAGATCCGCACCGGCTACACACGCGCCACACGCAACGGCGTGCAGATCGCGCGCATTGCCGAGGACTGCGGCATCCAGGCCCTCGCGGTGCATGGCCGCACCCGCGAGGAGCACTACGAGGGCGCCGCCGAATACGCGACCATCGCCGCGATCAAGCAGGCGTTGCGGATTCCGGTGATCGCCAATGGCGATGTCGACGGCCCGGAAAAGGCGTTGGCCGTGCTGCAGGCCACCGGCGCCGACGCGGTGATGATCGGCCGCGCCGCGCAGGGCCGGCCGTGGATCTTCCGCGAGATCGCCCACTACCTGGCCACCGGCGAAAAGCTGCCGTCACCGACACGGTTTGAAATCCGCCACTGGCTGCTGGAGCACCTCGACGCGCTGTATGCGTTCTACGGTGAGGGCAAGGGCCTGCGCGTCGCGCGCAAGCACATCCAGTGGTACTGCCAGGATCACCCCGGAAGCGAGCCGTTCTGGCAGCAGGTCCGCGCGGTGGAGTGTGCCGCCGCGCAGCGCGCCGCGGTCGAGCGCTTCTTCGACGACCTGGCGGCGGCGCGCGCGGCCTAGGATTTTCTTTCGTGCCGCGGCTGCGGGCACGGTCGAGCGGCAACCCCGTTCCGTACGCCACGGTGACCGCCCATAGCGCTAAGTATTGAGGGCCTTGCGCAGGCCGGGCCTCATCGCCTGGCTTGATCGTGCGCAGCCTCCTTGCAGGGCACGACGCAGACGGGGGCTTGCTGCCTTGACCCCATTCCCCGTTGGTCTCGAGTAGCCTGCGCAGCAGGCGTATCGAGAGACGCGAGCGAACCTCTGGAGAAAATGGTCCCGAGAGCTTCCCGTGTACGGGAAGGGGCACTGCCGACCGTCTCTAGACTATTGAGCGACGGAAACCTGCGACCTGTAGGCCAACGGGATGAGCGAGTGAGCGAGAAAGAGGATCTCGATACCTGGTTCCGGCAGGAAGTGCTGCCGCTGGAACCCGCGTTGATGCGTTTCCTGCGGCGCAACTGGCGCGACGAGGAAGACCTGCCCGATTTCCGGCAGGAGCTTTACGCCAATATCTATGACTCCGCGCGCAAGGGCGGCCGACCGACACATGCACGTGCCTTCATCTTCACTGCTGCCCGCAACATGCTCATCAGTAACATGCGACGCTTACGCGTGATTCCCATCGACCGGGTTGCCGACCTCGGCGAACTCAATGTCAGCGGCATCGTGGACCTGCTGACCCCGGAGCGCGAAGCGCTGGGGAATGAGGATCTGCACCGCATCCAGAATGCACTCAACCGTCTGCCGGCGCGCTGTCGCGAGACCTTGTGGATGCGTCGCATCGACGGACTCAGCCAGAAGGAGGTCGCCACCGCCCTGGGCATCGGCGAGCGCACGGTCGAAGAACAGATGCGTCGCGCCATGCGGCAGCTGGTGGCGGCGATGCTCGACGGGCCGGCGAAGCTGGCGGACCGAGTCGGCAAGGCCAAAGCCAAGGCCAAAGCCGGGGCAGGAAAATGATCCACGACGGCCTCACGGCGGAGGAAGCCTGCGCACTCGACTGGTGCCTGCGACAGCAACAGGCCGACTGGAACGCCACCGAGGCTGCCGAGTTGCAGCGCTGGCTCGATGCCTCGCCGCTGCACGCCGTTGCGTTCCTTCGCATGGAGCATGGCCTCGCGCGTGTCGAGCACTCCCTCACCGAAGTGGGCACGCCGGCAGCGTCGCGCCCCAGCCCGACCTTGACCGCCGTGCGCTCGGCAGCGCCCAAGGCGGTCACTCCCCCTCCGGCGGCGCGCGGTCGGTGGAAGGCGCTTGCCTGGGCCGCATCGCTGGCCCTGCTGCTGGGGGGTGGCGCGCTGATCACTGCGCAACTGATGATCGAGCCAGCCGGGCAGTACACCACGGCCGTGGGCAGCCATCGCACGGTCGTGCTCGAGGACGGCTCGCGCGTCGAGCTCAATACCGACACGCGCATCCGCACCGTTTTCGAAGGTGATACCCGCCAGGTGCATCTGGTGCGTGGCGAGGCCTATTTCGATGTTCGCCCTGATCCCAAGCGGCCGTTCATCGTCCACGCCGACGGCCAGCGCATCGTGGTCCTCGGCACTCGCTTCGCGGTGCGCCGCGATGCCGAGCGTCTGCGCGTCGTCGTCACTCACGGCACCGTGCGCATCGACCCGCTGGCCCTGCGCAAGGACAACAAGCCGCCACCACCGGTGATCGCCACCCGTGGCGATGCCGTGGTCGTCGACCAGCGCTCTGCACTGGTGACCGTGCTTCCGGACGAGCGCCTCGACAGCGAGTTGGCCTGGCGTACCGGCTTCCTGATGTTCGACAACGTGCAGCTCGGCCAGGTCGCCGCGGAATTCAATCGCTACAACCAGCGCAAGCTGGTCGTCGATGACGAGATCGCCAGCATCCGCATCAGCGGCAATTTCGAAGCCTCGAACCTGGGGGCCTTCATCCGCCTGTTGCAGCAGGTTCACGAGCTGAATCTGGACGAGCATCGGGGATGGGTACGGGTATCGGCCTGATCGAGCCCCGAAAATCCCCAATCCCGAATCCCCCTGCTCGGCTTCATGTGTTCCTTGTCCGTTAAATCCGTCGCAGCTCTGTCTTCATGTATGGACGGGCGGCAACCGCGCCCAGAGCCATAAACAGAACAGGGAGACCACGGTGAGGCAGCCACGTTACGCAACCCAGCTTGTTTGCGCCTGCATCCTGCTGCTGACGGCGCCGTTTGCCGCAGCGCAGACCGCAGGGACACCCCCCCCGGATGTTCGCATCGAGGCCGGAGAACTCGCCGATGCGCTGGCGATCTACATCCGTCAGACCAATGTCCAGCTGATCTACCGCCTCGAGCAGGTGCGTGGACTGCGCACCGAAGGCAGCGACGGCGCCGACACACTCGAAGCCGTGCTCGATGAACTGCTGCAAGGCACCGGCCTGGTCCTGTCCCGCGACCCTTCCGGGGCAATGGCCATCATTGTGCCCAAGGCGCCGGAATCCGGTGCATCGCTGGACGGCGCCGCTGCGACAAGTGCAATCGCAAGCGCCGCTGATGCGGCCTCTTTGGCAGGAGGTGCACCGTCTGATTCCAGCTTGGCCGATGTCGCTCAGAACCTTTCCGGAGAATCCACCACGACCTCCGTAGCCACCGTGCGCACGCAGGGCATCGAGGAAATCATCGTCACCGCGCAGAAGCGCGAGGAGCGGCTGCTGGACGTGCCGATTGCGATGACGGCCCTGTCGGCCGAGGCGCTGGACGAGTTCAAGATCGAGGGCGGTTCGGAACTGCTGCGCGCGATTCCGAACGTGAATTTCTCCAAGTCCAATTTCAGCATGTACAACTTCTCGATCCGCGGGGTCGGGACCAAGGCGGTCTCTGCAGCGAGCGATCCGGCGGTGGCGGTGAGCTTCAACAATACCGCGCTGGTGCGCAATCGCCTGTTCGAGTCCGAGTTCATGGACATGGCGCGCGTGGAAGTGCTGCGTGGTCCTCAGGGCACCTTGTATGGCCGCAACGCAACGGCTGGTGTGGTGAACCTGATTCCCGCGCTACCGGATTCCACCCTTGGTGGCGAGCTGAAGATCGAAGGTGGCAACTACGACACGCAGCGCGCCAGCGGCATGATCAACGTGCCGATCGGAGATCACTTCGGCGTCCGTGCTGCTGCGGCCTGGACCAAGCGCGATGGTTACGACTACAACACCTACACGCAGAAAGACGTCAACGGGCGTGACCTGTGGTCGGGTCGTCTATCGGCCGCGTGGCAGCCCACCGACTGGTTGAACGCCAACGTCATCTGGCAGCACTTTGAGGAAGACGACGACCGCTCGCGCACGGGCAAGCAGCTCTGCACCAAGGACGACGGCCCGGCACGTGTTGGCACCACTGCGGTGCCGGATCTTTATGTGCGGGCCAGGCTCAGCCAAGGCTGCAAGCCGGGGTCGCTCTATGCCGATGCAGCGTATGGCACGCCCAATGGCCGCAGCCTCACCTTCGTCACGACCGCAGGCAGTAATTCCTTTGGTTACTCGTGGGACGGTCAAACCCCGATCGTCCGCGGAGAGATCGTCAATCTGTTCAAAGGAGGCACGCCCGCGGATCCTGGCGATCCCTTCGCTGGGGTGACGCAGTCGCGCAATCTGCGTGAAATCGCGACTTCGTATGACCCGGTGTTCGAGGCCAAGAACGACGTGGTGCAGTTCAACCTGACGCTCGATATGACGGACCAGCTGCAGTTCGTCTCGCAGTCTACATACGCCGAGGATCATTACTACTCCTCACAGGACTACAACCGCTTTGTCTCCACGCTCACGTTCAACGACACCGCACTGCCTCGCGTCGACATTCTGAGACGTCTGATCGATGTCGAGAACTTCCCGGGCGCAACACCGGGCGGTATCTACTGTGACCCGCAGCTGGGCTGTTCGGACCGCATGCTGTCCGTCGACATCAGCCGCTCGCGCAATCAACAGTATTCACAGGAATTCCGCTTGCAGTCTGCGTTTGAGGGGCCGTTGAACTTCAGTCTGGGTCTCAACTACATGGACTTTGAGACCAAGGATGACTACTACGTCTTCAATAACCTGTTCACCATCATTGCCGATTGGACGTATAACCGTGCGCCGCCCGTCCCCGACCGCAATCCTCAACTCAGGAACCCACCTTGTGTGCTGGGTTTTGAGGATCGCGAGTGTCCGTACGTGGATCGCAATCCGCTCAACCAGATCGACAATCAAGGCCATAACTACTTTCTCAGCCAGAACGGCGTGAAGATCAAGAGCCAGGCTGCGTTTGGTGAGTTGTATTGGAAAATGGCCGACGATGTGAAGCTGACCGTCGGCGTGCGTTACACCACGGACAAGAAGGTGTCGGATCAGATCCCCAGCCAGTTGCTGTTGGCCGGTGGGACGGCCAATCCAAGCGGTGAGATATTCATTGGTGACATTACGGGCGGGCGCGTCAACAGCGGCTATCCGTCACTGCCGGAAATTCGGCAGGAGTGGAACGAGTTCACCGGCCGTGCGGTGCTGGATTGGCAACCGGACTTGAGCTTTACCGACGATACCCTCGTGTATTTCTCGATGGCCCGTGGCTACAAGGGTGGTGGTACCAATCCGCCACGCGTGGACTTCAACCCGCGCGTCGTGCAGTACCAGTTCCTGCCGGAGACCTTCAAGCCCGAATACGTCAACGCGTTCGAACTTGGCACCAAGAACAGCTTTGGCGGCGGCCGTTACATGGTCAATGCCAACGTGTTCCTGTACGACTACTCGGACTACCAGGTCTCGCAGATCATGGACCGCATCGCGTTCAACGAGAACTTCGATTCGATCAACTGGGGCATCGAGCTGGAAACCGCATGGCGTCCGACGCGTGCGGTCCGTATCGATGCCAACCTGGGGTATCTGCGTACGCGGCTGGCCAATGGCTCAGAGTCGATCGACATCATGGACCGCACGCAAGGCAATCCGGATTGGGTGCTGCTGCGTCCGTGGATTCAGGTGCCGTCCAACTGTATCGCCCCCCGTGTGTTCGTGGAGAAGCTGCTGCAGGCAACGGCCCCCGGGATCGTTGACCTCGCTGCCTTGTGCCCGGGCGCTGATCGCGTAGGCACCTATGACCCCGCATCCACCAGTCGTTTCCATAAGGAAGGCATCTACGGCTTCACCTACAACCCGCTCTTGCCCTACGATCCGGCGACCGTGGGCATGAACATCGACCAAGGCGGCAGCGGTGCGCCCAACGGTGGTCGTGGGTTCAATGCGGACCTGAGCGGCAACAACCTGCCCAATGCGCCGCGCTGGACCTTCAACTTCGGTGCGCAGTACACCTTCTTCATCCGCGAATGGAACCTCACCACGCGGGGTGACTACTACTGGCAGGACGAAAGCCACGCCCGCGTCTACAACACCAAGTTCGATGAGCTGCGCGCCTGGGACAATGTGAACTTCGCGGTGACCTTGGACCAGCCGAGACTGGGGCTGACCGTTCAGGCTTATGTGAAGAATGCATTCGACAAGACGCCGATCACCGACACCTTCGTCAATTCGGACGACACCGGCCTGACCACCAACGTGTTCACGCTGGACCCGCGTCTGTTCGGACTCAGCGTCAGAAAGACGTTCTGAAGTCGTTCGATCCAGTGGTTGCTGCAAAAAAGAAGACGGCCTTTTGGCCGTCTTCTTTCTTTGTTGGAGATGCGCCGCCTTGCGTACAGACCGGAACGACGGCGCGGCGGTGCTCGGGGGAATGAGATCCCTCAGGGTTCGGTGCCCAGGGAGCTGGCGGATGCACGATCCTGCATCTCCCAGCGATTGGCGCGCCGGAACGAGGCGGTGTCGTTGAAGCGCACCCCCATTTCGCGCATCACCGCATGTGCTTCCTTGGCGGTCCACTGGCGGATGTAGAACGGTTCCTTGACCACGAAGTGATGGATCGCGTGGGTGGATCCGAAGTTGAAGCAGAACAGCTGGAACGGCAGCAGCCACCACGGCGTCAGCACCTGGGTCTGCTGGATCACGTTGTCGGCCTCGACATCACCGTAGTAGTGCATGTTGCTGCTGACGAAGTGCAGGCAGAAGCTGCGCAGGATGTTGGGGCCGATCCAGACCACCACCAGCGGGTTGAGCCATTCCATGCGCGCCAGCGTTGCCGCCGACCAGACGATCTCGCTGCCGCTGAGCGCGGCCCAGGCATTGGCGCCGTGGTAGCCGAGGAACAGATACCACAGGCCCCAGCAGATCCAGCCCAGCGGGAAATAGGCGGTCGGGCCACCGATCAGCAGCATCAGCTTGTGCCGGGTGCTGTGTGCCTGCGGCACGCGCAGCAGCAGTGCCAGCGTGGCGTCGCCCAGCATCAGCAGCCGCGACAGACCCCAACGGCGACCGTTGGTGATGCCGCGCTCCTCGGTGTCCTTGTCGGAGCCGGAATACTTGTGATGGCGGAAATGCAGCGTGCGCCGGATCCACGGGTTGATGGTGCTCGGCCGCGCCAGCCACACCAGGGCCATCATCAGGTGGTGCCAGAACGGCTGCTTGCGGAAGTACATCCAGTGGATCAGGTCGTGCTCCAGCTCATGGGTGAACGAGGCGAAGATCGCGACCACCGGCAGACACACCCACCAGGCGATATGGCCGGCGAGATACAGCCAGCCGCTGCCGATCATGCCGGCCAGCGAGCCGACCAGGATCGCCATGCCGATCGCATCCTGATGCCGCAGCCACGGATGCCGCTGCCGCAGGGCGACACCGGCGTCGCGGACCACGGACTTGATCCGCTCGGTTTTCTGCGCGTCGCTCAGCGCGCTTGCCACAGGGGTCGGGCTCACCGCATGCTCCTGATTATTCGAATGACACTGCATCGCAGCGTAGAGGGGACGCTGCCGCGCCGCCCGCCCGACGACGCCAAGCATTTGACCGATGCCGCCAACCACCACCACTCCCGCCACCGCCCTGACCAGCTGGGCCCGCGCGATCCGCAAGGCACTCGATGCCGCGGGCGTGGACAGCGCGCCGCTGTTCGCTGAAGCCGGCCTGGATCCCGCAGCGCTGGACGACCCCAATGCGCGCTACCCGGTGATCGCGACCACGCGGCTGTGGCAACTGGCGGTTGCGGCCACCGGCGATGATGCGTTCGGTCTGAGCGTTGCCCGGCATGTCAGCCAGACCACGTTCCATGCGCTGGGCTATTCGCTGGCGGCCAGCAGCACCTTGAAGGAAGCCTTCGAGCGGCTGCTGCGCTATTTCCGCATCGTTACCGATGCCGCAGGCCTGGCGCTGGAGGCCGAGCCGGAGCGGTATCGGGTGCTGCTGCAGATCGATCCCTCACGGACGGCGGTTGCACCACAGGCGGTGGATGCCTTCGCCTATCTGCTGCTGCGCCTGTGCCGTGGCCTGTATCGCCGGGATCTCGCGCCCTTGCAGGTGCACCTGCCGCGCGGCACGCCGCGCAATCTCGCGGCGTTCGAAAAAGCGTTTCGTGCGCCGCTGCAATTCGATGCGGCCGGAAACGAGCTGCAGTTCAGCCGCGCATTGTTCGAGCAGCGATTGGAAGGCGCGAACCCGGAGCTGGCGCGCCATAACGACGAGATCGTGCTGCGCTATCTCGCGCGCCATGACCGCGGCAATGTCGTGGCGCGGGTGCGTGCGGTGCTGGCCGAGCGCTTGCCGACCGGCGAACCGGGACAGGCGGCGGTCGCCGCGGCGCTGAACCTGTCGGCGCGCAGCCTGCAGCGCAAGCTGGCGGATGAAGACAGCAGCTATTCGCGCCTGCTTGCCGATACCCGGCGCGAGCTGGCGCGCTCCTATCTTGCAGAGCCGCAGAGCAGCGTCAGCGAGATCGCGTATCTGCTGGGGTTTGCCGACCTGTCCAGCTTCACGCGTGCGTTCCGGCAGTGGGAGGGGATGTCGCCCAGCAGCTATCGCGAGGGGATGCTGTCGCTGGCAAAGCCGTCATCCTGAGTGCAGCGAAGCATCTGCTCGCAGACTTCTGTTGCTCCGGGAAAGAAGCTCCTTCGCTCCGCTCAGGTTGATGGATGTTTTTCCTCGCCTTGCCTCACTACCGTTCATGGAATCTCAGGATGACGAGCCGGCTTTCTGTGTGGATGCCTGCGCACGGTACTGCGCCGGCGTCTGCCCGCTCCAGCGCTTGAACGCGCGCTGGAATGCGGACTGCTCCGAATAGCCGAGCAGAAAGGCGACATCGGTGAGGTTCATCGTCGCGTCGCGCAGATGGCGCTCGGCCAGTTCGCGCCGCACCTGCTCGATCAGCTGCGTGAAGCTCAGTCCGGCGTCGGCCAATTTTCGCTGCAGGCTGCGCGGGCTCAGGGCCAGTTGCGTGGCAATGCGGTCCAGCTCGACCGGCGGTTGCCTGAGACCTTTGGCGATCAGGGCGCGCGCCTGTGCCAGCAGATCGTCGCCGCGGGGCAGGGCCGCGAGCTGTTGCTCGGCCAGGCGCTGCATCAGTTCGCGCATCGCCGGGTCGGGCTGGATCAGGGCCGTGCCCAGTGCCGATTGCGGCAGCGCCAGCCGGTAGGACTCGGTGTCGAACCGCAACGGACAGGCGAAGATCCGCTGGTGTTCGCGCAGCGACGCAGGCGCCGGATAAGCCAGATCGATCCATGCCGGCTGCGCCGCGCTGCCGATCAGCCAGCGGGTGAAGCTCAGCAGGCCGGCGAGATTGAACTCCGCCAGTTGCCGATACGGCCGCTCGGTTTCCGGCTGCCAGCGCAGCACCAGATGCCCGGCCTGCATCGCGATGCCGACCTCGCCGAGGTCGATCACCAGCGCCTGATAGCGGCGCAGGCTGTCCAGTGCTTCGGCCAGGGTGCCGCAGTTCATCGCTACATACCCCAGCGCACCATAGTGCCCGGGGCGGATGCCTTCGCCGACGTGCAGGCCGAGGTCGGGATCGTCCAGCAGCAAGGCGGCACGTTCGAACAGCGCGTTGGCTGCGGCCTCGGTGACGCGGCCGTCGCGGTCGTCCAGACTATGCGAGGTGCCGTCCAGGAGCCGTTCCGGAGGCAGGCCGCACGCCTGCGCATGATCCAGCAGCGCATGCAGATAGGCGTTGGAGACGGTATTGGGGCTGGCGCGGCCGGTCATTGCGATTGGCGTGAACCGTCAAGATATCCGCGCGCAGTGTGCCGAAGATGCGCAGAGATAGAAAATCGGTGGAGGGGCGGGATGTTTGAACAGTTTGCGCAAACGGTGCAGGGCCTGCTGGGCGGGCCGCATGTCGACTGGAAGCAGGTGCTGCTGACCGGCATGGCGCCGATCTTTCTGCTGGCGTTCGCGATCGAGTACCGCTATCTCAAGGCGCATGGCCGCCTGCGTCTGTTCCGCTGGCCGGATGTCTGGACCAACATCGGGCTCGCGGCGGTCTATCAGGTGGCTGAAGGCGTCGTGCATTTCCTGATCAGCGCCGCGATCATCGCCTGGATCTATCAGCACCGGCTGTTCGATGTGCCGATCAATGCCTGGACCATCGTCCCGATCTTCGTGGCGGTGGAGTTCTGCTACTACTGGTTCCATCGCGGCAGCCATCGCATCCGCTGGTTCTGGAGCGCGCATGTGGTGCACCACTCCGGCGAGCACATGAACTTCACCACCGCGCTGCGCCAGAGCGCGCTGTACGCGATCACCGGCTGGTGGCTGTTCTTCATGCCGCTGGTGTGGCTGGGCGTGCCGCCGGGCGTGGTGTTCCTGCTGTATGCCTGCGATCTGGCTTACCAGTATTTCGTGCATACGGAAGCGATCGGCAAGCTGCCGCGCTGGTACGAATACCTGTTCGACACGCCGAGCAATCACCGCGTGCATCACGGCCGCAATCACCAGTACATCGACAAGAACTACGGCGGCGTGCTGATCATCTTCGACCGTTGGTTCGGTACCTACATCGAGGAACACGAGCCGGTCGACTACGGCATTCCCAGGCAGGTGAAGTCGAACAATCTGTGGACCCTGAACATGCACGAGTTTCTCGACATGTGGCGCGACGTGCTGAAGCCGGGGCCGCTGTGGCAGCGCATCAAGCACCTGTGGGCGCCGCCGGACTGGGAGCGCCCGGCAAGCGAGGCGCCGGACGCGATCGGCAGTCGTTCGTAACGAGCGTGGAGAACGGCGGCGTGGCGCTCAGGGGGCCTGCAGCGCTTCCAGCTGTTCGGCCGCGGTCATCCATTCTTCCTCGACGCCGGCCAGTTCCTTCTTCATCTCGGCCTGTTCCTGCAGCTTGCGTGTCAGCTCGGCCTGGCGGCCGCTGACATACAGCGCTTCATCGGCGAGCGCGGCGTCGAGTGCCGTCAGTTTTTCCTGCAGCTTGCCCATCCGCGTGTCGAGTTTCCGGACCTGATCGCGCAGCGGTTTTTCCAGCGCCCGCTGGTCGGCGCTGCTGCGGCGCTGTTCCTTTGGTGATGAACCGCCGCCGGATCTGGCCGTTGGCGTGTCGCTGTCGCGGCGGACCAGCCAGCGCGCGTAATCGTCGAGATCGCCGTCGAACGGTTCGCAGCGGCCTTCGGCGACCCGCCACAACTCGTCGCAGCAGGAACCGACCAGATGGCGGTCATGCGAGACCAGCACTACCGCGCCGCTGTACAGATGCAGCGCGGTTTCCAGCGCGTGGCGCATGTCGAGGTCGAGATGGTTGGTCGGTTCGTCGAGCAGCAGCAGGCTGGGGCGCTGATAGACCACCAGCGCCAGTGCCAGCCGCGCCTTTTCGCCGCCCGAGAACGGTCCGACCGCTTCATAGGCGCGGTCGCCGCGGAAATTGAAGCCGCCGAGAAAATCGCGCAGCGCCTGTTCGTTGGCCTGCGGGTCGAGGCGCTTCAGGTGCAGCACCGGCGAGGCATTGAGGTCGAGTTGGTCGACCTGGTGTTGCGCGAAGTAGCCGATCTTCAGATACGGATCGCGCATCGCGCGTCCGCCCAGCGGTTCCAGCTCGCCCGCCAGCGTGCGTACCAGCGTCGATTTTCCGGCGCCGTTGGGGCCGAGCAGACCAATGCGATCGCCCGGCTGCAAGGAGAAGTTGATGCCCGACAGGATCGTGCGCTCGCCATAGCCGGCGCGCACCGCGTCGAAGCGCAGCAGCGGTGAGCCCAGCCGTTCCGGCTCGCGGAACTCGAAACTGAATTCGGAATCCAGATGCGCCGGCGCGATCAGTTCCATCCGCTCCAGCTGCTTGACCCGCGACTGTGCCTGCCGCGCCTTGGTGGCCTGCGCCTTGAAGCGGGTGATGAAGGCCGACAGGTGCGCGATCTGGCGCTGTTGCTGCGCATAGCTCGCGGCCTGCAGGGCCAGCCGCTCGGCGCGGGTACGCTCGAACGTGGAATAGTTGCCGGTGTACAGCGTGGCCTTCTGGTTCTCCAGATGGACCGTGTGCGAGGTGACGGCGTCGAGAAACTCGCGATCGTGCGAGATCAGCAGCAGCGTGCCGGGATAGGCCTGCAGAAAATCCTGCAACCAGATCACGGCATCGAGATCGAGATGGTTGGTCGGTTCGTCGAGCAGCAGCAGATCGGAGCGGCACATCAGCGCGCGCGCCAGATTCAGGCGCATGCGCCAGCCACCGGAGAAGTCGGCGACCGCCTTGAGCTGCTCCTCGGCACCAAAGCCGAGGCCGTGCAGCAGGCGCCCGGCGCGGGCTTTCGCCGCGTAGGCACCGATCGCCGCCATGCGGTCGTGCAGCCGCGCGATGCGTGCCACATCGTGCTGTGACTCGGCCTTGAGCAGGTCGCGTTCCAGCTGGCGCAGTTCGACGTCGCCGTCGAGCACGAACTCCAGCGCGACATCGGCCAGCGCCGGTGTTTCCTGGGCCACGGTGGCGATGCTCAGCTGCTTCGATACCTGCATCTCGCCGCTGTCGCTGCTGAGTTCGCCGAGGATCAGGCCGAACAGGCTGGACTTGCCGGTACCGTTGCGGCCGACGACGCCGACATGCCAGCCCGGATAGAGCGTGAACGACACGCTTTCGAGCAGCGTACGGGCGCCGCGACGCAGGGTGATGTTGGCAGCGGAGATCATGGGGCGCGCAGTGTAACGATCCGCGAGCGGCGCTGCGCCAGCGTGGTCATTCGTGTACGGGGGCGATCCGGCTCGCGCTACGGCGCGTTTGCCAGCCGCTGCCGGAACTCGCGGTAGTCGCGCGCGCTGCGGAACGGCTTTTCCAGCATCGGCAGATGGCCGACGCCAGGGAGCACGACCAGCTCCGAGTCCGGCAGCAGGCTGTGCAGGATGCGGGCGCCGGTCACATCCAGCGCACGATCCTGGTCTCCCCAGACGATCAGGGTCGGTGTCGGCAGCACGCGCAACTGCGGCTCCAGCGACCAGGCTTCGGAGTTCGCGACCAGATCGCGGAAGATGCGGGTATGCAGTTCGTGTTGGCTCGCTGCGCGGCGTGCCAGCTGCTGGCGCACGCTCCACGGCAGCGGCGGCCGTTGCGAGAACACGCTGTCGAGTACGCGCTCGAATTCCATCGGGGTGCGCGCGAACAATTGATATTCGCCGTGTTCGAGAGAGGCGGTGGCGGCGCCGCCGGGTGGCGCGGTATGCACGCCCGCCGGGGCGAGCAGCCACAGGCTGCCGACACGCTCCGGATACTTGGCGGCGAAGCTGGCGACGATCTGCCCGCCCATCGAACTGCCGCCCAGATGCACGCGCGGCAGTTGCAGTGCGTCGAGGAACGCACGCAGGTGTTCGACCTGTGCCGGGATACCGTAGTCGCCGTCAGCGGGCTGGCTGCTGTCGCCGAAGCCGGGCAGATCCACGGCGATGGTCCGCCCCAGCTTTTTGATCAGCGCCGCGACCGGCGTGAAATTGTCCTTGTCGGCGCCGATGCCGTGGACCAGCACCAGCGGTTCGCCGGTACCGCCGTCGAGATAGGCGAGTTTTAAGCCCGGAATCTGCACGCGTTTCTCGTCGAGGCCCGCGAGTTTGCGTTGCAGCGAGATCTGCGCCCGTGCCATTGGGTCCGGCGCCAGATGATCGGCCGCCCAGTAGCCGCCGACGAGTACCGTGAGAACGACCAGCAGCAACAGCAGGCGCTTGGGCATGTCCGGCTTCCGTCAGCGGGTGGGGGTGATCGCGCGCATCAGGTTTTCCTGTGCGACGCTGGCAACCAGACGGCCCTGGCGGTCGTAGATCAGGCCGCGCGAGACCCCGCGGGCTGCCTGCGAAGTCGGCGAGTCCATGTGGTACAGCAGCCAGTCGTCGACGCGCAGATCGCGATGGAACCACAACGCATGATCAATGCTGGCGACCACCATGTCGTTGTGCATCCACGAACGGCCATGCGGCAGCATCGCGGTCGACAGCAGGTTGAAATCCGAGGCGTAGGCCAGCACACAACGATGCAGCATCGGATCGTCGGGCAGGCTGCTCGCGGCGCGGAACCAGATATCCTGCTGCGGCGGGCGCTTTTCGGGGCGCAGTGGATTCCACGGGGTGACGGGCTTGAATTCGATCGCCATCTCGCGCAGCGTTGCCGCGCGCACGCGCTCCGGCACGTTGACGGCCTCGTCGGCCCACTTGCGGTAAAGGTCCAGGCCCAGGTCCAGATCTTCCGGCGGCGGTACGTCGGGCATCGGGTACTGATGCTCGAGTCCGCTTTCCGGTTTCTGGAACGAGGTCATCATCGACAGGATCGGCTGGCCGCTCTGGATCGCCTGTACACGACGGGTGCTGAAGCTGCGGCCATCGCGGACGCGATCGACGTCGTAGACAATCGGCTTGACCATGTCGCCCGGGCGCAGGAAGTAGGCGTGCAAGGAATGCGGGGCCTGGCTGTCCACGGTACGGGCTGCCGCGACCAGCGCCTGGCCGATGACCTGTCCGCCGAACACGCTTTTGCCGCCGAGATCGCGCGACTGTCCGCGGAACAGGTTTTCCTCGAGCTTTTCGAGGTCGAGCAGGTCTACGAGGTCTTGCAGGATGCTGTTCATGATGGGCGCCGTACCGGGGACGGAAGCAAGATTAAATGATCATTCTCAAGCGGAACATGGCTGTAGCGCCAAGCCGGACAGCCCATGAACTGTCGTGAAGGCTGCGGCGCCTGCTGCATCGCGCCCTCGATCTCGACCCCGATGCCCGGCATGCCCGACGGCAAGCCCGCGGGCGTGCCCTGCCTGCACCTGACCCCCCAACTGCGCTGCGCCTTGTTCGACGATCCGCGTCGGCCCGCCGTCTGCGGCAGCCTGCAGCCGCAGCGCGAGATGTGCGGCGACAGTCGCGAGCAGGCGCTGGTCTATCTGGGGAAGCTGGAGCGGCTCACGCAGCCGGCGAGTGACTGCTGAGGGTGGCCTACAGCTGGCCGCGCAGGCTGTCCTGGGCCTGCTCCTGCAGGACGGTCTTGCCGTGCAGCACCCGGGTCTTCCATGACAGGCGCACGCCGACTTCCGGTCGGGTATCGCAGTTCAGGGTCAGTTCCAGAGTGTGGCCGGTCTCCAGGACGGCCGGGGCCAGCAGCGGCAGATAGATCTGTTCCCAATGCGTGGCCGGGGCGAACGGCGAGGTCGAGAGACTGATGCCATCGATCAGTTCGGCCTGCCACCACAGTGCGAACCCTTCGACGCGCAGGCCTTGCGCCGGCGCGATCCAGGTCAGGGTACGGCTGCGACGGCTGGCGGGCGGTTTGGCGCGCGGCCGCAGATCGAGATCGTCCCAGCACTGGATCGAGGACGGTGGCCCGAGATCGTCGGGGCGCACCGTCTTCACGTACATATTGTTGAGTGAAATGCTGCGCGCGGCATCGAGCTTCAGCCCGAAACCGATCGACGGCCAGATATCGAGTTCGGCCTGCAGGCGCGGTGACAGCACCGGCGCCACGAACTGCTGCAGCTGGCCGGGAATGATCACGCCATCCGGCTTCAGGAAGCGCCGCGCATCGACCGCGGTTTCGAGAAAGCCTTCTTCCAGCGCAAAATTCCCCAGCGTCTCGGTCACCACCACGTCGACTTTCAAGGCCCGGCGGAATTCGCTGGAGTGCACGCGCACGAAACTCAGCTCACCGAGCCCGTTGCTGCGCGCCAGCGACTCGGCCAGCGTCAATGCCTCGGTATATTCGAGCAGGGTGCAGTGTTTGGCGCCCAATTGCCGTGCGAGAAAACTGAGGAAGCCGGTGCCCGCGCCAATGTCCAGCACCGTGCTCTGCCCCGGCTTGATGACCCGCTGCAGTGCGGCGTGAAAGGCGTCATTGCGGGCCTTGTCGCCAAGCAGCTTGCGATGCAGTTCGATTTCGCTCATGGACGCCAGGGCTGGCTGAGGGCGTCGGAAACGCCGAACAACGACGGAGAAGGGAGCAGTGACTGGTGCCGGCAGCAGGGATCGAACCCGCGACCCCCTGATTACAAATCAGGTGCTCTACCAACTGAGCTATGCCGGCGTGGGCGCGATTGTACCGGTTGCGCTCGTGTTGCGGCAGGCATCGCCCGCCGGTTCAGTCGAATTCGCCGTGGCGTCCCTGGCCGCCGCGGAAGCGGCTGGCGCCGGCCAGCGTTTCACCTGACTGCAAGGTGTCCAGCCCCAGCTCGAACTCGCGACGCAGGGCGGCACCTTCGTCGAGACTCCATTGCTCCAGGGACGACCGGCGGTCGTTGCGCAGACAGCGTTGCGGCAACCGAGCCAGTTCCAGGGCCAGCTTCTCTGCCTCGGCCATCAGTGTGCCCTTGGCGACCAGACGATTGGCCAGACCCCAGTCGTAGGCTTCGCGGGCAGCGACCGGCCGGCCGGTGAGGATCATGTCCATTGCCCGCGATTGTCCGATCAGTCGTGGCAAGCGAATCGTGCCGCCGTCGATCAGCGGCACCCCGAAGCGGCGACAGAACACGCCGAACACGGCCGTCTCATCGGCGACGCGCAGATCACACCAGCTTGCCAGCTCGAGACCGCCGGCAACGCAATAGCCGGAGATTGCGGCGATCACCGGCTTCGACAGACGCATCCGCGTCGGCCCCATCGGCCCGTCGCCGTCGATCTCCAGTGCATTCATGCGGGCGGGGTCGCCACTGGCAACCGCCTTGAGATCGGCGCCGGCGCAGAAGTGCTCACCGCTACCCCGCAGGATCGCCACGGCCAGCGAGGGATCGTGATCGAAGTGGCGAAACGCATTGGCCAGCGCGGCGGCGGTTGGCCGGTCAACCGCGTTGCGGGCGTCGGGCCGATCGATCGTGATCCAGAGCACGGGCCCGCGGTTTTCGATCTGAATCGTCATGGCGAAATTTAGAGTGAATGACGGCGGATTTTTGCAAGAAAGGTGCGGCTGTGGACTGACGAAGCGGCTGGTGCCGGAACGTTCATCCTGGCATTGAGGGATTCTACCCAGATTCATGGCAGATTCTTGACCCTGGGACGAGCCCGGGAATAGGCTCGAAATCGTGTGCTGTTAAGGCATTGCCGAGTGGCCTTCCGGGGGAGAGAGTCCACTTGCTTCGTTCTTTCATTGTCTACGGGAGTGACAGGATGCATAACGGAGAGGTGCACGCGACCCATCAATCAAACTTGGCATCTATCGAACATCTGCAGATGTGTCGGGTGTCATATCCGGCAACTCAGTGCAGATATTTGCCGATGGAATGCAGCTCAGGGAGAAAGGCGTGAACAAAAGAAAATCGAATCGATGCAGTTCTGGTGTGCAGACGGCGATCGCAGCCGTCGGCTTGATGGCCGTGGCGAGCTTCCTGCCCTCCGCATTTGCGCAAAGTAACGTCGAAGGCACGATTGCGGGTTCAGCCCCTGCCAATTCCTCCGTCCTGATCCAGGGCCTGGATTCAGGTGTCTCCATCACCAGCACGCCGCGCGACGGCCGGTTCCGGGTGGGCTCCTTGCCCGCCGGACGCTATGAGGTCACGGTGAAGGAGGAAGGCAAGGCGGACCGTTCCGAGACCGTCGTTGTCTCGATCGGCGGTACGGCCCGCGTCGATCTGAATGAGGCGCAGCCGGAAATCGAAACGATCGAGGTGATCGCGAGGAAGACATCGATCGACGTTGCCAAGACCGAGACCTCGCTGGATCTCAGTGCTGTCGAGATTGCGGAACTGCCGATTCCACGAGCCATACAAAGCGTCGCGCTGCTGGCACCGGGAACGACCAAGGGCGATGCGGTGTTTGGAAGTCAGGTCTCCTTCGGTGGCGCCTCGGTCGCCGAGAACATTTACTACTTCAACGGTTTCAACATCACCGATTTCCGCGAGGGACTGGGCTTTAGCGAAATGCCCTTCGAGTTCATCGCCAACACGCAGGTGAAGACCGGCGGCTATGGCGCCGAGTTCGGGCGCAGTCTGGGCGGTGTGGTCAACATGACGTCCAAGCGGGGATCGGACACGTTCGAGTCCGGTGTCAGTGTGTTTTGGGAGCCTAAATTTCTATCCTACAAAAGCTCGGCTGTCTCCTACTACGACGACAATGGTACGCGCAGCGTCTGGTATGACCGGCGCAGGGATCGCCACGAGACCACCAATGCGAACGTGTATGCATCCGGCGCCCTGATTCCGGGACGGCTTTATGTCTATGGCCTGATCAGCTTCGAGAGAACCGACTCGCAGTTCGGTGGCAGCGTTCAGACCTTCAACAAGGAGCAGGGGAGCAATCCGTTCTACGCGCTGAAAGCCGATTTCTATCTGACCCAGGATCACTGGCTGGAGATGACCTATTTCCGCAACAAGGAAGAGGTTGAACGTGATCGCTATTACTACGACAACTTCGCGCAGCAGGAAACCAGCTACATGGGAGGGCTCAAGTTCGAGACCGGCGGAAATGTGCTCATCGGCAAATATACCGGGCGCATCACCGATGATTTGACGCTGTCACTGCTATATGGTCAATCCAAGGTCAAGGATGATACGACCAATGGCGACAATAGCTGCATCTACGGCCTGGACGATGTCAGCGGTGTCCGTTTTGGCTGCGCAGCGACGTCGATGATCGACAAGAATGATGATCAGAGAGATGCGTATCGCATTGACCTGCAATATGCAATCGGCGGTCATTTGCTGCGCGCTGGCATGGATTACGAAGAGCTGGAAGTCGAAAACGCCGATTTCTATACCGGCCCAGGCCATACGCTCTATCTCTATTATCCGAACCGTAATACCCCCGGAGGCAGCTATGCACTGGAAGCTACCAAGCTTGAGAATTTCGGAAATTTCAAAAGCAAGACCTCGGCGCTGTATCTGGAAGATACCTGGCAAGTGACGGATCGCTTTTCTATCTACGCAGGTCTGCGCAACGAGACATTCCAGAATTTTGATGCGAACGGGAAAAAATTCTTCGATGTCGACGACCAGTGGGCACCGCGACTGGGCCTGTCGTTTGATGTGCTCGGTGGCGGCCGCAGCAAGTTGTATGCGAACTGGGGTCGCTATTACCTCCCGGTGGCTACCGCCACCAATATCCGGGTGGGTGGTGCCGAGCTGAGCGAGTACATTCGCTATGAAACCTATGGTGGCATCGCAGCAGACGGGTCACCGATCTCCCGGGGAACCGAGGTGGACAGGGGCTACTACAACAACGCAGACGGCACGGTTCACGATTCCCGGCAACTGGTGGATCAGGAGGGCATCAAGCCGATGTATCAGGAGGAGTACTCGATTGGGTTCCAGCTGGCTTTCTCGCGATTGTGGAATGGCGGCATCCGCTTCATCCATCGCGATCTCAAGCGATCGATCGAGGATCTCTGCATCGACGGCATTGTTTGGGACGCCTCCTGTGTAATGGCCAATCCCGGAACCGATATCACCATCTATACAGGTTACGACGATGCCAATAATGACGGGATCTACGGCTCCGCCCCCGGTCCCGGTGGTGATAACTACGACCCGAACAACATGCAGCCGCTGACGCTGACGGCAGACAGGCTGGGATTCCCCAAGGCCGAGCGCAAGTACAACGCGGTCGAGCTGACTGTGGCAAGGGCATCGGACCAGCACTGGAAATTCGATGCCTCGTACACCTGGGCGCAGAGTTATGGCAACGCCGAGGGTTACGTCAACAGTGATATCGGGCAGGCGGATGCGGGGATCACGCAGTCTTTCGATTATCCCGGTCTGGTCGAGCACAGTTATGGCTACCTGCCGAATGATCGACGGCATAACATCAAGGCTTACGGTGCCTACTTCGTCACTCCGGAGTTGAGTCTGGGCCTGAACTTGCAGGTCAGCTCGGGTAGGCCCAAGAACTGTTTCGGCAACTACCCGGATTCAAGTATTGAAATCGATGGCGATTACTCGGGCTACTACGGGGCGTCGTCGTTCTATTGCAGCGGTCAGCCGTCGCCGCGAGGCTCCCGTGGCCGCACACCCTGGACCAGTCAGGTGGATCTCTCCATGCGCTTCACACCACAGGCGTTCGAAGGGCTGGCACTGGGGGTGGACGTATTCAATGTCTTCAACTCGACCAAGGTGACCCAGATCAAGGAAGCGGGAGAAGACGGGTCCCTCTACTACAGCGCTGGCCTCGAGAGTGCTTCCTACGGCAGCGCCGAGCGCTGGCAGGCCCCCATGTATGTGCGCTTGAGTGCGGAGTATCGCTTCTCGAAGTGAGAAAGCCATCACCAGAATGGGGCCGCAAGGCCCCATTTCTTATTGGCAAAAGCACTTGTACGCGATGGCTTTGCAGAGTGAGTCATTGCAGGTGACTGTCCATTCGGACAGGTACCTAAATCCGGAAAGAGGGAATAGTCTCCAGAACGCCGCAATATAGCGGCGCTTTTGTGGGAGACGCGATATGAGGAAATATCTCGTGACCTTGGCGGCTTTGCTGATGGCCGGCGCTGTGTGGGCAGGGCCGGTGAACATCAACAAGGCAGATGCCAAGACGCTGGTGAAGGAGCTGGACGGCGTGGGGCCGGCGAAGGCCGAAGCCATCATCCAGTACCGCACCGAGAACGGACCCTTTGCGACGCCGGACGGCATCAAGAAGGTTTCCGGGATTGGCGATGCCATCTACGACGCCAACAAGGCCCATATCAAGGTAAAGGATTGATCGCTTGCGGTAGTTGAAGCGCATTCTAGAGGCGG
>JBEBWZ010000033.1:0-29417 GCA_040391865.1 Solimonas flava
GCGAGCTGGGTAACCGACGTGCCCACCTGAAGCGCTATCTGAAGGCACTGCCGCGGGTGCGGCCGGGCGAGGCGCTGGGCTGGATGCGGCGCGCGGCACGGATCGATCAGCTGGTGAAAACCGGCCACGAAGCGGCTGCCTGGGAAGAATTGATAACATTGATTCTTGCCGCCAGTGGGGCGGCGCGACGTATATCCCGATGAGCGCTACTGCTTCCAAAGCTGTCCGTACCAAACCCGATCCGATCGTTGCCTACATGCGTGAGCGCGGCGAACGCGCCCGTGCGGCGGCGCGCGCCATCGCACGCGCCGATACCGGTACCAAGAATGCCGCGCTGTTCGCGCTGGCCGATCAACTGCTGGCCCAGCGCAAGGAAATTCTCGACGCCAACCAGCTCGACATGCGCGAGGGTCGCGCCAACAAGCTCGACGAGGCGCTGCTGGACCGTCTGGAGCTGAACGACGCGCGCGTGGCCGCGATGGCCGACGGCGTGCGCCAGGGGGCCTCGCTGCCGGACCCGGCGGGCGAGATCACCGAGATGAAGCAGCGGCCGTCCGGGATTCAGGTCGGCAAGATGCGCGTCCCGATGGGCGTGGTCGGCATCATCTACGAGTCGCGTCCCAATGTGACCGCCGACGCCGCGGCGCTGTGCCTGAAATCCGGCAACGCCGCGATCCTGCGCGGCGGTTCGGAGGCGCTGCGTTCGAATCTTGCGATCGCGCGCTGCATCGAGCGTGCCTTGCAGGCGGCCGGTCTGCCGAAGGATGCGATCCAGATTCTCGATATCACCGATCGTCGTGCCGTCACCGAACTGGTGGCGATGCCGCAGTTTGTCGACGTGATCATTCCGCGCGGCGGCAAGGGGCTGGTCGCGGCGGTGTCGGAAGCGGCCAAGGTGCCGGTGATCAAGCATCTCGACGGCATCTGTCATGTCTACATCGATGCCGATGCCGATCTCGAAAAGGCGATCGCGGTTGCGGTGAATGCCAAGACCCATCGCTACGGCACCTGCAACACGATGGAGACCCTGCTGGTCGATCAGGTGATCGCCGCGAAAGTGCTGCCCCAGCTGGCCGAGATCTACGTCGAGGCCGGCGTGGAACTGCGCGGCTGCGACCGCACCCGCAAGCTGCTCGAAGACGTGGTGCCGGCAACCGAAGAGGACTGGCGCACTGAGTATCTGGCGCCGATCCTGTCGATCCGCATCGTCGATGGGCTGGATCAGGCGATCGACCATATCGAGACCTACGGCTCGCATCACACCGATGCGATCGTTTCCGAAAACTACAGCAGGATCCGCCGCTTCATGCGCGAGGTCGATTCCGCCTCGGTGATGGTCAATGCCTCGACGCGGTTTGCCGACGGCTATGAATACGGTCTCGGCGCCGAGATCGGCATCAGCACCGACAAATTCCACGCACGTGGTCCGGTGGGGCTCGAAGGCCTGACCACCGTGAAATGGGTGGTGCTCGGCGACGGCAGCGTGAGGTAGGCGGGAATGCCGGGAATCGGGATTGGGGATTCGGGATTCGGGATTCGTAAGCGTGCGAGGCCGTGTTCTTGTCGTTGCTTCACCAAATCCCGAATCCCGAATCCCGTCGCTACCCGATGAAAGCCATCGGTATCTTCGGCGGGGCCTTCGCACCGTTTCACAACGGACATCTGCGACTGGCGATCGAGGCGCGTGAACGCCTGGGCCTGTCGCAGGTGCGGCTGATTCCCACGGCCCATCCGGCGCACCGCCAGCATTGCCAGGTGTCGCCACAGCGGCGGCTCGAATGGATCAAGGGTGCGGTACGGCGCGAGAAGGGGCTGGTCGCCGACGATCGCGAGATCCTGCGCGATGGTCCGTCCTACACCATCGATACCCTGGTGGAATTGCGCGCGGCGTATCCGCAGGCGGCGCTGGTGTTGCTGATGGGCGCCGATGCGTTCGCGCATCTGCATACCTGGCACCGCTGGCAGCAGTTGCTCGACTACGCGCATCTGGTGGTGGTGACCCGGCCGCGTGCCGAGCCGCAGCCGACACGTGAAACCGAGGCCCTGCTCGCAGGCTGCCGTGCGCCGCATGTGGAAGCTTTGCATGCACAGGCGGCCGGATTGTGGATGCCGCTGGCCCTGCCGCAACTGGATATCTCATCGACGCGCGTCCGGCGTCTGCTGAAAAAGCAACAATCGGTGCGCGGGCTGGTGCCCGATGCCATACTCAACGCCATGACGGCCGCGGACATCGCGGCCCTGACCCGGGACGAAGATGCAACGAAACACTAGCAAGCTGTCGCCACTCGCCAAGATCTGCCTGACGGCACTCGAAGACATGAAGGCGCAGGACATCACCGTCCTCGACGTGCAGCCGCTGACCACCGTGACCGACACGATGATCATCTGCACCGGCACCTCGACCCGTCACGTCAAGTCGATGGCTCAGAGCGCGTCCGAAAAGGCCAAGGAAGCCGGTTACCGTCCGCTCGGCATCGAGGGCATGGACAGCGGCGAGTGGGTCCTGGTCGATCTGGGCGGCGTGGTGATTCACGCGATGCAGGCCCAGGCGCGCGTGTTCTATCAGCTCGAAAAGCTGTGGACCGTGACCGAGGAGGTGGCGGAGGTAGCGGCCAAGCCGAAGAAGCCCAGAACCGCGAAGGCCGTACTCAAGAAGGCGGCACTCAAGGGCAAGAGTGCCCCCCGCAGCAAGGCGGCATCGGAAACCGGCAAGGCGACGAAAAAAGCCGCCGCACGCAAGGTGGCTGCCACCAAGACGGCCGACAAGGCGCCGGCGAAGAAGTCCATCGTCTGGAAGAAGCCGGCGACAAAGACCGCCACTGGCAAGACCGTGTTCGGCAAGAAGAGCAGCGCCGCCAAGCCGGGTACTGCGAAGAAGGCGACGAGCCGTGCCGGCACCGCGGCGGTCAAGAGCAGCAGTGCGAAGAAGGCCGTGGTCCGTAAGGCCCCGGCGCGCAAGGCGGCCGTCAGCAAGGCTACCGTCAGCCGCAGCAAACCCGCCGCGCGCAAGACGCGCTGAGTTTTTCCGGTATGCGCATCCGGCTGATTGCCGTTGGCACGCGCATGCCGGCCTGGGTGGAAACCGCGTACAAGGATTACGCTGCGCGGCTGCCGCATGAATGCCGGCTGGAACTCACCGAGATCCCGCCGGCGCAGCGCGGCAAGAACACCGACATCGCCCGCGCCAAGCAGCAGGAAGGCGAAAAGATCCTGAAGGTGCTGCCGGCCGATGCGCTGGTGATTGCGCTCGACGAGCGTGGCGAGGAGCTGACCAGCCCGCAATGGGCCGGCGAGCTGCAGAAGTGGATGCAATCCGGCCGTGATACCTGTCTGCTGATCGGTGGCCCTGATGGACATGCCCCCGACGTGCTCGCACGTGCCGATCGCAAATGGTCGTTATCGAAGCTGGTGTTGCCGCATGCGCTGGTGCGCGTATTCGTCTCCGAGCAGCTGTTCCGCGCCTGGAGTTTGCTCAGCAACCATCCATACCACCGGGCTTAAAGCAGTTTCCAGGTGGCGGGGTTTCCAGTTTCCGGCCCTCTGCTCCGTGCGTCTTTCGGCGCACGGAGCAGAACGCAGCTTGCAGGAAACGATGGTTACAGGAACAGGGTGCCGGCATACCACGCCGCAGCGGCGATCACCGCGCTGGCGGGAATGGTCAGCACCCAGGCCCAGACGATAGTGCCGGCGATGCCCCAGCGTACCGCCGTGAAGCGACGCGTGGCACCGACACCGACGATGGCGCCGGTGATGGTGTGCGTGGTCGAGACCGGTACGCCCAGCGCGGTGGCGGTGAACAGCGTGATCGCACCGCCGGTTTCGGCGCAGAAGCCGCCGACCGGCTTCAACTTGGTGATCTTCTGGCCCATGGTCTTGACGATGCGCCAGCCGCCGAACATGGTGCCGAACGCGATGGTGATGTAGCAGGCGACGACGATCCAGCCGGGCAGATGATCCGGATGCGCCTGCATCCAGTGCGGCACGACTTCCGGATTGGACAGGGTGGCGGCCATCAGCAGCATCCAGATGATGCCGGCGGTTTTCTGCGCGTCATTGCCGCCGTGGCCGAGGCTGTACATCGCGGCCGAGACCAGTTGCAGACGCCTGAAGTATTTGTCGATGCGTCGCTGACTGAAGCGGAAGAACAGCCAGCCCACGATCAGCATCAGCAGCGATCCGAACAGGAATCCCATCATCGGCGAGATCACGATGAACGCGATGGTCTTGCCGAGGCCGGACCAGACCAGCGAGCCGCTGCCGGCCTTGATCAGTGCGGCGCCGACCAGGCCGCCGATCAGGGCGTGCGAGGAACTGGACGGCAGACCGAAGTACCAGGTGATCACGTTCCAGGAGATCGCACCGACCAGCGCGCCGAAGATCACGTAGTGATCGATGATCGAAGGGTCGATGGTGCCCTTGCCGATGGTGGCCGCGACCTTCAGCGGGAACAGGAAGTAGGCGATGAAGTTGAAGCTGGCGGCAAACACCACCGCCGTCTGTGGCTTCAGCACGCCGGTGGAAACCACGGTCGCGATCGAGTTCGCGGCGTCGTGGAAGCCGTTCATGAAATCGAAAACGAGCGCCAGCAGCACCAGGAACACGATGATGCCGAAGGTCACATGAACCATGTCCATGCGGGGCGCCTCAGGAGTTTTCGAGGACGATCGCTTCGAGCAGGTTGCCCACGTCGTCGCAATGATCGGTCACCGTCTCCAGGAATTCGTAGATGGCTTTCAGCTTGATCAGCTCGCGCACGTCCGGTTCTTCGCGGAACAGCTTGGACATCGCTTCGCGCAGGACCTGATCGGCTTCCGATTCGAGCTTGTCGATCTCGCGGGCGGCGGCGAGGATCGCTTCGGCGTTGTCCATGTCATCCAGCAGCGCGACGCCCTGTTCCAGCTTGACCGCCGAAGCGCGGATGATCTCGGCAAAGCGGATCGCTTCCGGCGTGGCGTAGCGGATGTCGTAGGTGGTGACGGTGCGTGCGGCGTCCTGGATGGTGTCGAGCACGTCGTCCATCTGCGAAATCAGCTGATGGATTTCATCGCGGTCCAGCGGCGTGATGAAGGTCGAGTGCAGCAGCGCGATGGTTTCGCGGGTGATGTCGTCGGCGCGCGCTTCGATCGTGTCGATGGCCTTGGCGTGCGCATGGGCCTCGGCGGCGGAGCGGTTCAGCGCGGACATCAGCGCAACCAGCGCGTCGGCACCGCGGATGATCTCTTTGGCGTGGGCGTTGAAGAGGTCGAAGAACTTGCCCTCTTGGGGCATAAAGCGTCCGAACATCGGTCGGTTCCTGAGGCAGTGAGGCGAAAAGAGGGGCGAACTTTAAGGGGATTTCAGCGCGAATCCTAATTCAAGCGTGCCCGGACCATCATCGGTGGTGCGTGCGGGGGCCACGGCACAGCACCCGGGACCGTGCCACGGTCGCGCTGGTGGCCGCCGCGGCGACTGCCCGGGGAGGCCGCCGAGGGTCGTGACTCCTGCGCTGACGAGGAAAATTATTCAGCATATTCAATATTTTGTTTGATGGCCCGAGGCTCTGGCGACGACCCCGGGCGTGCCGTGGACAGCGACTGGGGCAGCGTTGCTCTGCTGCCCGACGACGGCTCGGGATACGGGGACCACGGCAGCACGGCAGACCGGAAATGCGCAATCGCGGCCCCCCCGAGAGCGCGCCGAACATCGGCGCTACAATGCCGCGCTCCGTTCTGCGGGCTGGCCGAGCATTGCCAACCGCAGCGTTTCCAGAGGGTTGCGGGATGCGAATGCACCGGACCGGGCATGCAGTTGCAGCGCCGCCGGCGGCCTCCGAGCTGTTTCAAAACATCAACATTTATCCAATTCCCGAGAGTCATGGCCAGCCCCAAGTCACATTTGTATCGCGTCAGTTTCATGAATCAGGGGCAGGTCTACGAGGTCTACGCGCGCGAAGTCAGTCACGGCGCGATGCTCGGTTTCGTCGAGGTCGGCAAGCTGGTGTTCGGCGAACGCACCACGCTGGTGGTGGATACCAGCGAGGAAAAGCTGAAGCAGGAATTCGGCAATGTCGAACGCTTTTACGTGCCGGTGCACGCGGTGATCCGCATCGACGAGGTCAGCAGCCAGGGGCCGGCGCGCATCATCCCCGGCGACGGCAGCTCCAAGGTCACGCCGTTTCCCCTGTACAGCTTCGGCGGCGACAGCAAGCAGTGATCCGGTTTCGCGCCACCGAGGGCGGATACCGATGATCCGTTTCGCGATTCTCGGCTCAGGCAGCAAGGGCAATTCGACCCTGATCGAATGCGAGGGTACGCGGGTGCTGGTGGACTGCGGGTTCAATGCCCGTGAGGCCGAACGGCGTCTGGAGCGGCTGGGCGTCGAGGCGGCGGCGATCGATGCCATTGTGGTCACCCACGAGCATTCCGATCACCTGGGTGGGGTGGCGCGCTTTGCGCGGCGCTTCAAGACGCCGGTCTGGATGACGCACGGCACCCGCGCCGCCTGGAACGATCCCGAGGTGCCGGAACTGCAGTGTTTCAGTCCGCACCAGCAGTTCCGCATCGGTCAGTTGAATGTCGAACCGTATCCGGTGCCGCATGACGCGCGCGAGGCCTGCCAGTACGTGTTCAGTCATGCGCAGCTGCGGGTGGGCGTCCTGTCCGATGCCGGCCACGTCACCCCGCACATGCGCGCGGTGCTTGATGGCTGCGATGCGCTGCTGCTGGAATGCAATCACGATCCGGCGATGCTGCGCGACGGGCCGTATCCGTGGCCATTGAAACAGCGGGTGGGCGGCGATCTGGGTCATCTGGCCAATGCGCAGGCGGCGGCGCTGTTGCGGCAGCTGGATGTGTCGCGGCTGCAGCACCTGGTGCTGACCCACCTGTCGGAGACGAACAACACGCCCGAATTGGCGCGCGGCGCGGTGACCGCGGCGCTGGGCCAGGATGCCGACTGGATCATCTGCGCGCAGCAGAACCACGGCCTGGGCTGGCGCGAGGTCGTTTAGCGGTGATTTCCGAAGGTATTTTCACCCCATCTGGTCTCTGGGCTGATTCGCAACGGGTGCTGTCACGGTCGAGGCGACCTGTGTTTTCCGGTCCCGTCGGACCGTCTCACTTTTCTTGTCTTGCCAAGAAAAGTAAGCAAAAGAAGGCGCTTTTAAGGCGAAGTGCTTTCCCTGGAGGGGTGGCATCGCGAATACGCCTATCCGCACCGCGAGAAACCGAACCGCTCCGAGAGACGTTTTTGTTGTCTCTCATCCTGCTGGCGCAGGGCCAGTGAGATGTCCAGCTGACCCGGGTCTTGGAGAATGAGAAACAGCCAAGAGGTCTCTCGCGACTTCCCTTATCTGTTGGATGCAGTCAGGCGTGTTCGCGGTGATCTCTTTCTCCCGAAGGCAATGCGCTGTAAAAGCGATTTCTTTTGCTTACTTTTCTTGGCAAGACAAGAAAAGTGAGACGGTCCGACAGGACCGGAAAGCACAGGTCATCAAGACCGTGACAGCACCCGCTGCGAAAACAGCCGAAGCAGTGCGTTAAGCCAGCTTCAGCCCCGCATTAGCGGTGAACAGCGGCCTGAGAAATCACAGCTAGGCGTACTTTCCTGCGGTTTTGCCCCGGGGAACGTGCGAAAATAGAGGACCGCCAGCCTTCACGTCCGCAGTTGCGGCGTCCCCTCGCTCAAGGAACCTCATGGGTCTGATCGTTCTGCCCGGCGCCGAAAGTCTTTCGGCCTTCCGTATCACGCGCTTGCTCGATGTGCTGGCGCTGCATGCCGCCGGCTTGCGCGGTCTGCGTGTGCGCGATCTCTACCTGGTCGATGCCGAGGGCGTCGATGTCAGCGCTCTGCGGCAACTGCTGGGTGAAGGTCCGGACGCGATCGGCAGCGCCGATCTGATCCTGTACGTGGTGCCGCGTGTCGGCACCACCTCGCCGTGGTCGAGCAAGGCGACCGATATCGCGCGCGTCTGTGGCCTCGACGGTGTGCGCCGGATCGAACACGGCCGCGCCTATCTGTTCGACGGCATCGCGGCACTGCCGGAAGCGGCCTGGGCCGCGCTCCACGATCCGATGATGGAATCGGTGCTGACCGATGCCGCCGGCCTGGCGCACGTGTTCGACGCACAGCCGCGCCGCAGCCTGCGCACCGTCGATGTGCTCGGCGGCGGCGCGGCCGCGCTGACCCGCGCCAACAGCGACTGGGGTCTGGCGCTGTCCGACGAGGAAATCGCGTATCTGGTCGAGCACTACGGCAAGGTCGGCAAGAACCCGACCGATGCCGAGCTGATGATGTTCGCGCAGGTCAACAGCGAACATTGCCGCCACAAGATCTTCAACGCCGAGTTCACGGTCGATGGCGAGACGCAGCCGCACTCGCTGTTCCAGATGATCAAGATGACCTACGCCGCCACGCCCGAGGGGGTGCTGTCGGCGTACTCCGACAACTGCGCCGTGGTGCAGGGGCCGCAGGCGATGCGCTGGTTCCCGGATGCCGATCATGTCTGGCGCCGGCACGACGAGCCGGTGCACATCCTGATGAAGGTGGAGACCCACAACCATCCGACCGGCATCTCGCCGCATCCGGGCGCCAGCACCGGCGCCGGCGGTGAAATCCGCGACGAAGCGGCGACCGGGATCGGCGGCAAACCCAAGGCCGGGCTCGCCGGCTTTGCGGTCGCCAACCTGCGCATCCCTGGCTTCGAACAGCCCTGGGAAACCGGTGCGGCGCTGCTGGCGCAGGGCCGTCCCGAGCGCATGGCTTCGGCGCTGGACATCATGATCGAAGGGCCGCTGGGTGCCGCGGCCTACAACAACGAATTCGGTCGTCCGAATCTCAACGGCTATTTCCGCAGCTTCGAAGCCGTGACCGAGGATGGCCGTAACCGCGGTTTCCACAAGCCGATCATGATTGCCGGCGGCTACGGCAACATCCGCGATGGCCACGTGCAGAAGCACGAAGTGATCGAAGGCGCGCAACTGGTGGTGCTTGGCGGCCCGGCGATGCTGATCGGCCTCGGTGGCAGTGCGGCCTCGTCGATGGCGACCGGCGCATCGAGCATCGAGCTGGATTTCGCATCGGTGCAGCGCGCCAATCCGGAACTCGAGCGGCGCTGTCAGGAAGTGGTTGACGCCTGCTGGGCGCTGGGCGAGCACAATCCGATCCTGTCGATCCATGACGTCGGCGCTGGCGGTATCTCCAATGCCTTGCCGGAGCTGGTGCACGCCGACGATCGCGGCGGCCATTTCCAGTTGCGCGATGTGCAGTCGGCCGATGCCGCGCTGTCACCGATGGAAATCTGGTGCAACGAATCGCAGGAGCGCTATGTCCTGGCGATCGCCGCCGAGAACATCGCGCGCTTTGCCGAGATCTGCGCACGCGAACGTTGCCCGCATGCCGTGGTCGGTGTCGCAACCGCCGAACGCCAGCTGATCGTCGAAGACACCCTGGACGGCAATCTGCCGGTCGACATGCCGATGCCGGTGCTGCTCGGCAAGCCGCCGCGGATGAAACGCAACACCACGCGCGCGGTCTCGCGGCATGCGGCGCTGGATCTGAGCCGCATCGAGATCGCCGACGCGGTACAGCGCCTGCTGGCGTTGCCCAGCGTCGCCAGCAAGAGCTTCCTGATCACCATCGGCGACCGCACCGTCGGCGGTCTCACCGTGCGCGACCAGATGGTCGGGCCATGGCAGGTGCCGGTAGCCGATTGCGCAGTTACGGCGACTGGTTTCGAAGCCACCACTGGCGAAGCGATGGCGATGGGCGAGCGCCCGCAGCTGGCACTGCTCAGCGGTCCGGCATCGGGACGCATGGCGGTGGGCGAAGCGATCACCAACATTGCTGCTGCACGCATCGAGAAACTCTCGGACGTGCGTCTGTCCGCGAACTGGATGGCCGCCTGCGGCCAGGGCGACGAAGACGCGCGCCTGTTCGACACGGTGCGTGCGGTCGGCGCAGAACTGTGCCCGGAACTGGGCATCGCGATTCCGGTGGGCAAGGATTCGCTGTCGATGAAAAGCGTCTGGACGCATGACGGCAGCGACCGCACCCAGACCGCGCCGCTGTCGGCGATCATCTCCGCGTTTGCGCCGGTGCTCGACGTGCGTCAGTCGCTGACGCCGCAGTTGCGCACCGATGCCGGCGCCACGCGCTTGCTGCTGGTCGATCTTGGCAACGGCCGCAATCGCATGGGTGGCTCGGCGCTGGCGCAGGTCTACGGGCAGGTCGGCGATGTGGCGCCGGATCTCGATGAACCCTCGCAGCTGAAAGCGGCCTTCGCGACCGTGCAGCGCCTGAACGGAGAAGGTCGCCTGCTGGCCTATCACGATCGTGGCGATGGCGGCCTGTTCGTGACGCTGGCGGAAATGGCGTTCGCCGGACATTGCGGTGTGGCGGTGGATGTCGCCGCGCTGGGTGCCGAACCGCTGGCGGCGCTGTTCAACGAAGAGCTCGGATTCGTGGTGCAGGTGTGCGCTGCGGATGCGGCATCCGTGTTGCAGCAGTTCACCGACGCCGGTCTCGCTGCGCATGATCTCGGCACGCTCGGCGACGACGATCAGTTGCAGGTCCGGCTTGCCGGCAAGTCGCTGTACGCCGCCGCGCGTGAAGCCCTGCACAAGCGCTGGGCCGAAACCAGCTACCGCATCGCTGCGCTGCGTGATCATCCCGAGTGCGCGCGCGAGGAATTCGACGCCGTCGGTGCCAAAGACCATCCGGGCCTCAGCGTGCATCTGAGTTTCGAGCCGACCGCGGCGAGCGTTGCGCCGCACATCGGCAAGCGTCCGCGGGTTGCGATCCTGCGCGAGCAGGGCGTCAACAGCCAGTACGAGATGGCCTACGGCTTCGATGCCGCCGGCTTCGAAGCGGTCGACGTGCACATGACCGACGTGCTCGAAGGCCGCGTGCGTCTGAACGATTTTGCCGGTCTGGTGGCCTGCGGTGGTTTCTCCTACGGCGACGTATTGGGTGCCGGCCTCGGCTGGGCGCGCACCATTCTGTTCAACGAGCGCGCGCGCCGCGAGTTCGCGGAGTTCCTGGCGCGCGAGGATCGTTTTGCACTCGGCGTTTGCAACGGCTGCCAGATGTTCGCCGGCCTCAAGGACATCGTGCCGGGTGCGGAACACTGGCCGTCGTTCCGACGCAATCGCAGCGAACAGTTCGAGGCGCGCTGGGCGCAGGTCGAGATTCTCGAGTCGAAATCGCTGTTCTTCAGCGGCATGGCCGGCAGCCGCATGCCGATCGCCGTGGCCCACGGCGAGGGGCGCGCCGAGTTCGCGCAGGCCGCCGATCTGCAGCAGCTGCAGGCGGGCGGGCAGGTGGCGATGCGCTATCTGGATCCGCGAGGTGAGGTCGCCGAGCGCTATCCATTCAACCCCAACGGCTCGCCCGAGGGCCTGACCTCGGTCTGCAACGACGATGGCCGCATCACCATCCTGATGCCGCATCCGGAGCGCACGGTGCATGGCGTGGTCGGCTCCTGGTGGCCGCAGCCGCGGCGCGACAAGACCCCGTGGTTCCAGATGGTCGTCAACGCCCGCAACTGGGTGAAGTAACGAGAAAGGGCGCCAAAGGCGCCCTTTCTCGTTGCCGCCGAACAGTTTCCTACTCGTCGTAGTCTTCGTAGTCTTCCTTCGGTGGGTGGCCGTCGTAGACCAGGTTGCGGCGGCGTTGCAGGTAGACGCCGCGCACGAAGGCGTAGCGGTCGAACTGCTGCTCCAGGATCCTTTCCGCGCCCAGCAGTTGCGAACGGGTTTCCACCGCCCCGAGGCCGGCCATCGGAATGTTGACCTGGGAATCGGTGTAGGCCAGCGGATTGGTTGCAGCGCTGCCGACCCGACCGACCAGATCACGATTGGTGGTGGGGCCGAGAAACGGCATCATCAGGTACCAGCCGGAGCCGACGCCCCAACGGCCGAGAGTTTGTCCGAAATCCTCGTCGTTCTTCTCCAGTCCGACCAGCGTTGCCGGATCGAGAAAGCCGGCAAGGCCGAAGCTGCTGTTGAGCAGGAAGCGGCCGCTGTCCAGCCACGCCTGCGAGAACTTGCCCTGCAACAGGTCGTTGATGATCACCGTGGGATAGGTGATGTTGTCGAAGAAGTTGCGTATGCCGCTGCGAATCTGGCCGGGCACGCTGCGGGTATAACCGGTTGCCGCCGGTCTGGCGACGAGCTTGTCCATCCTTTCGTTGAAACCGTAGATGGCGCGGTTCATGCCCTCGAGCGGATCCTGCGGATCGTCGACGGGGCTGTGTGCACAGGCACCTAACAGGCAGGCAAGGCCGAGCAACAGAATCCGCATGAAATTTCCCTGAAGCAGTGTGATCCAGGCGTGGTAGTCACGCCGAAGAGATCCGAAGGTGGCCGGGGCAGGTTCGATCTGCGCTGCGGCGTCGGCCCAAGGCTCAGCCGCAGCAGCCGGGGCGTGATGGCAGCTTGCGCGGTGCCAGACGCGCGCAAGCCGCTAGCGGCGGTTGCCGCTTACTCGTCGTCTTCGTAGTCGTCGAAATCTTCTTTCGGCGGATTGCCGTCGTAGACCAGGAACTGGCGACGCTGCAGGTAGATGCCGCGGATGAAGGCATAGCGGTCGAACTGCTGTGCCAGCACCGTCTCGGTGCCGAGCAGGCGCGCGCGGCTGTCCAGCAGATCGACCGCTCCCGCAGGAATGCCGACGTCGGAATCCACGTAAGCGAGCGGATGGGTGTAGATGCCCGCGGCGCGTCCCACCAGATCGCGATTGGTGGCCGGGCCCAGGCCGGGCAACATGATGAACCAGCCCTGGCCGACGCCCCAGTGGCCCAGGGTCTGACCGAAATCCTCATCGTTCTTTTCGAGCCCGACCATCGTGGCCGGATCGAGAAAACCGGCAAGGCCGAAGGTGGAATTCAGCAGGAAGCGACCGGTATCGCGACCCGCCTGGCCGACCTTGCCCTGCAGCAGGTCATTGAGGATGACCGAGGGATAGGTGAGGTTGTCGAAGAAGTTGCTGATGCCGATACGCACCGGCACCGGCACGGCCTTGGTGTAGCCGCGTGCCGCCGGCTGTGCGAAATACTGGTCCAGCTTCTCGTTGAGGCCATAGACCACGCGGTTCACCGGCTCCAGCGGATCCTGGGGATCGTCGACGGGGCTGTGCGCACAAGCGCCCAGCAGGGCGATAAGGCCAAGCAGCAGCAGACGCATGAAAGTGACCCCCCGGTGCCGGATTTAAGCGTGCAGGTGCAAGGCGGACGTCAAGCCGAAGAAGTCCGTGAGTTGACGCAACTGCGGTGGTGCGGCGGCGAAGCGCAGCGAACTGCCCCGCTGTTGCGCACGGCGCGTCAGTTCCAGCAGAAACGCGACGCCGGCACTGTCGGCACGGGTGATCGCCGAGAGATCGAGCGTCCCGGCGGTGGCCAGGGTGCCGGCCTGCTGCAGCAGAGCCGGCATGCGCTTGAGCGTCAGTTCGCCGGTGAGGGCCTGAGGGGCGGACATGAGGCCTCAGGACTTCTTGTCGGTGGTCGCGGGTTCGGCCGGCTTGAGATCGCCGCCTTCCATGCGCGCGATCACCGAATCGAGACCGGATTTCTTGATCTCGGAGTTGAACTGGCCACGGAAGTTGCTGATCAGCGAAATGCCTTCGATGACGATGTCGTAGACCTTCCACTCGTCGCTGGTCTTGTGCAGCGCGAAGCCGATCGCGACCGGCGACTGGCCGCCGGCGCGGACCAGCGTCGAGTTGACGATCACGTCCTCGGCCCCTTCCGCCAGACGCAACGGCTTCCACTCGGCCTTGACCGAATCGTGGTACTCCAGCAGCGCGTTGGCATAGGAACGGATCAGCATGTTCTTGAACGCTTCCTGGAAGCGTGTGATCTGCTCTTCACTGGCGCCCTTGCGGTTGCGGCCCAGCACGCTGCGGGCGATGAACGGCACATCGAAGTACGGCACGACGGTGTCATCCACCATCTTGTAGAACGCCGGCAGATCCGCCTTGTAGGTCTGATGGTTCTTGGCGATCAGGTCCTGCAGGGTGGCGGTGCCTTCCTTGACCACCTGATCCGGCGGCTTGGGTGCGGCGTGCACCGGCGCCAGCAGGCTCAGCGATACCGCGAGGGCCAGACCGAAAGTCTTGAGCGATTGCATGTTCATAGGGTTATTCCTTGTCCTGACTGCCGCCGGAATCCTTGCTGGCCATATTGGTCAGGAACTGACCGATGATGTTCTCCAGCACCAGTGCCGATTGCGTGAACTTGATGCGACTGCCTTCCTTCAGCGATGCGTCATTGCCGCCGGGGACCACGCCGATGTACTGCTCACCGAGCAAGCCGGCGGTCAGGATCTTGGCGTCGCTGTCGTCGGGGATGGTGTTGTAGCCACTGTCGAGATCCATCGTCACCTTCGCTTCGAAGGTATCCGGATCGATCACGATCGAGCGCACCCGTCCGACCTTCACACCCGCCATCGTCACCGCGGCGCCGGGTTTGAGGCCGCCGATGTTTTCGAATGAGGCCGACACCGAATAGGTCTTGCCACTACCGATCGTGTCGAGACTGGCGACCCGGAAGGTCAGCACGAACACCGCGGCGACGCCGAGGCAGACAAAGAAACCGACCAGTATTTCCAGCGCTCTTGATTGCATGTGCAGACTCTAGAGTGGGTTCCAGGCAATTAACGGAACATGAATGCGGTAAGGACGAAGTCCAGGGCGAGAATGCTGAGTGACGACACCACCACCGTGGAGGTCGTGGCACGCGAAACGCCTTCCGACGTCGGCGCCGCGTTGTAACCCTGATAGACGGCGATCCAGCTGATCGTGGCGCCGAAAACGGCCGCCTTGATGAAGCTCTGCTGCACGTCGTCGATGCTGACGCTGGAGCGGATCTGCGACCAGTAGCTGCCGGCATCGACCCCCAGCAACTCGACGCCGACCGCATGACCACCGGCAATGCCGATCGCCATCACGCAGAAGATGCCGGACAGCAGCGGCATCGCGATCAGGCCGGCGAGGAAGCGCGGTGCGATCACGCGGCGCATCGGGTCCACCGCCATCATTTCCATGGCCGACAGCTGGTCGGTGGCGCGCATCAGGCCGATTTCCGCGGCCAGCGCCGAGCCGGCGCGGCCCGCGAACAGCAGCGCGGTGACCACCGGGCCGAGTTCACGCACGATCACCAGCGCCACGAACACGCCCAGCGAATCCTCGGCGCCGAAGCGCACCAGCGTGCGATAGCCCTGCAGGCCGAGCACCATGCCGACGAAGCTGCCGGAGATCACGATGATGATCATCGACAGCACGCCGACGCTGTACAGCTGCTGCACCAGCAGCCGTGGCCGCAGCAACGCCGACGGCACCGCCGCCAGCAGGTTCAGCAGGAAGAACTGGGCACGGCCGAGGCCCGCGAGAAAATTGCCGAGCACCGTCAGCATCAGCGCGCTCCCAACAGGTCTTCGGCGTAGGGCTTCGCCGCTTTGTAATGGAACGCGACCGGGCCATCGGCGGCGCCGGTCAGGAATTGCTGCACCAGCTCCGACTTCGACTCGCGGATGCTGTCCGGGGTGCCGTGATCCAGCACCTTGCCGCCCGCGACGATGTACGCATAGTGCGCGATCGACAGCACTTCCTCGACGTCGTGCGAGACCACCACGCTGGTGATGCCCAGTGCTTCGTTCAGCGAGCGGATCAGGCGCATCAGCACGCCCATGCTGATCGGGTCCTGGCCGGTGAAGGGTTCGTCGTACATCACCATCTCCGGCTCCAGCGCGATCGCGCGCGCCAGTGCCACGCGGCGGCTCATGCCGCCGGAGAGCTGCTCCGGATAAAGATCGTGGGCGCCACGCAGGCCCACCGCTTCCAGCTTCATCAGCACCAGATCGCGGATCATCGATTCCGGCAGCTTCGTATGTTCGCGCAGCGGGAACGCGACGTTGTCGAACACGGTGAGATCGGTCAGCAGGGCGCCGTTCTGGAACAGCAGGCCCATGCGCTTGCGCAGTTCGTACAGGGATTTGCGCGGTTGCTGGTGCACGTCGACGCCATCGAACTGCACGGTGCCGGCGGTGGGCCGCCACTGGCCGCCGATGAGGCGCAGCTGGGTGGTCTTGCCGGTACCGGACGGGCCCATGATGGCCGTCACCTTGCCGCGCGGGATATCGACATCGATGCCGTCGTAGATCTTGCGGCTGCCATAGCCAAAGCTCAGATCGCGCACGCGGACCAGGACGTCGGCATTGGAGTCACTACTGTGGGCGGCGGTCATGTTCTGATCGGGTATTCGCTTTCGTGGGGGCTGCGTGCAAGGGCGCGGCCAGCGCGTGGTGCTGCCGATTGTACCTGAGCACGCCTGCGGTTCCTGCCGACCCGGTCACCACAGCCTGCGGCTCAGTCACCGTAGCCCAGCTGCCGCAGCAGAAACGGTTGCAGCGCGCGGCCGACATCGGTGACCGAGTCGGGGCCGCCCAGCGACGCGACCTGCGTCATGCGCAGGCCGCTGTAGCCGCAGGGATTGATCCGCGAGAACGGCTCCAGGTCCATGGCCACGTTCAGCGACAGGCCGTGATAGGTGCAGCCGCGGCGTACCCGCAGGCCCAGCGAGCCGATCTTGGCGCGGCCCGGCAGGTTTTCGGCGTTGTCGACATAGACGCCGGGCGCTTCGCGATCGGCGTAGGCGCTGATCCCGTAGCTCGCCAGCAGATCGACCATCGCCTGTTCGATGCGCATGACCAGCGAGCGGATGCCATAGCCGGCGCGCTGCAGGTCGACCAGAAAGTACACCACCAGCTGTCCGGGACCGTGATAGGTCACCTGACCGCCGCGATCGGACTGCACCACCGGAATCCCGCCGGGCAGCAACAGGTGCTCCGGCTTGCCGGCCTGGCCCTGGGTGAAGACTGGCGGGTGCTCGAGGAACCACAACTGGTCGGCAGTTTCCGGTGTGCGCGCGTCGGTGAACGCGCGCATCGCCGTGAACGTTTCCTGGTAGTCGCGCAGGCCCAGAAAGGCAGTTTCCGGTTTCCGGTTTCCGGTTTCCGGAACGCTGCCCGCCGTGCTCATGATCGCTGTACCCGAAGCCCGTGAAAGAAAACTGCCCTTAGGCGAACCAGAGCCGGATGGTGTCGATCAGGCGCCGGAACCAGCCGCCGGGTGCCACGTCCTGCAGCGCCACCAGCGGCACCGTGCGCAGCGTCTGGCCGTTGGCGGAGACGGTGATCGTGCCGACCGTCTGGCCGCGCTCGATCGGCGCGATCAGCAGCGGGTTGAGCACCACCGAGGTTTCGAGATTCTGGCTTTCGCCGCGCGGCACCGAGAAGGCTTCCGGTTGCAGCGTGCCGACCGGCAGTTCGCGCAGCGCACCTTTCCAGATGTAGGCGTTCTGCACCGGCTTGTCGGCGCCGTACAGGACCGCGGTATCGAAGAAGCGGAAACCGTAGTCGAGCAGTGCTTTCGAGGCACGCGCACGTTCGCTGGTACCGCTGGTGCCCATGACCACGGCGATCAGGCGACGGCCTTCGCGGATCGACGACGCGGCGAGGCAATAGCCGGCGGATTCGGTATGGCCGGTCTTGATGCCGTCGGCGCTGGGGTCCATGTCCAGCAGCAGGTTGCGGTTGCCCTGGCGGATCTCGCGACCGTGACCAAAGGTGAACTCGCGTTCCTTGAACATCGGGTAATGCTCGGGGAAATCGCGGATCAGCGCCTGCGACAGCAGCGCGATGTCATAGGCCGTGGTGTACAGATCCGGATCGGGCAGGCCGGTGGAGTTGGTGTAGTGGGTGTTCTTCATGCCCAGCCGCTGTGCGTGCTGGTTCATCAGTTGCGCAAACACGGCTTCGTCGCCGGCGATGTGTTCGGCAATCGCGGTGGTCGCGTCATTGCCGGACTGGATCACGCTGCCGCGGATCAGGACTTCCAGCGGCACCCGCTTGCCGACCTCGACGAAGGTGCGCGAGCCCGGCGCGCGCCAGGCCTTCTCGCTGATCAGCACTTCATCGGTGGGCGAGATGCGGCCGCTCCTGATCTCGTGAAACGCGATGTAGTCGGTCATCACCTTGGTGATGCTGGCCGGTTCGGCGCGCTGATTGGCGTCCCTTTCCGCCAGCACCTGTCCGCTCTGGTAATCGAACAGTACATAGCTGCGGGCATTGACGGCCGGCGGTTCCGGAATCGCGGCGGCAGCGGACAGCGGCAGCAACAGGGAAAGAGCAAGCGGGCGCAGTAGGGATTTCATCGGTCTGGAGGATTGGCAGGTGGGGGCGGGCAGCGGCGGCACCGAAGTTTAATGGATGTGGTCAGGGACCCAGCCAGCCGGCGTCGAAACCCTGAGCCTGCAACTGGCCGCGCGTGGCCTGGGAGGCCTGGCGATCGCCGAACGGACCGATCACCACGCGATGGATGGCGGTGCCGTTCTCGTCGCCGACCAGAATCTCGGCGGCGGGCAATCCGGCGCGCGCCAGATCCTCGCGCAGGGCCACCGCATTGATCGGATCGAAATAGGCGGCAACCTGCAGCCAGCCCTGTGACGGGGCCGGCTCGGGTGCCGGGGTCGATGGCTGCGGTGCTTCCGGGTTCAACACCTCGATCTCCACCGGTGCGTGGCCGTCGTCGATGATGCCGAGCTTGGTCGCGGCGGCATAGGACAGATCGATGATCCGGCCAGGATGAAAGGGGCCACGATCGTTGACCTTGACCACGGTACTGGCGCCGTTGCGGGTATTGGTGACCCGCACATAGCTCGGCAGCGGCAGCGACTTGTGTGCGGCGGTCATCGCGAACATGTCATAGGGCTCGCCGCTGGAGGTGCGGCGGCCGTGGAATTTCTTGCCATACCAGGAGGCGTAACCGCGCTCGCGGAAGCCGTGTGCGGAATCCATCACCCGGTAGGTCTTGCCCAGCACCTCGTAGGTCTTGGGGTTGCCGTAGCGGCTGCGCGGTTCGAGTTGCGGCACCGCATCCGGGATCTTGTGGATATCCGGCGGAATCTCGCCTTGCAGTGGCGGCGCATCGCGCTGCAGATCGAACGGCAGCTGGCTGGCGGCCTTGCTGGGTGGCTTCGGCGGCGGTGCGGTACGTACCGGGCTTTTCTGCGTGGGGCGCGTCTGCGGGCTGCTGCAGGCCGCGATACTGACGATCAGCAGCGGCAACAGCAGCCGCAACGGCCTCAAGGGGTCGACCCCGCGGCCAGCGCCGTTTCGATGCGCATCGCCAGTTGCGTGACCGCCATCGCGTAGAAGATTCGGGGGTTGTAGGTCATCACGGAATAGAAATTGGGCAGGCCGAGCCAGTATTCGCTGCTGCCGTCGTCCAGCGGCAGTTCGATCAGTCCGACCAGCTGATCGGCCGGCAGTTCCACACCGGGGATCAATCCGGACTTCGCGACTTCGCCCACGCGATAGAAGGCATCGCGGTCATTGAAGCGCGCACCGGCGAGATTGGCGTCGGCAGTGCGCGTCGCCGGCACGGCCAGCGGCTCGCCACGGCGCCAGGCGCGGTCCGGGCGATAGTGGATGAAGTAGTTGGCGATCGAGCCGATCGCGTCCGGCAGCTGCCAGAGGTCGCGGCGGTGGTCGCCATCGTAGTCCAGCGCCAGTCGGCGGTAGTTGCTGGGCATGAACTGCGCGGCGCCCATCGCCCCGGCATAGGAGCCTTTCAGCGTGTCCGGCGCAAAGCCGAAGTCACGGCAGAACGCGAAATACTCGGTCAGTTCGCTGAAGAAGAACGGCGTGCGCGTGGGGTGATCGAAGCCCTGCGTCGCCAGCGCATCCAGCACCCGCACCGAACCGGTGATGCGGCCGTAGCGGGTTTCGATGCCGAGGATCGCTGCCACCACCGCCGGCGGCACCCCGAATTCGCTTTCCGCACGTGCAAACAGCGCTGCATGTTCGCGGATCGCGGTGACGCCGCCTTGTACGCGCGCATCGTCGACGCGACGCACGTACTGGGTCCAGGTTTCGGTCTTTTCCGGTGCTTTCTGTTCGCGTTCGACCAGCTGCGGCAGGCGCTGTGCGCTCTTCAGGGCGTTGCGTACGGTCTCCAGTTCGGCCTTGTTGAAGCCGTAGTCGGCGCTCAGTCGCGACAGCAGTTCGGGGGCCTTGGCATGTGCGCTGTAGTCGGCGTGGGCGGTCACCGGCAGCAGTGACAGCAGGACCAGCAGTCGGATTCCGATCATCAGTTGGCGAGTAGTTTGCGGTGGGTGTGGATCGACATCAGCATACCGAAGCAGGCCAGCAGCGACAGCGCCGAGGTGCCGCCGTAGCTCACCAGTGGCAACGGTACGCCGACCACCGGCAGCAGGCCGATCACCATGCCGATGTTGATGAACACGTAGATGAAGAAGGTGAGCGCGAGGCTGCCGGCGAGCAGGCGCTGGAAGGTGTCCTGCGCGCGCAGCGAGATGTACAGGCAGCGGCCGACGATCGCCAGATACAGGCTCAGCAGCAGCAGGAAGCCGAGCAGCCCCATCTCCTCGGCGAATACCGCGAAGATGAAATCGGTATGCGCTTCCGGCAGGAAATCCAGATGCGCCTGGGTGCCGTTGAGCCAGCCCTTGCCGAAGATGCCGCCGGAGCCGATCGCGATCTTCGACTGGGTGATGTGATACCCGGTGCCCAGCGGATCACGCTCCGGATCGAGCAGGGTCAGGATGCGCGTGCGCTGATAGTCATGCAGGCGCTCCCAGATGATCGGCGCCGCCGCCGCGAAAGCCCCGATCGCGCCCAGGATCCAGCGCCATTGCAGACCGGAGAAAAACAGCGCGAAGCCGCCGGCAGCGATGATCAGCAGCGAAGTGCCGAGGTCCGGCTGCTTCATGATCAGCGCCGCCGGCAGGCCGACCATCAGCAGGGTCAGCAGAATCGTCAGCAGGCTCGGCGGCAGCCGTCGCCAGTGCAGGAACGCGGCGACCGTGACCGGCATCGCCAGCTTCATGAACTCCGACGGCTGAAAGCGGAAGATGCCGAACTCCAGCCAGCGCTGTGCGCCCTTGGCGTGATCGCCGAGGATCAATACCAGCACCAGCAGCAGCAGCGTCACCAGATAGACCCAGGGTGCAACGGAGCGATAGGTATCCGGTGGCGCCTGTGCGATCAGCACCATCACGATCAGTCCGAGACCGATGCGCTGCGCCTGGCCCCACACCGCTTCCAGCGAATGGCCGGTGGCCGAGTACTGCACCACCAGGCCGATGCCGGCCACCGCCAGCAGCAGGATCAACAGCCACAGATCGATGTGCCAGCTTTCGAGCCAGTCCGACAGGCCGGACTCGGGCTTGTTCGAGCGGCGGCGGCGCGCGCCGTGCAGGGCTTCGGCGATCATTCCTGTTCGACTCCGTCTTCTTCGCGGTCGTGTTCATGATCGTCAAGGTGCAGATCCTCGGCGAATGCCTCCGGCGGGACCACCGGCGGCGGCGCCGGTGCGGTGGTGGTCGGCGCGGTCGCAGCGTTGACGCCATAGCGCACTTCGCCGAGCAGGAACTGGTCCATCACCTGGCGTGCGATCGGGCCCGCAACTGCACCACCGCTGCCGGCATGTTCGGCAATCACCGCGATCGCGATCCGCGGCGCTTCCGCAGGCGCAAAGCCGATGAACAGGGCGTGGTCGCGCAGATGCAGCGGCGTGTCCTCGAAGCGGCGCGCCACCTTTTCATCCTGACGCAGTCCGGCCACCTGCGCGGTACCGGTCTTCGCGGCGATGCGGTAGGGCGCGTCCTTGCCGATGCGGTAGGCGGTGCCGCCTGGGGTATGCGCCACTTCTTCCATGGCCGCGATCACCGTCTGCCAGTTCTTGTTGTCCTTCAGCTCGATGCGGTCCAGCAACTGTGGCTGCACCGGCGTGACATCGCGGGTGATCGCATCCGCAGTGGCATGGACGATATGCGGCTTGAAACCGCCGCCGCGCATCGCGATGCGTGCGGTCATCTGCGCCAGCTGCAGCGGTGTCACCAGCGTGTAGCCCTGACCGATACCGACGTTCAGCGTCTCGCCCGGATACCAGTTTTCCTTGCGCACCCGCTGCTTCCATTCACGTGACGGGGCGAGGCCGCTTTTCTCCAGCGGCAGGTCGATGCCGGTGGGACGGCCGAGACCGAAGCCGCTCATCGACGCATGCATCCGATCGATGCCCAGACTCAGGGCCAGCTGATAGAAATAGATGTCGCAGGAGTTCATCACCGCAGCCAGCATCTTCATCGAGCCGTGGCCGCTGCGCTTGTAGCAACGGTACTTGCGGCTGGAGCCGGGCAGCGTCATTTCGCCGCGGCAGTATTCGCTGTGCTCCGGGGTCAGCACGCCGTATTCGAGACCGGCCAGCGCTGTGGTCGGTTTCAGCGTCGAGCCGGGCGGGTAGGTACCCTGCAGCGAGCGGTTGAACAGGGGCCGCTTCGGATCGTCGAGCAGCGCCTTGTAGGTCTTGCTGTCGACCCCTTCGACAAACAGGTGCGGATCGAAGCCGGGCTTGCTGACCAGAGCGATCACTTCGCCGTTGCTGGGGTCGATCGCCACGATCGCGCCATCGAGTTCGCCCAGCGCCTGTTCGGCGGCGAGCTGCACCTTGGCATCCAGCGACATCACCAGATTGCGGCCCGGGTAGCCACGACGATAGTCGAGTTCCCGCAGCGGCCGGCCAAAGGCATTGGCCTCGATGATCTTGGCGCCGGACTCGCCGCGCAGCACATCCTCGTAGCTCTTTTCGACGCCGAGCTTGCCGATCTGCGTCAGCCCCTGGTACTGGCGTTCGTCCGTCGCTTTTTTCAGTTCGTCTTCGGTGATGCCGCCGACGTAACCGACTACATGGGCGGCGGAAGCCCCGAGCGGGTAGTTGCGGGTCAGGCCGGCGGTGACTTCGACGCCCGGGAAGTCATGGCGGTTGACCTCGTAGCTGGCGACTTCCTCCATCGACAGGTTGGTGCGCAGCGGCACGCCGCGGTAGCGCGGGGTCTTGCGCACGCGATCCTTGAAGCGCAGTGCATCGGCTTCGCTGAAGTGCACGATCGGCTGCAGGCGGGCCAGCAGCGCATCCAGATCCTTGTTCTGCTCTGGAATCACTTCGAGCACGAACGCCGGCTTGTTCTGCGCCAGCAGCGTGCCGTTGCGGTCATAGATCAGGCCGCGCACCGGCGCCACCGGCACCACGCGCATGCGGTTCTGATCGGCACGGGTCGACAGCTGATCGTGCTCGATCACCTGCAGGTCGGTCATCCGCACCACCAGGATCAGTACGCAGACCACGCAGAACAGCACCGCGATCAGTGCGCGCCGCAGGAAGGCATTCTTTTCCGCCTGTACGTTCTTGAGTGCCGTGCGACCGCGTCGCGGAGGTCCGAGCAGCATGGGCCGCCTATTCCTCTTCCGGCGCCTGACGCAGCAGTTCCATGACACTGAACACCAACGGCCAGAACAGGGTCGTCGACAGGATCGGCAGCCAGCGTAGCCAGGCGTTGGCCTGATGCTGGGTGGCGCCGTCGATCCAGAACATCAGGAAGCAGAACACGGTCCACACCGGAATCAGTGCGAACGTCGCCTGCCACAGCGGAAACAGCACGAAAATGCTGCGCAGGCGCTCGACCAGATAAACCACCACCACCAGTCCCAGTGCGTGCTGACCCAGCGGTGCGGCGAACAGCACATCCAGCAGCAGGCCCACGATGAAGCTGGTGAACAGGGTCGAGATGCGCGGTTCGCGCAGCGCCCAGTACGCAATCATCAGCGCCACCCAGAGCGGCCTCGCCGCAGACAGCGCCTCCGGCAGCCGGATCAGCTGCAGCAGCAGCGCCAGCAGCAGGCTCAGCAGGAAGTAACCGTGCAGCGAGCGTGCGGACTTCATGGGCGCACCCGTGGCGGCCCTGCGGGCGTTTCCGGCGTTGTCGCGGGCTTCTGGGCCGGCTTGTTCGCCGGTGGTGCAACCGGCTTCGCGGCCGGTGCGGTTGCCGGCTGCTGCGTCGGTGCCGGCTTCGCGGGCGTCGGCTGCGCTTCCGGCGTGGCAGGCGGTGTGGCTGTAGGCACGGCGGGTTCTGGGGAAGCGGCGCTTTCGTCGTCGGCTCCGGCGTAGCTTTCGCTCCAGACCAGCAGCGCCTGACGGCCCTGGTTCAGACGCGCGCGCGGATGCGCATAGGCTTCCATGAAGTGCTCGCCGGCGAGGTGCTTGACCTCGTAAACCTCGCCCACCGGATAGCCGGCGGGAAAGCGGCCGCCCAGTGCCGAGGACACCAGCAGGTCGCCGGTGCGGATATCGGCATTGCTGGGCAGGAATGGCAGGCGCAGGCCGCGCTCGTCGCCGCGACCGACCGCGATGGTCTGCAGGCCGGTGCGATTGACCTCGACCGGAATGCCGTGATCGGGATCGGTGATCAGCAGCGCCTTCGATGAAAACGGCGCGACTTCGACGATCTGACCCATGATGCCCTGGGCATCGACCAGCGCCTGGCCGCGGTAGACGCCGTCGCGCGCGCCCTTGTTGAGGCTGATCTGGTGGCGGTACGGGTCCTGGCTGACGGCGACGATCTCGGCGATCAGCACCTGCTCTTCCAGCGTTGCCGCGGAAGCCATCAACTCACGCAGGCGGCGGTTTTCGGCTTCCAGCGCTTCGAGTTTCAGCAGGCGTGCCTCGAAGCCCAGCTGCTTTGCGCGCAGATCCTTGTTCTCGCTTTCCAGCGTGGCGCGCAGATCGATGTCGCCGGCGGCATTCAGCAGTCGCGACGGCAGTGCGGCCACCCAGACCAGCGGCGTCAGCGTCACCGTGATGCCGCTGCGCAAGGGCTGCAGGCTGTCGCTGCGGGTGTCGTGGAAGATCAGCGCCAACGACGCCAGCGCGAGCAGGAAAGTCCGGAAACCCAGGCCCGGGCCGCGCGGGAATAGCGGTCTGCGGTAGGTCTCGTGCAGAGAGTTCAATGGCGCGCCGTCAGACGGAGATGGTTAAAAACTGACCGGGAGGATAGAGGTACCACGCCACAACGGCAATGCGCCCGACCGATGGCCGGGCGCATGCACAGCCATCCATCAATCGAGGCTGTAGAAGTCCGACTGGCGATCCAGCATGTCGAGCACCATGCCGCCGCCGCGGGCGACGCAGGTCAGCGGATCGTCGGCGATGATCACCGGCAGGCCGGTTTCTTCCGAGATCAGCTTGTCGAGATCGCGCAGCAGCGCGCCGCCACCGGTGAGCACGATGCCGCGCTCGGCGACGTCGGAGCCGAGTTCCGGCGGGGTGCGCTCCAGCGCCTGCTTCACCGCCTTGACGATGCCGGAGAGCGGTTCCTGCAGCGAATCGAGGATCTCGTTGGAGTTCATCGTGAAGTTGCGCGGCACGCCGGCGGCCAGATGGCGGCCCACGACGTCGATTTCCTGCACTTCATGGCCCGGGAACGCGGTGCCGATCTGGATCTTGATGCGTTCGGCGGTGGCTTCACCGATCAGCATGTTGTACTGGCGGCGCACGTAGGAAACGATGGCCTCGTCGAACTTGTCACCGCCGATACGGGCGGATTCGGCGTAGACGATGCCGTTGAGCGAAATCACTGCCACTTCCGAGGTGCCGCCGCCGATGTCGACCACCATCGAGCCGCGTGCTTCACCGATCGGAATGCCGGCGCCCAGCGCAGCGGCGATCGGTTCCTCGATCACCCACACCTTGCGCGCGCCGGCGTTTTCCACCGATTCGCGGATGGCGCGGCGTTCCACCTGGGTGGAGCCGTAAGGCACGCAGACCACCACGCGGGTCATCGGGCGCATCATGCGGCCCTTCTGCACCTTGCGGATGAAGTGCTGCAGCATCTTCTCGGTGACGGTGTAGTCCGCGATCACGCCGTCGCGCAGCGGGCGCACGGTGGTGATGTTGGTCGGGGTGCGGCCGAGCATCTGCTTGGCATCGATGCCGACGGCTTCGATCTTCTTGGCACCGCGGGAATCCATGCGGATGGCCACCACCGACGGCTCATTGAGCACGATGCCCTCATCACGCACATACACGAGCGTGTTGGCGGTGCCGAGGTCGATGGACAGGTCGTTGACAAACAAACGGCGTACGGCGTCGAACATCTCGAGGGCCCGGGTAGTGGATGAGCGGTGACTCTAGGAATAATAATGACAAGCGCCAGCGAGGCCGGCGCGTGCGCAATCCAGTAGAATTGTGCGTCTGCACATCTTAAACGATTTTCCCCGCCAGACCACGCCTCGTTCCGCTTGCGGAACAGGCCCACGCGACCCGCCATGAGCCTGACCCCAGAACAAGTCAAACAGGTGGCGCATCTTGCCCGGCTCGAATTGCAGCCCGATCAGGTGACGCCGTACGCGCAGCAACTGTCCAATATCCTCGGCATGGTCGATCAACTGACCGCCGTCGACACCAGCGGCGTGATGCCGATGGCGCACCCCCTGGAACTGACGCAGCGGCTGCGACCCGACCAGGTCACCGAGCAGAACCGCCGCGAGGCCTTCCAGGCGGTCGCCCCTGCCGTCGAGGACGGCCTGTACCTTGTTCCCAAGGTCATTGAGTAAGCCCGCATGACCGACCTGCACCGTCTATCCATCCGCGCGCTGGCCGAGGGCCTGCGTGCGCGTACCTTCTCGTCGCGCGAGCTGACCCGCCACTTCCTGGACCGCATCGCGGCCCACGATCCGGCGCTGAACAGCTTCATCACCGTCACCGCAGAGCAGGCGCTGGCCCAGGCCGATCTCGCCGACGCCCGCCTGACTGCCGGAAATGCGGCCGCGCTGACCGGTATCCCATTGGCGCAGAAGGATATTTTCTGCGCAGAAGGCGTGCGCACCAGCTGCGCCAGCCGCATGCTCGACAGCTTTGTCGCGCCCTATGACGCCACCATCGTGCGCAAGCTGCACGCGCAGGACGGCGAGGGCGCGGTGATGCTGGGCAAATGCAACATGGACGAGTTCGCGATGGGCTCCTCCAACGAGACCAGCTGGTACGGTCCGGTGAAGAACCCCTGGGATGTCACCCGCGTGCCGGGCGGCTCCTCGGGTGGCTCGGTCGCCGCCGTGGCTGCGGGCCTGGCCCCGGCCGCCACCGCCACCGACACCGGCGGCTCGATCCGTCAGCCCGCGGCGCTGACCAATCTCACCGGCATCAAGCCCACCTACGGCCGCGTCTCGCGCTACGGCATGATCGCTTTCGCCTCCAGCCTCGACCAGGCTGGCGTGGTGGCGCGCAGCGCCGAAGACAGCGCCTATGTGCTGCAGGCGATGTCCGGTTTCGATCCGCTGGATTCCACCAGCATCGAGCGTCCGGTGGACGATTACGTCGGCGGCCTCGGTCGCTCGATCAAGGGCCTGCGCATCGGCCTGCCCAAGGAATACTTCGCCGAAGGCCTGGCCCCCAGCTCGCGTGAGCTGGTGATGGCAGCGGTCAGGAAGCTGGAAGAGCTGGGCGCGGTGATCTCGGAAGTTTCGCTGCCGAACTCGCCGCTGTCGGTGCCGACCTACTACGTGGTGGCGCCGGCCGAGGCCAGCTCCAACCTCGCGCGTCTCGACGGTGTGCGCTACGGCCACCGCGCCGAGGGCGTGAAGAACCTCGAAGATCTGTACAAGCGCTCGCGCGGCGAAGGTTTCGGCGCCGAAGTGCAGCGCCGCATCATGATCGGCACCTATGTGCTGAGCCATGGCTACTACGACGCCTACTACCTGCAGGCGCAGAAAGTGCGCACGCTGATCTACGAAGATTTCAAGCGCGCGTTCAAGGACGTGGACGTGATCCTGGGGCCGACCGCCACCGACGTCGCGTTCAAGCTCGGCAGCAAGACCGACGATCCGGTGTCGATGTATCTCAACGACATCTACACCATCGCCGCCAACCTCGCCGGCATTCCCGCGATGAGCCTGCCCTGCGGTTTCGTCGACGGCCTGCCGGTCGGCTTGCAGCTGATGGGCAACTACTTCGAAGAGTCGCGCTTGCTCAACGTGGCGCATCAGTATCAGCAGGCGACTGTTTGGCACACGCAGATGCCGGTGGCATTCGCGTGATTCGGGATTGGGGATTCGGGATTTGTAACAGCATGAAATATCCTGCCGATCACCACCCCATCGCCCATCACTAATCCCCAATCCCCAATCCCAAATCCCGATATGAGCGCAGCGAATAGTGAATGGGAAGCAGTGATCGGACTCGAAGTCCACTGCCAGCTCCAGACCCAGACCAAGATCTTCTCCGGTGCGGCAACGGCCTACGGCGCCGAGCCGAACACGCAGGCCGACGCGGTGACGCTGGGTCTGCCCGGCGTGCTGCCGGTGCTGAACAAGGAAGCGGTGCGGATGGCGGTCAAGTTCGGCCTGTCGGTCGATGCCAAGATCGCGCAGCGCTGCGTGTTCGCGCGCAAGCACTACTTCTATCCCGACCTGCCCAAGGGCTACCAGATCTCGCAGTACGAGCTGCCGATCGTCGAGCACGGCCATCTGGATATCGAAGTCGGCGGCGCCACCAAGCGCATCGGCATCACCCGCGCGCATCTGGAAGAAGACGCAGGCAAGTCGCTGCACGAGAATTTCGTCGGCCAGACCGGCATCGACCTCAATCGTGCCGGCACGCCGCTGATCGAGATCGTGTCCGAGCCGGACATCCGCTCGTCCGCTGAAGCGGTGGCCTACCTGAAGAAGCTGCATCAGCTGGTGGTCACGCTCGGTGTCTGCGACGGCAACATGCAGGAAGGCTCGTTCCGTTGCGATGCCAACGTCTCCGTGCGCCGCCGCGGCGCCGAGAAGTTCGGTACGCGCACCGAGACCAAGAACATCAACTCCTTCCGTTATGTCGAGAAGGCGATCGAGTTCGAGATCGAGCGCCAGATCGAAGTGATCGAAGGCGGCGGCACCATCGTGCAGGAAACGCGTCTGTTCAACCCGGACACGGGCGAGACGCGCGCGATGCGCTCCAAGGAAAACGCCAACGACTACCGCTACTTTCCGGATCCGGATCTGTTGCCGGTGGTCTGCACCGCCGAATACATCGAGGCGATCCGCGCCACGCTGCCGGAATTGCCGGATGCAAAGAAGGCGCGCTTCGTCGAGCAGTATGGCTTGCCGGTCTACGACGCCGGGGTGCTGACCGCGGAAGTCGCGACGGCCGAGTACTACGAAGCCGTGGTCAAGACCTCCGGCGGCGATCCCAAGACCTGCGCCAACTGGGTCATCACCGATCTGCTCGGGGCGCTCAACAAGCTTGGCAAGGAGATCGGCGAGTCGCCGGTGTCACCGCAGCAGCTGGCGGGTCTGATCGCGCGCATCGCCGACAAGACGATCTCCGGCAAGATCGCCAAGGATGTGTTCGAGGCGATGCTGGCGGGCGAGGGCGATGCCGACAGCATCATCAAGGCCAAGGGCCTGGTGCAGATCACCGACGAGAGCGCCATCATCAAGGCGATCGAGGACGTGATGGCGAAGAATCCCGGCCAGCTTGCCGAATATCGCAGCGGCAAGGACAAGCTGTTCGGCTTCTTCGTCGGTCAGACGATGAAGGCGACGCAGGGC
>JBEBWZ010000034.1:0-29216 GCA_040391865.1 Solimonas flava
ATCCCGGTCCTGCACTTCGCCGCCGATCTGTTGGGGCCGCAGCCGGGTGTGAACACTGCGTGGACCTGTCAGGCAAACCGTGGCGAATGGAATACCTACACGCTGGAGTGGACCTCGAACCGCCTGGAAGTGCTGGTCAACGGCCAGTCGTGCCTGGTGAACAACTCCAACGATTCGGCGTTCGACAAGCGTTACATCATCGCGCTGACGCAGGCACTCGGAACCGGCGCCAACGCCTACGGTGGCGTCGGCATGCTGCCTGCCACCACGCAGGTCGACTACGTGCGAGTCTGGCAGTAGCGAGGTGAGAGCATGCAGGCGAAAAGCCCGCCGGGGAAATCCGGCGGGTTTTTTTGCAGTTGCGCCGATCTAGTGAGGCTGCGTGCCGCAGTTAATGTGGCAGACAAACAGAACGACAGCTGTATGCGGGTTGTAAAACCGGGATTGATCGGCGGGGATCGTGAGGGTCTTCCAGGCGGCGCGTCGGTGCTGAAACCATGTCTGCATTACTTTACATAATATACAGAGCTGGCTACTGCGGAATCCATAAAGCCGCTGAGATTTACAGCGTTTGCGTGACTAGGGTGGGGTGCCAGCGTGGCGCTTAAGGCGAGCAGCGTGACGGCAGTTGCACCGCCGGCGGTGTTGATCAGATGCTGCAATTTATTCCAGTATTTTCTTGCTGGAATGCTTTTTGTTCTTCCCGCATACATCTGAACAAGGGCCGTCAGCGGATCACGTCCGGCTAACTCTGCTGCCTTAATGATTAGGTCCTCGTCGACCATTTCGTCATGCTCATTGACGTAGCGCGACATCCGTGCGCGGCTTATATCTAAAAGCTTTGAGACGGCATAGTCGCTGCTCACGCGCTGATGTTTTTTGACTGCATTCAGCAGCTCAAGCGTGGGTGTCATTTCGAAAATCTCCCGTGGTGTTAAATCAAGCATCACTTAACGTTTCGCGCCGCGCAACGTAAGTGTCGCTTGACATAGTTAGCGGCGCTTGACGAAAGTCCGCTCGTCGCTTCATCCCGTGGTGACACGCCGGCCATGCCGGCGCCGCGATGGGGGCCGGTTAGAAGGCCGGCCCCTTCGCCCTTCGAACGGGAAAAGAACGGGAGGCTTTATGGACAACAACCCCTTGCCGGCCGCTGAACGGCCGGAATACCAGCTCCGCATCCGTAGCGTTCTGCGCGCCAAAGTCGATGGGATTTTCGCTGGGGGTGGGCTAATCGACGGCGCGGGCAATCGCTGCCATTTCACGGCAGGGGTAATTAGCGGCTGCTGCTCGATCGCGTATCTGACGGGGTCGCTGTCGATGGCGGAGTGGGACCGCATCGTAGAAGGCGATCTGAGCATGCTGGCCGACGGGGTGCCGGCATGAAGCCCGCGCATCGCATGGCGCTCGATCTGAGCCTCGACGATCTGCGTGACGAAACGCGCACGCTGCCGGCCGGCGCCGCGCTGGTGCTGGGCTTCGGTATCGGGTTCGGCGTCTGCGGGTTGATGGTGCTGGCGACGGTCGCGGGGTATCTCTCGTGAGCGCCGCCCAGGTCGCCGCGATCCGCGCATACCGCGCACCAGATCCTGAGCCGGCGCAGATCGATGCCGAGGCGATTCGCGCCGAGCTGCTGATGCTGCTGACGGTGCGCGATGCGAAGGCGCGACTCGCTGAGCGGGTTGCGCAAGCAAAGGCGCGCGAGGATGCCTGCTGCCGGAAGCTGGCCGAGCTGGCGGGCTCCGGTGCCGGTGTTGTCATTGACGGCCGCACAGTGGTGATCCGCAGCGTGCCGGGGCATGTGCCGATCGTTTACGTGCAGACGGTGACGGTGATCGCATGAAGCGCCGAATCTCGCGGGAGCAGCGCGAGGTAATTAGGCGCATTGCTTGGTCGCCTCAGGCGCCGGAGCCTGTGTGGTTCTCTGTTGTTTGTCGCATTGACACAGAAAGGGCGTTGGTCCGGAAGGGGCTGATCGTGCGCGTTGGTGGGGATGGGCCGTGGCGGGTGCGGCTGACTGCTTCCGGTATCCGTGCGGCATGTCTGATATCTGCGGGCGCGGCAGTTTGGGCTCGGGCATGACAGCAAACGCATGGGGCCGCGCGCTGACGGCGCAGTGGGATTTCGATGCCTACGTGCGCCGCGCGGAAGCGCGGCACCGTTTCGATCTTGATCAGAAACTGAAGCCGCTGCCGTTCGCGTTGCGCCAGGTCGCGCGCGCCCGCCGTGAGGCTGTCGAGGCGGCGCAGGGATTCAATGCTGCGGAACGTGGGCTTAACAGCTACCTGCGCAACATCATCGGGCCGGCGCGCGCGGCAGTACCGGAAATGCGCGCTGATCGCATCCGCCGACGCGACACGCTGACTGAGTATTCCTCGGATAACAGCGTGCGGCATTGGGCCAGGCGGCGCGCTGCAGAGTGTCAGGCGGCGGTGCTGCGTGCCGGCGATGGCTATGCCGTTGCCTGCGGCTATTGCGAGGCATGGGGCATTGCGCCGGTGTTGCCGTTCATCAGCCCGGAAACGGGCCTGCGCGATGACACGGCGCCGGCACTGGCGCGCATGATTTCCGGCCGCTGGTGGACGCGCAAGGCGCGCCGCAAGCTCGATGTCGATATCGAAACAGATGCCATTACCGCGGGCCGTGTCGGTCGCGGCGCATCGGTGTATGTGTCTGCGCGCAATCTCCAGCGCGGCGATGAACAGGCGGCGCGGAACAAGCAATCGCTGTTGGAAATGGAAGCGGTCAACGATCTCGGCCAGGTCTACAGCATCGCGGAGTTGGCCGAGAAATCGGTATCCAATCCGCATATCCGGCACGCGGAATTGATGGTGCGATTGAAGGGCTGCGAGCAGCTGGCCGACCGTATGGGTTGGGTGGGGCGCTTCATCACCTGGACGCTGCCGAGCCGCTTCCACGCGGTGCGTGCGCGCAATCAGAAATGGATCGATGGCGATAAGCCGACACCGCGCGAGGGGCAGAACGCGCTGCGCGATCTGTGGGTGAAAGTGCGCGCGATGCTGGCGAAGTTGAAGTATCGATACTTCGGCGTCCGCGTTGCCGAGCCGCACCACGACGGTACGCCGCACTGGCATATGTTGCTGTTCCTGCCGGCGGCGGCGGATGCGGTGTGCGATCTGATCCGCCGCTATGCGCTGCTGGAATCGCCGGACGAAGAAGGCGCAGCGGAGCATCGATTCAAGGTCGAGGTGATCGACAAGGCAAAGGGCGGCGCGACCGCATACGTTGCCAAATACGTGAGCAAGCACACCACGGCGCGCGGGCTCGAAAAGCACACCGACACCGGGCCGGACGGCAAGACGGCGGACGTGTGCGAGGCATGGGACGGCGCCAAGCGCGCGCGCCGGTGGGCATCGGTTCACGGCATTCGGCAGTTTCAGTTTGTGGGCCTGCCGCCGGTCGGCATCTATCGCGAAATGCGCCGCATGGATGAGCCGGTGCCGCACGATGCCAGCCTCACGGCGCGTGCCTGGGCGACGTTAGAGAACGCGCGCACGGCGGCAGATGCCGGTGATTACGCGCTGCACGTGCAGGCTATCGGCGGCGCTGCGGTGCCGCGTGCCGCGCAGCGGGTGGGCGTCTGGCGCGAGGTCGATGCCACGTGCACCGAGTACGGCGATATGCGGCCGGCGCAGACGCGCGGCGTCCGCTATCAGTTTTCGTTGGTGCGCTATCAGTTTCCGTTGGCGCACCCCGAGAGCGTGTTGCGCATCAATAGCCGGGAGCGCAGCCGGCGCGGCATGCGCAAGGAAAAGCACGTATTCGTGACCGCAGAGCAGAACACAAGGCGTCACGTTTGGACGCTGCGCCAGCGCAGCGGCGCAGCGTTGCAAGGGGCGACCGATGCTCAATTTCCCGCCCCTTGGACTCGTGTCAATAACTGTAACCGGGGCGATCGCTCCGGCACCGAGAGCAGCGCGCCGGACGCGCCGCCGGTGGTCGTTTTCTCCGGCGCCCATGAGGTTGACCCATGCCAACACCAGCAAACCCGACCATCGGGCGCGTGAAATGCCCATTCAGCGGCGAGCAGGCGGACGTGAAGCGGGACAAGCACAAGCGCCTGTATTACAGCAGCGCCGCCGGCCGCATCTTTCCGACCGGTAGCGCCGGCCAGGAATGGATGCTTGAAAACGCCACGCTCTACGGCGCCGGTGGTCCGCCGCAGGCCGATCCGCCGGTAATACAGGCGCCGCCGCCGAAACCAGATCCTGCGCCGGTAATACAGGCGCCGGTAGTGAAGCCCGCCAGTGCCGCGAAGCCGGCGCCGGTGGCAAAGCCGGCGGCAGTGCCGGAAACGAAGCCGGCGCCGGTAGTACAGGCGCCGCGTAAATCCATGTTGACGTTGTTGGGGTAACGCATGAGCAAGCAAGGTGGAGAGCCGGTATCACCGGCGGCGGGTGAGGGTGCGCCGGTAGATACCGCGCACGATCGCGCGGAGCTGGAGGCGCTGGCGGCGGTGCAGGCGGAAAGCGAGGTTGCAGCGGAAGCGGCGGCGGTGGCTGCTGCGCCGGCGGAACCGGAAATCAGCACGGCGGAATTGTTGGCGTTGCCGATGCAGGTCGCGTTTTCCATCGCGGCGCCGAACTGGAATATCACCGGCACCGAGTGCCAGAACATGGCGGAAGCCTGGGCGCCGGTGATCGATAAATACATGCCGGGCGGGCTGAATCGCTTTGGCCCGGAAATGGCGGCGGCGATGGTGACGCTGGCGATCCTCGCGCCGCGTGTGCTCGCCGGTAAGCCGGCGCGCGAACCGAAGCCGAAGCCGGCGCCGGTCGATGCGGATCCTGTAGCCGCATAGCCGTGGCGATCGACAATACCCGCTCGGCCGATATCACGGCCGTGGCGGGTTCTACAGGCTCGGGCAAGAGTGCATGGATCATGCGGCAGCTGAAGGGCCGCAAGCGAATCATCGTGTTCGACGCAAAGGACGAATACGGCGAACTGCCGGGCTTCCGCCGGTTTACATCGGTTGGTGAAATGGCGCGGCATCTACTGCGCGTGAAAGCGGCGCGCGTGGCGTTTGTGCCGTCGTCACGCGAGGATCTAGACCCGTTCTGCCGTGTCGCCTGGGCGTGGGGTGACTGCACTGTGGTGATCGAAGAAAGCGCGGCATATACAAACCCAGGCAAGGCGCCGCCGGCGTATCACCGGTTGCTGACGCAGGGCCGCGCTATCGGCCTGCGCATGTTCGTGGTGACGCAGCGGCCGGCGGAATCCGATAAGACGGTTTGGGGCAATCAGACGCTGATCTGGTGCGGCCGGTTGGCGCGCCGCATGGACCGGAAAACGATGGCGGATGAGCTGGATTGCCCGATAGAGCAGCTCAATGCGCTGCGCCCGCTGGATTTCGTAATCAAGCGGTCTATCGACAGCAGAATTAGCGCGGATCGGGTGCGGTTCTAGGGCGTGCGCCGGTATTACCGGCGCGTTGCTTTCGTTGCGCATCGGCGCGCAGCGTGTGTCCTGCAAATTCATCCAACAAGCAGGAACAGGAACATGGACTCGAAACAGCTGAAGGGCATTTTGTTCACCGCACTGGTTGCGGTCGTGGCTGTCGCCATCGTCAACCGCTCGCAGTACCGCGACAAGATTCTCGGCGCCTAAAAAGCCCGCGATATGTATTCCGCGTTACAGCAGCGGGCATCGCTCGATCTTGACTGGCGCGCTATCACGCAAGGCGCCGTCGCTTCGCTGATCGCGGGCTTGCTGCTGTATCTCATCACGCAAAAACGAGGGTTCATCAATGCGTAAAACTGACCTCATGCCGCCGGCCGATGGTGTCGCACCCAGCCAGCGCCCGACGTTCCGTCTGCCGGTCGGCATGCGGTATCACCATCTTTATTTTCTGCTGAGCGGCATCACCGTCGCGCAGATTGAAAGCATCGCGGTGAAAGCCGGCAACGAAGTGATTCATCGTTACAGCGGCCTCGTCCGCAACCGGATGAACAAGTTCTTCGGACTTGCCGATGCCGGCAACGCGATTCTGCAGATCCCGTTCGATCGCCTGAATCTGCTGGCTCGGGATTTCACCGAATCGACGGCGCTGAATACCGGCGTGGCCGATCCGAAGTCGGGAGACATTATCGACTCGCTCACCGTCGAGCTGACGCTCGCGGCCGGCAGCTACACGCCAGCGATCCAGCTCTACGCTGAGCGCAGCCCGTCCGTCCCCGGTGGTCCGGGCGACATTCAGCGCGTGCTGCCGGATACGCTGACCGCGCCGGGTGCCGGCGAGCGCCAGTTCATCATCACCGAGGGCGAGCTGAACAACAGCCGCAATCGATTCTTGGATTGGGTGATGTTCGACACCGCCGCCATCACCGAGCTGCGCCTGGAAACGGACGGCGTGACGCAGTTCCGCCGCACCGATGCGATGAACGATTTCATCCAGGGCAACGGGCGCCGCGTTCCGGATGCCAATGCGTTCATTCTCGACACCAGCGAAGGCGGCTTCGGTGCGAACGTGCTGCCGCTCGGCGGCATCAAGGATTTCCGCTACATCGCACAGATGAGCGGCGCCGCGACCTTCACCCGATATAACGCCTATATCGGCAGCTTGCGCTAAGTGAGCAGCCGACATGACAACGATCGCAACGGCTGAAAACAGCTCGCCGGAGTCGTGGGGCAACAGCCTCCTGACTGCGGCCGGCGGCTTGGTTGGTTTGTGGGAGCGCGTGGAAAACGTGCGCGCCAACAATCAGGCGCCGGCCAATACCGGCAACGTCGCCGATCAGACGCCGGTGCCGGGTAACGGTCTGACCGGCACCGTTTCGGTGGCCGGCATTCAGGCCAACACGGTGCTGATGGTCGGTGGCCTCGCGCTGCTTGCCGTTGCACTGGTGCTAGTTGCTCGCAAGAAATGAGCAGCGAGGGCGGCGGCGGCTGGAGTGAGATGGCGTCGGGGTTCGCCAGCGCTTACGGCGGTGGCGGCGGTGGTGGTGGGACAACCGGGTCAACCGGTAAAACACAAACCGCCGCGTATGGCGATGTCAGCGGCCCGTCGTTCGGCAATTTCAGTTTGGGCGGCGGCCAGGTCAATCAAGGATTGGTTTGGGCCGGCGTTGCAGCCGTGGCGGTGGTTGGCTTCGTGATCGTTTTTGCACTGAGAAAATAAGGTGTCCGGCATGGTTGATGTCTCATCGCAGCAGAGCAACCAATCGCCAGCGATCAGCGGCGCGCAGTTCGGGCTGACGGTGTCGCCGGTGTTCGGCCTGCCGCAAGCGCCCGCCGTCGCGCAGACCGAAAAGATCGTGCAGGGCGTGCTGCTCGCGCTGCTGATCGTCGGTGGCCTCGTCGTCTTCGCGCGCAAGCGCAAGGGGTAAGCCGTGGGCCTGAGTTTCAGCCGCAGCAAAAGTTCAACGACGAATATCGCATCCACCGCGAACGTCGCGAACTACAACACCGGATCCGGCCCGAGCCAGAACCTCACCATCGCCGGAATCACGCTCACCGGTAGCGGTGACACGCAGTTCAACATCGAGACGTCCGACTACGGCGCGATCGCTTACGCGGCGGACATTTCGAAAGAGGCGATGCTCCGAAACTCCGAAGCGTTTTCGAGTGCGTCGAGCCTTGTCGCTCGATCGCAAGCTGCAGCGCAGGAAACGATGACCAAGGCGGCGGATCTCATAAAAGAGAAAGCCGAAACCGAGTCGGAAAAGCTGCTCAAGATCGCCGGCATGATCGCCGCGCTATTCATCCTCGGCGGCACCGCCGTTTTCATTTATGGGGGCAAGGGCCGATGAATCGGACGGGTTGGCAGGACTACCGCGTAACACTCACCGCCGGCTTGCCGGTGCGCCTGGCTGTCAGCGGCGATTACGTGAAAATCCAGACCGCCGCCGCGCCGGTTCGCCTGGCATTCGACGGCGGCGAATACATCGAGCGCGAACAGACGCAAGGTGACCCGTTCCGCTACGAATCGGAAGTGCGCCTCCTGTCGGAAGTTGATCAGACCGTGGTCGTTTCGCTCGGCTATGCCGTCAACGCGCCGCCGTTCGACGGCCGAGCATCGGTCACCGGCACCGTCAATGCCATTGTCGACAAAGTGACCGTGCGCCCGACCTATCCCGACGTCGCAATCCCTGCCGGCACGCAAGTCATGGTCGCCGCCGCCGATCCTGATCGCCTGTCACTGCTGGTGCAGCTGCCTGATGATGCAGCGGGAAATGTGCGAGTGGGCGATAACGCAACCGCCGCGAATCAGGGAGTGATTCTGTATCCGGGCGATGCCGTGCTTGTGTCTGGGGCTCCAGCCGTCTACGTGTTCAACACGGCGGATAGTCCGGTCACGGTGGCGCTGATCGCGGAGCGCGCGCCGTGAAGCTGATCCAGCAATCCGCGCGAGCATTGTTCGCGCGCGTAACCAATGGCGCGCCGATTCATGCGGATGATGCGCCTAGGGCAATCCCGGATGTGATCGGCGGGCCGGTGACGCTGACTGAGTCGATGCGTGCGCAGGCGCGATCTGTCGTCCGTCGTCTGAACGATTCTGCACTCCATGCCTGGAGCGTTGATGGGCTGTCGGCGCTGGCTGACGCGGTCGACGGTCAGGCGGTGGTGCTGGAGTCGTACCACCCGTCGCTCGCTGTTTCTGAGAGAGTTGTGGGTGGTGGCGTGTTGTACTTCGATGCAACGCGCGCAAAGGCGGAGCACAACGGCGGCACGATCATCAGCCCAACGGTGCCCTATGCGTGGGGCGATGACGGCGCTGGATACCTCGCGGGCGTCGGCGAGACCGATGCGGGCGGGCTTGGCTGCTTTGTGCGTGTGATCCATCAGAAGATGGCGGTCACCGATTTCGGCGCGACTGCCAGGGGTATCGCAGACGAATGGCATAGCGTGCAAGCAACGATTGACTATCTCTCATCTATACAGGCCGGCGCCGCGCATTTTTTGCCGACACTGCTTCCAGAGTTGTATTTTCCGGCTGGGCGATATCGCGTCACAAAGTCGATCAATCACACAAAGCTGAAGCTGCGGTCGGTGTTCATTACCGGCGATGGGATTAAAAGTTCGATCATCGTCGGGGAAACCGGCGAGCGTGCAATGCTCGACCTGTGCGGCGTGTGGCATGGCCGCGTGTCGGGCATCGGGTTTCTGACCGGTACGTCGAACGCGTCAAAGTGCGCGATCTTCATGGCTCGTGACGCCGACAACAATCAGTGCGGTGAAATCACGTTCGATATTTACTGCGACATCCCCGCGCAGCCGACCGCATATGGTGGGCGCGGCAGTGTCGGGGTCTACACGGTTTCGGCTGAAATCCTGACTTACAACGATTGCCATATCAGGGCGTTCAACCCGCTGGTGTCGCTGTTTGCGAACGATTTCGGCCTCGTGTCGGATTACATGCCGATCTCTGATGCCGGTATCTCGAACACCGTGCATACGCTGCGCGGTGGCTGCTACTTGAGCCGCGGCGGGCCTGTGTGGACATTCAAATCAGGCGCGCATATCCGGATTTCGAGCTACGGCGCCTGCCTTGAAGGCGAAGCGGCGCAAGTGGCTGCGCTGCACCTGTCCGGGATCATTACCGACTTGGTCTTCGACGGTGACATCGAAAAATGCAATGTGTTCGCGTTCATCGGCGGGACGATGCGCGGACTCACGCTGAAGCCCTACATTGCGAAGCGTCTCGCGTATCCGATGTTTCGTCTCGGCGGGCCTGATGCTGCGATCACGTTCGAGGATTCAACGATCGATGTCCGGGCGGTCACGCACACCGTTGATCTGGTCACCGAACTGATTTCGGACGCTGACCGCATGCTGTATCTAAACAACTGCGACATCCGTATGCGGTCGGAAACGCTGACGCTGAATCAGCTGGGCTCGCAGCTGAACGGGACGATCATCAACGCCAATAGCGCGAGCGTAGTCACTCTCGCGAATTCAGTCGTGAGTCGGCGTGGCAGTTTTAAGCGCATCGGCCCGGTCATGGAATACCTGGGCAACGACGCTCAATTGCTGGTCAACGGCAGTCGTGTGGCGGCATCCGGCGGCGCGACGGGCGGTGCCGGCAGTGGTGGTGCTGGGAATCAGTACGTTGCTGTCTTGATTGATGGCATCAAGTACAAATTGCTCCACGACGGTGTCATTGCTTAACCCATGCGCGCCGCTCTCGCCATCGCCTTCATCACCGCCGCCGGCCTCATGGGTTGGGCGGCTTGGCGGTCGCGCTCGAGCACCGCTGTGAACGGCGGTGCTGGATCTGCGGCGCCGGATTTGTGGGGGCTGTTGAACGAAGGCGCGGATTCGTCGGAGTTGTTGCCGGCGCCGTCACCGGCGGCAGCTGCGGCGAGTGAATCGCCATCGATCATTGACTGGTTTCTTGACATGACAAAGCCGCGCGGCATCCGCAACAACAACCCGGGGAACGTGAAGCGCTCGGGCTCGGCGTGGCTCGGCAAGGTGCCGTCTGCGCAGAATACCGATGCCACGTTTGAGCAGTTCACCGCGCCGGTGTATGGCATCCGCGTGATCGCCTACCTGCTGCTGAAATATCAGCGCGACAAGGGCAAGCGCACGATCCGCGCGCTGATCAGCGAGCCAGGCGGTTGGGCGCCGTCGAACACCGACAACAACCCGGCGGGCTACGCGACCGCTATCGCGCGGGCGGTGAATCTGCGCGAGACCGATACCGTGGATCTGTTCGCCTCCGATGCGCTGCTCACCGGCATCACCACGGCGATCATCAAATTTGAAAACGGCCAGCAACCCTACAGCGCGGAAGTGATCGGCGAGGGCGTGCGCATGGCGCGCGCGGCGTTCTGATGACCCTGCGCGACCGACTGCGCGGCAATCCGCTGATGCTGGCCGCACTGGCCGGCGGCGTTGTCGTCTTCGTTCGCGCGGCCAATATCTACATGAAGGCAGACGTGACGATGCTGCAAGCGCTGTCTGCCGCGGTTGGCCTGGAGCCGGTGCCGATGGGCGAGCTGGAGGAGGCGGGGGAGGCGGCTGCGAAGGCGGCGGCGAGCATCACCCCGCTGCCGGTAATGACCTACGGCGGCGGCACCTTCCCAACGTCGGAAATCGTCGCGAACCCGGCGGACACGATAGCGCCGCCGTCCGTTCCGCGGTCGATGCGTGACAGCAGTGAATCCCAGGGCAAAACGCCCCTTTTCAGCGCGTCCGCGATCCGGGCGTTAGGAGCAATGCGATGAACCAAAATCAATTCCGCGAACGGCGCCACGCCGCCTATGCCGCCAAGCACTGCGCGCCTGCAGTAACGCCGAAGGCGGCGATGGCGCCAGGTGCGAAGAAAGCCGCGCCCAAGAAAGCCGCGCCGAAGAAAAAGGCTGCGAAAAAGAAGTGAAGTCCGACACCGCCAAGACCGCGTTGATCGTCGCGGGCGTAGCGCTGGCCGCTTACGTCGCGTGGCGGTTGTCGCGTGCGGCGGGCGTCGTTGTCGACACCGTGGCCGACGCCTACAAGCCCGGCGGCGCAGCCTATGAGGCGGGCAACGCGGTGCAGGACGCGCTCGTGCCGGGAGTCGGCACGGTTGGCACGTGGCTCTACGACGTATTCAACAGCGCGCCGGATCTGAGCGGGCCGCTGTTCCCCGTCGTGGCCGGCACCGTGTTCAGCGTCAACGGCGACGGCAGCAACCTGCGCGCCTACAACTGGACATCGCGCAGCTTCCAGAACACCAGCGGCATCAAGCTCCCGGCGAACTGGAAAAACGCGCCGCGTGTGCTGCCGCGATTCGCAGAACTCAAATCCGCCGGCCAGCCTTGGTATAAGCCATGGGACGGCACAAACATGGGCCTTAACGCGGCCCTGCAACGCGCATAGGGGGTAACACCGTGGATCTCGCAAAACTCGCAAAGGGCGGCAGCATCATCGGATTAGTCGGCACCAGCGCAGCGATCGCGCCGCCGGTCGACATCATCAACGCAGTGACGCAGCTCCTGCTGGCTGCGGTCGGGCTCTATGAAATGTTCAAGGGCTCGCGCAAGAACAAGCCGGCGCCGTGACGGCTGAGCTGCTGTTCCAGTTCGCCGGACTGGTGATTGGTGCGGCAGTGACATATGGCGCCATCCGCGCCGACCTGCGCAACCTGCATGAAGGCGTGAAGCGCGCGCACGAACGCATTGACGATCTGGTCGTGCGGCGCCGCTAACGCTACGCCTCGCAGCGGAACGTTAGCTGCACACCGTGATCCGTTTTGCTGCGCAGTGACAGGCCGGACAGCGGGCCAGGCGGCGGCGCAACATCCATGATCCGATTCACGCGATCCGGCACCATGCCCTGATAAGTGAATTCCTCGGCCAGCACCACGTAACGCATCTTGCGCTGCTTACAGGTTTCCTCGGCGGCGCCAAGCGCCCATTTCTGCGCCTGCGCCTTCGATGCCCAGGTCGACGACACCGTGTACTCGTTATCCGGGCGCGGCGTCACAACCGACATTTCCAGAGCCTCGGATGCGCAGCCGGAAAGCAGCGCGACCGTGATGAGTAACGCTGATCGCATAAGTTTCCCCCTACATTAGATCGGCAAATCGAGAGCCTATCACCTGCTGTTCATCTCGCTCCATGCTGCATAGAATCGTCGGGGGCAACTCAAGGGGGAGAGCCATGGCAAATGAATCGGCGCGGTATGACCAAGCGGTAATTCAACGTGTAGCGGACACCTTGTACCGGCGTGCCGGCGCGGTCGTTATCCAGTCGACATTGTTAGGCATCGTGGGTGGCCTGCTGATCGGGCTTGTGGCGATAGTTGGCGCCCAGGCGTACACGGTTCAGGGCGGCGGACCGGGCCTTGGCTCGGGCACCATGCAAACGGTGGTGTTCGCGCTTACGCTGGTGGGCGGCATCTGGGGATACAACCGGGGGCAAGCTCGCGCGCTCGATCTGCGTTTCCAAGCGCAGCAGGCTCTGGTTTTGATGCAGATCGAGGTCAACACTCGGCCTAGCTGACTGCCGCGCCGCGCGCGTCTTTGCAGCCTTGCGGCCGGCATCGAGCCGCACGCGCTTGATCCGGGCCGCATGGGCGGCGCGGGCGGCGCGGATCTCCTTTGCTCTGGCCGCGAACTCGGCGCGCTCCTGCGGCGAGCGATAGTCCTGCCACTGGCCACCGGCCGGCGCGAACAGTTCATTGCGCCATTGCCATGCGAGCTGCGACATGCCGATGCGGACACCGCGTGTCATGGACGCATTCCACGGCACTGCCTGCAGCTGAATGGACATCGCAAGGCGCGCCGCCGGCGTCGGAATTTGCGCAGATTGGCGCCAGCGGGTCACCGATCGCTCGGAAACGCCGAAAACTTTCGCACAAAATGCGCGATTGAGGCCGAATTGAAACATGAAGGCCGAAAAATCGAAGTGGATCACAAAACCCCCTAATTTAAATAGTCGTGCTCACGGCCCTTGTCTGGCTTAGATTCCAGATGGCCGGTGGGCAAGAGAACAGGGGTAATTGCGGGTTGTAAAACCGGGGTCGATCGGCGGGGATCGTGAGGGTCTTCCAGGCGGCGCGACGGCGCCCCAAAAGCTTTAGGAGATACTTTACATAATATACATTATGGACAGTCAAGAAGGCTGCGAAGGCTTGGCGCGCTATGCTCGAGGTGCTCAAAAGCGTTTTCCGATGCGCGAAGACGTTTCGAGGTTTGGGCTTGGGGATGCCGACACGATCACTGTCCGGCATGAATTGAACCTGTGCAGGTTTTCGGCCTATGGCACTGCCGTGCCTGCGGCACAACAAGCGCCAGCTCCGCGGACCCTGTCCGAACGGCCGTAGATATCGAAGACGATAGAATCGCCTAGGGTTTCAAGGGGAAAACAAAATGGTTGAACTACGTGCGCCGCGTCGTCGGCGGCCGAAGGCTTCGCATGAGCGTGATTACCTGCCGCTTATCTTCGTCGTGATCCTGGTTTTCGTCCTTGGATCGTTCGCATGGGCAAAGCAGCAGGAACGCAATGCACAACTTCGAGAAGTCGCTCGTATCGAAGCGGCCAACGCACTGACCAGGGCTGAGAATGAGCGCGTGTTGGCAGAAGCGGCTGCGGCTGCGGAACGGCGAAGGAAAAACTGGGAACGCAGCCAAGCGGCCTATCCAGAGTCCTACAGGAACTCCTATCAGTATCAGCCATCCTACCGAGCGCCGGAAAAAACCGTGATGCAGCGCCAAGCTGAAGCGCTGGCGATCATGGAGCAAAGCCGGAACATACAACAGCGATCCGACCGTCAAGAATATTCCCGTGACGGCAGTGCTCAAGTGATCGCCGAAAGTGGTCACAAAAGAGCGCTTTGCCAGCAGATTGAGTCAGAAAGAAATCGGATCCACGAGCGGATGCGTCAGCTTTATACCGCACAAGAAGGCGAATACTTCAGGGGGAAACTGAGGAGCAACCACGACCAGAGAATCCGGTTCGGCTGCTAAGCTCAACGAAGAGACGCGGCGGAGCCGATAGCCCTGCCCGCTCTGGTAGCTCCTCGTGTCACCGTTCAAGCCGCCACTCCTGGAGAAGGAAACACCAATGGGATTTTACGAGCGCCACATATTGCCGCATGTCATTGATTGCGCTTGCGGCCTGGGACAGATCATGAAGGCACGCTCGCAGATCGTTCCGCGTGCCCATGGCAAGGTGTTGGAGATCGGCATTGGCAGTGGGCTGAATCTGCAGTTCTACGATGCCAAGAAGGTTCAACATATTTTTGGTGTGGATCCTTCTGCCGATATCCAGAAGAAAGCCCAACGGCGTGCCGTAGGGATCGGGATTCCCGTAGATACCGTTCCGCTTGTGATCGAGCAGATTGGTGCGGACGACGCCAGTTTCGACACGGTTGTCTGCACGTTTACGCTGTGTACAATTCCTGATCCGGTCCCGGCGTTACGCGAGATGCGCCGTGTGCTCAAACCTGGTGGTGCGCTGCTGTTCTGCGAACATGGGCTGGCACCGGATGCTGGCGTACGGCGAGTACAAGCCTGGCTGACCCCATTTTGGAAACCCCTCGCCGGTGGCTGCCATCTCGACCGTGATATCCCTGCCTTGATTCGGGCGGGTGGATTTCATTTGGACGAACTGGAGATGCGTTACCTGCCAGGTCCAAAGCCGATGACCTATGTGTACTCCGGCGTTGCGACTGCCGCACGAACGGGCTAACGCGGAACGCAGACGCACCGACTATTGCAAAAGTAGGTTGAAAGTAAATTCTCAGGAACCGCAATGTCCGGATTGCCATTGTTGGTGTTGCTGATATTCGTGATGGCGATCGTCATCGCACTGCTGCGAAAGCGTGCGGCAACCGCCGCGCTGCCCGAAGTCTGGCCGCTTTCCGGCGTACGTCCGTTGTCGAACATCGAGCAGGTATTGTTTCATCGTCTTGCTGAGGCGTTGCCGGATCATGTGATTCTGGCGCAGGTGCAGTTGTCGCGGTTCCTGAAGGTCAATCGCGGGGTCCGTCAGCCGCAGCGCTGGTTCAACCGGATCAATCAGAAAAGCATTGATTACCTGATCTGTGATCGGGCGTTCACGATCATTGCCGGCATCGAGCTGGATGATGCCAGCCATCGAGCCAGGCATCGCCTGCAGGCGGACGAGCAGAAGAATGCCGCTTTGAAAGCCGCAGCCATCCGGTTGGTCCGTTGGCAGGCCAGTTCGCTGCCGAATGGCCCTCAAATCAGGCATCAGTTGGGCATACAGGTTGCAGGCCTGGACGGCCTCCCGTCTGACCAGCGTTGACCCTGTAGGCCGGGCGGTGTATAACGCCCGACCTTGCGCTGAGAGACTCAGCGATTTCAGGTGCTTAGGAAATGACGAAAGCTAAGAAAACCGGGAAGAAAGCAACCCCTGCAAAAACCGCGGCGAAAAAGCCTGCGGCGAAGCAGAAAACGTCGGGATTGCTTGGCAAGTTGAAGGGTGCGCTGTCGCGCAAGCCTGCCGCTGCGAGCAAGGCAAAGAGCCCTGCAAGTAAGGCGTCTCCCGCAAAGAAAAGTGTTAAATCCAAGGCCAAGCCCGCGCCGGCTCCCAAAGCCGTCAAGCCCGTTGTAGCCAGGAAAGCCACCAAAACCGTGTCCGCAAAGAACAAGGTTGTATCCGCCAAGAAGACAGCCCCCAGCAAGGCTACCGAAGCCCCCAAGAAATCCGTACCCGCCGCAGCGAGCGCTGCGGTCGCCAAGCCGGCTGCCAAGCCCGTAGCCAAGTCGGTCGTCAAGCCTGCGGCCAAGCCGGTACGTCGTTTTGTGCCTGGCCAGGGACGTCCCAGTGAGGATCAGATCCGTGAGATGGACGAGGCGGATTACATGAGCGATGTGCAACTGGATTTCTTCCGGCATCGCTTGCTGCAGATGCGCCAGGAAGTCCTGCAGCGTGAACTGGACGTCAAGGAGCGCCTGCACGAGCGCGAAGTGTTCGCCGACCCCGCGGACCGCGCAACGGCCGAGGAAGAGCACTGGCTCGATCTGCGTCTGCGCGAACGTGAGTCCCTGCTGCTGAAGAAGATCGATGAAGCACTGCGCCGCATCGAGAACAAGGATTACGGCTACTGTGAAAAGACCGGTGATGCGATTGGCATCCCGCGCCTGCTGGCCCGTCCGACGGCGACGGTCTGCGTCGACGTCAAGGGGCAGGACGAGCGTGTCGAGGCACAGTTCCGCGACCGTTGATTGTGCTGTCGCTACGCTGATCCGACAGGCAATAAAAACCCCGCCAAGTGCGGGGTTTTTGTATCGGTCAAGCGGTAGAGCATGTTGGTGCGGCCGGCCGGAATCGAACCGGCATGCCCATAGGGCGGGAAATTTTAAGTCTCCAGCGTCTACCAATTTCGCCACGGCCGCAGGCCGCGAATCGTAACGCATTGCCGTGCCGGGCGTCAGTGGCAGATCCCCTGCCCTTACATGTTTGCTCCAATCAGTGTCCGGGATGATTCAGCGCATCGTCAGCGCCCGCGCTGAGGTCCTTGTGGCTGTGCTTCAGCTCTTCCTTCGACAGGAAATGAGCCAGCGCCGGCAGCACCACGATCGCCCCGATCATGTTCGCGGTAAATCCGAACATCAGCAGGAAGCCCATGTCACGCTGGAACTGCAGTTTGGAGAAGATCCACATCGCCACACCAGCCGCAAGACCGATGCCGGTGAACAGCGTCGCTTTGCCGGTTGAACGCATCTTCTGGTAGTAGGCTTCTTCAAGCGTCAGACCTTTGCGCAGGCCCGCAGCAACGACGGTATAGCTGTAGATGCCGTAGTCCACGCCGATGCCGCAGGCAAAGGCCAGTACCGGTAGTGTTGCCACCTTCTGACCGATATCCATTGCCACCATCAGTGCATAGCCCAGCAACGTCACCATCGACAGCGGCAGAATCACGCACAGCACGCCGGAGCGTGTGTGGAACGAAAGCCACAGGAACAGGATGATCACGCCGTAGACCCACAGCACCACCAGGATTTCGTTGTGCTTCACTTCCTCGTTGGTGGCGGCCATCACCCCGACGTTGCCGGACGCGAGTCTGAATTTGACGCGTGTGTCCTGTTTCAGTTCAGCCTCGTAGTGCTTCACCGCGGCAATCAGCTCGTCGATCGTCTCCGCCTTGTGATCGCGCGTGAAGATGAACAACGCCAATGCACTGCAATTGTCGTTGAGAAAACCGGTGGTGGTCGGCACCAGCGCGGTCGATTGCGCCAGTGATTGCGGTGCGCGTGGCAACACTTCGGCGTTCAGACGGCCCTCGTTGAGCCCGGAGTAGGCCAGCTTGGCCAGATCCTGCAGCGACATCACGTCACGCACGCCGTCCTGATTCTGCATGTACCAGTTGAAGCGGTCGATCTCCGCCATCACTTCATAATCGATGCACGCGTCCTCAAAACTTTCCGCAATCACTTTCAACTGATCGACGCCGAGCGTGAAGTGCTTGGAGATGGTTCTGGCGTCCTGATTGAAGCGGGAATCCGGGCGCAGTTCCGGCACGCCGTCGGTGGTGTCGCCGATCCGCACCTTCGGTACCTGTGAAGCGCCGTAGATCGACAGCGCGGCACAAATCACCAGCACAATGGTGGCCGGGCCGCGGCGGCACAGCACCGCCATGCGGCGGAAGACGATGTCGCCGAGGCGCTCACGCTTGGCGGTCGCGCGCTTGAAGTTCTCGAGATTGGGGACCCGCAGATACGACAGCACCGCCGGCAGCAATACCTTGTTGACGATGATTACGCCGACCATGCCGAACGCGGCATTGACCGACATTTCGCGGATCACGTCGATGTTGATCAGATAGATGGTCGAGAATCCGACCACGTTCGCCAGCAATGCGATCACGCCGGGAATCGCCAGGTTGCGGAAGGTCGCCAACGAAGCCTGATAGCTGGTCGCGCCGCGCGTCGAGATCTCATGCGCCCAGGAGTTGACGTACTGCACGCCGTGGCTGACCGACACCGCCATGATCAGGAACGGCACCAGCATCGCAAACGGATCGAGCCCGTAACCGATCAGGTGCAGCAGACCCAGCTCCCAGATGCAGGCCACCAGCGAGGTCGAGACCACCATGATCGCCAGCGGCAGTGAGCCGATATAGATCCAGAGCAGCAGGCCCATCATCAGCAAGGCGACGATGAAGAAGCCGCCGACTTCGAACGAGGCATCGGTCATGTCATCGACGACTTTGGCGAAACCGATGATGTGCACCGAGACGCTGTCGTTCTCGTACTTCGCGCGGATCTCTTCGAGCTTGTCGCCGACCTTGACGTAATCCAGTGGTTCTCCGGTACCTGGATCCAGATCCAGCAACTCGGCGACAACCATGGCCGAGGTCTGATCTTCCGAGACCAGCCGTCCGGTGACGTTCGCCTTGGCGACGTTGCCGCGGATCCTCTGCATGACTTCCGGTGTCGGCACGTAATCCGACGGGATCACGTTTTCGCCGGAGAGCCCACCTTCGACGACTTCGATATAAAGAATGTTCGGGGTAAAGATGGACGTCACACGCGCGCGGTCCACTCCCGGAATGAAGAACACGTCGTCCGTGACCTGACGCAGCGTTTCCATGAACTCGGGGCGATAGATATCGCCGTTCTTGCTGTGCAGCGCCACCAGCACGGTATTGGCGCCGCCAAAATCCTTGTAGTACTCAAGGAAAGTCTGCATGTACTCGTGCTGCTTGGGCACCATTTTCAACCAGCCCGCATTCGGGCGCAGTTGCGATGCATGCCAGGCAAGAAACAGCGTTGCCAACGCCAGGGCGATCAGGGTGTAGGCGCGATAACGGAAGATCGGCGGCTCGACCCAGGTCAGAATGCGTTTGGTGAAGCTCACTGGATCGCTCCCAGGTTCTGGACGCCGCGACGACCGACGACCAACAGTTGCTCGTGGAACCACAGCGCACCGGACAACGGCTCGTCGCGCAGCTTCTTCATCGGCGTCAAGGTGCCGGCGCTCAAGGACAGCTGCGCGATGACGCCGTTGACGCCGACCAGCAGCGCCTCGTCCGTGCCCCGCAACGAGCCGCCGAACAGGCTTTCCTGCACCGGATTGTCGAAGCCGCGCCAACCCAGCGCCGCGGCAGCGGCGGCGGTCGCGGCGGATTCACGGTCCATGGCGTGCAGCGTTGCGCTGTCTTCAGGCAACAACGCCGATGCGTCGGCGGTGCTGTAGACATTGCCGCGCATGCCGAACAGCAGCATGCCTTTTTCGCCAAACGGCAAGGCGCCGAACCAGGAACCGATATAAGGCGATTTCAGCAGTTTCCAGCTCTGCCCCTGATCTTCCGAGCGCGCGATCAAGCCGCCCTCCCCGACCACGATCAGCGCCCCGTCGCGCAAGAGCACCAGACTGTTGAGATGCAGCGCCAACTCGGCGAGCACCGAATCCTGTGCCAGCCAGTGACCGCCACCGTCATCGGTGGTCAACACCGTGCCATAGGCACCGACCGCAATGCCTCGCTGTGGCGAGATGAACAGCACGTCATGCAGCGCGCGCGCTTCCGCATCGAAGTGCTGCAGCTGCCAGCTGTTGCCACCGTCCCGACTGCCGAGAATGCTGCCGTCGTAGCCGACGATCCAGCCATGCTGCGGATCGAGGAAGCGCACCCGATTGAGCATCGAGCTGACCGGCGATGGCAGTTGCTGCCAATGTTGCCCGTCTTGCGACTGCAGGATAACGCCCTGCTGCCCCACAGCCAGCAACTGTTTGCCAGCCGCGGCGATGCCCAGCAGTCGGCCATGCGCGGCCTTGGCCGCCATCAAGGCCGGCTGCGGTGCCGCAGGTGCGGTCTCGGCGCTGGCGGCGGTAGTGGCCAGTGCCAGCACGGCACCGACCAACAGCTTGCGCATGGCACTCATCGGCTGCGCGACTTTGCTTGCAGGGCGTTCGGCGTGAACTGATCGTCCGAGAACTTGATCTCGAAATCGGTGATCGCGTCCTCGTTGCTCAGCGCGGTGACGAAATAGCGCTTCGACTGCAGGTCATAGATGGTCTCGGGTATGCCGCTGACCGTCGGGATGAACGGCACGGTCAGCAGATGCGATTCCTGGACTTTCCACAGCTCGCCGCGGTTGTCGTAGCAGTCCACCGCGGCGATCGACCAGGAGTCTTCGTCGATGTAGAAGCGACGCTTGCCGAAGCGATGGCGCTGCCCCGCCCGCAGCGTCGCTTCGACCACCCAGACACGGTGCAGCTCGTAACGCGCCAGGTCCTGATTGATGTGACCCGGGCGGATGATGTCCTTGTACTTGAAGGTCGGGCTGTTCAGCACCCAGGAGTTGTACGGGATCAGGATTTCCCGTTTGCCCACCAGCTTCCAGTCGGCACGGTCCTGGGCACCGTTGAAGACGTCGATCTGGTCGTTGAACTGCTCGCCGTCCGAACCGATCGACGGGTTGTCGTAGCCCACGTCCGGCGCGCGATTGACGCGACCGAGGCCAGGGCTGTAGAGGTACGCGACGCGGCTGTTGCCGGCACCGCCGGCGGTTTCATGCACCAGCGTGATCTGCCCGGCCACGCGAGGCGGCGAGATCACCTCCATCATGTAATAGGCAAAGATGCCTTTCTTGTCGAGCTTCGCCGGCTCGGCGAGATTGGCGTACTTGAACTTCACGTCCTCGACCAGCTTGCTGATCTTGTAGCTGCCGTCGGGTTTGACGATCGCCTGGTTGTTGTAGCGGCGCACCGCACTGCCACGGAATTTCAGCTTGTGGTTCCACAACGGTTCGGCGCCGGATTTCGGGATCGGGAACGGAAAGCCCAGTTCGGCGCCCTGGACATCGTCGGTGCCATTCAGCGTTGCGCGTGTGGCATTGGCCACGGTGGCTTTCAGGATCTCCTCGGGGAAGAACGCATTGCGGACCGTCGGAAACACCACCATCTTGTAGTCGGCGTAGGTCTTGAACAGCGCCTTGTGCCCCTCGGTCAGCTTGTCGGCATGCTGCGCCATGTTGTCGCGCGTGATCACATACAAGGGCTTCATGTAGTACTCGGAAGGCTTGTCGCCCACCTTGTAGGTCAGGAAGTCCTTCACGTACGACGGCATGTACGCCAGCATCAGGTCGGCGCTGCTGCGACCCTTGGTCTTGCTGTCGACCAGGGCCGACAGTTCCAGCGCCTTGCCCACGTCAAGCGCGGCCACCATCCGCGAGAACGCCGCCTTGTCCTTCTTCAAGCTGGTCAGGACCGCGGCGATGTCGCCCTGCAGCGCCGGCAGTTTGACGGCACGCTGCTCCACCTGCGCCAGCAGACCATCCATCGATTTCCCGCCGCGGGTCGCCAGCACGCGATCGATATCGGCTTTCAGCTTGCCGTCGGCGGTCAGCATCTCGCGCACCAGTTTCATCACCTGCTGAAACTTCGCCGGATCGCTGTCCATGATGTCCTGCCCCAGGGCCAGAACCTCGCCAACTGCCTTGGGGTCGGTGACGATGCCGTCGATATCGTGTACCAGACGTTTGCGCAGATCTTCCAGCTGATCGCGCGTGATCGACAGCATCTTCGGCGAGAACGAGCTCTTGCCGGTCCATGCGGGAATGCTGCCGTCTTTGTTGCCAGCTCTGACGGCGCCGACGTCAGTCAATTCCTTGCCGAGTTTTGCAGCTTCTTCTGCTGAAACCTTGGCCGAGGCACTGGCGGCTACCGACAGCATCAGGATGGCCGCTGCGCCTTTCAGGACGATGTTGTTCATGTCTCGCTCCTCATCATCGAATCGTTATGCGTGCTTTCAGAATGCGTAGGCAAAACTCAATGCCAGGTTGTCGCGATCCTTCAAGGTGTTGTGACGGCCACCGCCGGTGTAGACCTGATAGTTGATCCGCGCCGAAAAATCTTCGGTGACATTGACCGTGGTGCCGATGTCGTACTGCTTGCGCCCTTCGACAAAATTCTGGATCGGATATGGCGCCGTGCCCTTGATATCCCAGTGCAGCGTAATCTGCGGCTTGAAGGTCCAGCCGAACAGCAGGTTGTTGTACTCGCCCATGATGATCGCGCGCATGCCCCAGGCGAAGTCATCGGCAAAGCCGTCGGTCTGTCGCTTGGGATTCAACGTGGCGAATTCGCGAGGTCCCTTTTCGTCCTGGCCGATGCTGGCATGGGTGCGGTCGGGATAGCCGGTTTCCAGCTGCAGTTCGCTGATCGACGGCATGTTGTAGATCTGGGTGAAACCAACCTCGGTGATGACCAGGATTTGATCGGCGCCAAACGGATTGGTCGAAAACGCCTTGATTGCCGTCAGATCGAGCTGGCCGACGTGAAGGCGCTCGTATCCGGGAATCACCTGATGCGGCTGGATCGCGCCGTAGCCGCGGTAAGTCTTCAGATAGCTGGGCACCGCGGTGTTGGCACCCGGGAACCGGGCCGACGCCAGCTGCACCAGATTCTCCAGCAGATCCGGCGTCAGCGGCTGCAGGATTTCCGGATAGAGCAGATTCAGCAGCGACGTCGGGTCGATCAGAAAGTCGTTGCTCGGAAACGCGGGCTGCAAGCCGGCCTGCACGATGTCGGTGATGTTGACCTGCAAGGGCAGATTCGGACGGAACGAATACTCGCCTGCAAAGGACATGCCCAAGGCCGTGGTGTTGAAACTGAGGCCGAACATGCGGATGTCTTCCGGATAGTCCAGATAGAAACCCATCGTGTCGATCGGCACCGGCTCGCGATCACGGTTGTGTTCATTCTCACGACCCAGCAACGAGCCGTTGAACAGCTTGCAGTCCAGCAGCGCCGCCGTGGTGTTCGGATGATCGGTATCGTTGGTGACGCCATCGGGGCCGACGCCGCGGGTACACGAGGCATCGGTCGCCGTCACCGTCGCATAGGGGTAGCGGCTGTGATAGTTCAGGTAGTACAGGCTGATTTCGGTGCCGCCGTTCCAGTCGGCGTAGTAGTTCAGACGCATGCCGTACTGGCCTTGATCGCGCGGTTCGTTCGGCGCATCGGGATAGACGGTGAGGCTGGTGCTGCTGACCAGCGAGATCGGGCCATTCGCGCGCTGCAGCTTGTTCGGGTCCTCGCCCATCTGGCCAAGGCCGATGATCGCGTAGGGGCCGTCCAGCAGATCCATGTCGCTGAAGAAACTGCCCGCCGGATCGGCTTGCACCGGGCGCCACTTGAGCTGATAGAACAGCTCGGTCGATACACGATCGGTCAGCGCGGCGGACAGCAGTACCGACGCGGTCGGGCGAAAAACTTCGTTGATCTCGAATCCCGGGGTGTGCAGCACCGCCGAGTTCGGCGCGTTGATTTCGGCGATGGCATTGCGCGCAATCAGTGTGCTTTCACCCCAGCGCACGGTCTGATAACCGACAGAGAGGATGCCCCGTCGTTCGCCCAGCTCGAAGCTCGACTGCACATAGGCATCGTAAAGATCGAAGCCGTTGGCATAGATGCTTTCGACCTGCTTGCTGCGGGGGGAGCGTGCCGGCTGAAAACGCTGATCGTTGTGGCGCTCGTCGAAATCGGCGTTGACCGGATCGTAGAACAGGATGCCGCGTACGCGCGCCAGATAGTCGCCGTGCGTGATCATCAGGTCGGAGGAAAGACGATTGCTGGCAGCCACCAGATCATACTGATCGTAGTTGATGTTGCCATCGTCGCCATTGACGCCGCTGAACGCGCCCACGGCCTTGACCAGGCGTGCGTTCGGCTCCGGATCGCCGCTGAGCGAGATGCAGCTGTCACGCGTACAGAGATCCTGCTGCCCCGGCACATTGGTCTTGCCGATCAGATCGTAGTTGTGCTGCTGCATGCGGATCGCCGCACCCACCGTGAAGCGGCTGTTGAGTGTGAAGTTGATGTCGTTCCACTCGTAATCGAGGGCCGACGCCGAACCACTGCACAACAGCAGTGCCGCAAACAGATTTGTCCGCTTTCCCATGTCTCTCCCCCACTGCACCGCGAATTCTAGTTTTTGCTTTGACGATGACAACTTCTGATGATTGTCTGATCGTCCAGGTCAATATCAAGCGTCGGCTTTTTCCTGCCCTCTGTTCCGGCGGTATTCTCCCGGCGTTTCGCCGGTCTGCTGGCGGAACCAGCGCAGAAAGGCCTGATGCGAACTGAAGCCCAGGTGGTCGGCAATCTGGTTCACGGTATCGCCACCGAGGTTGAGGCGGCTGCGCGCCATCTCCAGGCGGACCTCATCCAGAATTTCGCGATAGCCGGTGCCGAGTTCATGCAGCTTGCGATGCAGGCTGCGCGCACTGGTGCCGAGCTGCTGCGCCACCATTTCCTTGGTCGGAATGCCCTGGATGATCATCGCCGCGACCAGATGCCGGACTTCTTCCGGCAGACTCATCGGTTGCTCACGCTGCCGGATCAGATCGCGTGCGTGCCGGTCCAGCGTGTCCTTCATGAAGGCATCGCCGTAGCGCATGCGGGTTTTCAGCACGGCCGTGTCGATCACCAGGCACGAGACCGCCTGATCGAAATAGACCGGGCACTGGAAGAACGAGAAATACTTGCGCACCAGTTCGGCATTGTCCGGCCGCGCATGGGCGAAATGCACCTCGCGCGGGAACTCGGTTCGCTCCGGCAGCAGCAGCCGTGACAGCACCACGAACACCCCGAGAATGTACTCGGTGGCCTGTCGCCGAAAGAACGGGCTGCCGCTCAGGCACTGCCAGCGGATCCGGGCATGACCCGGCTGAAACTCGACCGAGGTCTGGCCGATGTTGCTGAGCAGACGGCTGTAGTTGGTAACGGTTTCGATGACATCGGCATAGGTGGCACAGGTCTGCGACAGATAGCCCAGCGCGCCGAAGGTCGGCGGCTGGATGTCGCTGGCCAGATGCAAGCCCATCAACGGATCGGAATAGCGCTGCGAGAACGCGCCGAGCATCGCTTCGAGGATCGGCAACGGCACCAGGCCATCGGCGTCGTTGAGCCGCGCCTTGAGCAGCCCCGCTTCGTCCAGCAGCTCGTCCATGCGGACACCTGCCGATTCTCCTCGGGCAATGATGTGCTTGACGTGGCGGACGGACACCCACCCGGTCGCATCCATCTTTTCGGTTATCGGCATTGGCACGGCTCGCGTGAAGCTCGAGTGGACCTGCTTGTGTCCGGCATCATGTCACAGCAAGGGCCAGTCTCGGAGCCTTGGCCAATTCGGACACCTCACTTGGCCGCAACGGAACCTGTCCACACCCCGGACAGGGGCCTAGGATGATCGCGCCATCCATCGGGGGGCGGCAAGGGACTCGCACCTGCGGCAGATCAGCCTGCGGGTGCAAGCAAATTGCCGTTGCGTTTTACGCCACCCGCGGGTCATCCAGCGTTGTCGGAATCGAGTTCATGACAGGTATCCATCTGCAGTGGTTCGTGCGCAGCCGACGCGGGGCCGGCATTGTCCTGATGTTTTGCATCGGGAGCCTGCTGGGAGCCTGCGGCTCCGGCAGTGATCCGCTGGTTGAGACGGCGGAGGTCACGATCGTCAGCCAGGCAGTGAGTTTCGAAACCAGTGATGGCGCGCAGCTGTATGCCGTGGTCACCGGCGCCGATGAACTGCGCGCCCGGCCGCTGATCATCGAATTCAGTCCCTACGGTGGAACCCGGACACCGGATTTCGGGCCGGCGTACAACCACGTGTATGTGCAGGCGCGTGGGACCGGCCAGAGCACCGGGGTCTGGACCGCGGTGGGGCCGAACGATCAGCGGGATGTGGCCGAGTTCGTCGAATGGGCCTGCCACCAGCCGTGGAGCAATGGCCGGATCGGCCTGTACGGCTTTTCGGCCAGCGCGATTGCCGTCTATAACGCCATGCACCTGCCACTGCCCTGCGTCGAAGCTGCGGCGTTGATGGCCGGCACCGCCGATCTGTATCGCGATCTGCTCTATCCCGGCGGCGCGATGAACCTGCTGCCGGGTGCGGCGGTGGCCTTCGGGGTGGGCATTCCAGTGCTCTCCACCGGGCTGGTCAACCTGCTGACGACAGCCGCCTCGCCGATCCCCGCGGTGATCTCGGATGCCGGTTTCCTCGGTACGGTGCTCCAGGTGCTGGCGCACGTCAGCGAGGATGAATTCTGGCAGGAGCGCACACAACGACCGGGGCCCAACACCTTTCCGGTGCTGGCCGATACCGGATTCTATGATGTCGAATCGCGTGGCCCGTTCGAAAGCTACAAGCTGCTGCGGGATCAGGGCGTACCGGTGCACCTGCGGGTGTTCGGCGCGCATGACGGGTTCCCCGCCGGCACGCCGGGCCCGTTCCCGGAGTACCGCCGCTGGTTCGATCGCTTTCTGCTGGGCATCGACAACGGCATCGATCGCGAAGCGCCGGTGCAGTTTCTGCTTGGCCACGGCAGCTACGAGGCACAGATTGCCGGTGCGGTCACGCCGATGAGTGCCAGTGACTGGCCGGTGCCGGGCACGCACTGGCAGCCCCTGCATCTCAGCTCCGAGCGCGGCGGTGGCGCCTGGTCGCTGAACGACGGTACGCTCGCACTCGCACTCGCACCGGTCGCCGCCAAGGCGCAGCAGAGCTATCTCGCGCTCACCTCGCTGCCGACCGCGACCGATCCCAATACCACGGCGGTGATTGCTGCGGGTGGCGGCAATGCCCTGTTCAATGCCCTTCCGATTCTCACCGAGCTGGCATTGATGGCACCGCTGTCGCTGACCTATACCACCGCGCCGCTGCAGCAGGACGTCGACGTGGTCGGTACGCCCAGCCTGGTGCTGCACCTTTCGACACTGTTGCCGGAGGCGGATATTCACGCGGTCCTTGCCGATGTCTGGCCGGACGGCAGTGCCCATGCCATCGGCCTCGGGCGCCTGCGCAGCAGCTATCCCGAGATCATCCCCGAGCGCTCGCTCATCGATGCCAACGGTGAAATCGTGCAGCCCTATACCGACTACAGTCACAAGACCTACGCCCTGTCCGCTCAGCAACGCGAGTATCACGTGGAGTTCTGGCCGATCGGCAACCGTTTCCAGGCAGGACACCGCTTGCGGCTCTACCTGATGGGCGCGCCCACCTACTCCCTGCCATCGCCGAATCTGAATTCGATCTCGATCGGCGGCGATACCCCTTCGCGGCTGTTGGTGCCGGTATTGCCCGGCAACGATCTCTGCGCCGCACTGGCCGGTACCTGCTAGTGCACTGCCTGATCTGAACGAGTAATCATCGAATGGCCATCAAGACTCTGCGGAACAAGAAATGCCTGATCACCGGAGCCGCCAGCGGCATCGGCAGAGCGACGGCGATTGCCGCCGCACGTGAAGGCGCACAGCTGTACCTGACCGATGTCAATGCCGCGGAACTGCAGCGTGCAGTTGCGGAGTTGCAGCAGATCGCGCCCTGTGTACGCATGGCGCGCGCCTTCGACATCGCCGACCTGAGCGCCGTCCGTGCCTTTGCCGACGATATCCACCAGGCCGACGGCAGTCTCGATGTGTTGATGAACATTGCCGGCATCTCGATCTGGGGCACCGTCGAGCATCTGCAGCATGAACACTGGCGGCGCTGCGTCGATATCAATCTGATGGGGCCGATCCATGTGATCGAATGCTTCATGCCGCCGATGATCGCCGCCGGCAAGGGCGGACATCTGGTCAACGTTTCCTCCGCCGCGGGCCTGTTCGGGCTGCCGTGGCATGCGGCCTACAGCGCCAGCAAATTCGGTTTGCGCGGTGTCTCCGAAGTGCTGCGCTTCGATTTGCGCCGGCACCGCATCGGCGTCAGTCTGGTCTGTCCCGGCGGCGTCAACACCGGCCTGGTCAACACCCTGGAGATCGTCGGCTTCGATGCCAAGGCGCCCGATGCCCTGGCCCTGCGCCGACGCTTCCAGGATCATGCGATCACGCCCGAAGATGCCGCGCGTGCGATCATCAAGGGCATCAAGGCCAACCGCTACATGGTCTTCACCTCGATGGATGTCCGGGTGGGATACTGGTTCCAGCGCAAGTTCGCCTGGCCCTACGAGATCGTCATGCGCGTGCTCAACCACTACTTGCATTCGGCCGCCGTCAAACAACGACGCGGCTCGGCGCCGAGATCGGGATCGGGATCGCGCTGATGGTCGCACCCGAACAACAGCTCGCGCCGCCCGGTGGCTGGCGCCAGCACACCCGCCCGCGCATTCCGCCGCTGCGGGCCAGCGAACTGCCGCTGCCGCTGCGTGCGATGCTGAACGTGGCCGGAAAATGGGCCGAGAAACGCACCGGAACCGCGATCGTACCTGACGTGTTCCTGTTGCTGCTGCGCCACCCACGCCTGTTCTGGCCCTGGTTGCGCTTTGCCTCGCGACTGATGCCCTACGGCACGCTCGAACGTCGCGATGCCGAACTCGTGATCCTGCGTGTGGCATGGAACTGCCGCTGCCGCTACGAATGGGGACAGCATGTCGCGATCGGCCTGCTGGCCGGATTGAGCACGGACGACATCAAGCGGATCGCGCTGGGCCCCGAGGCGCCCGGCTGGTCGCCGCTGCAATCGGCGCTGCTGGCGGCGACCGACGACAGCTATCGCGAGCGCGAAATCTCCGAGCAGAGCTGGCAGCGTCTCGGCGCGCATTACCGTACGCCGCAGCTGCTGGAACTGTCGATGCTGATCGGTCACTACGAGATGCTGGCCGGCGTGCTCAACAGCAGCGGCCTGCCCCTGGAAGCGCATACCGAACTGCAACTCGCGCAGACCCCGATACACCCGCAAGGCGATTGAACCGGCGACAACAGCAAAAAGCCCCCGAAGCGGCGTGCTTCGGGGGCTTCTTCGTTCTGAAAACTGGAGCGGGAAAAGGGGCTCGAACCCTCGACCTCGACCTTGGCAAGGTCGCGCTC
>JBEBWZ010000035.1:0-27774 GCA_040391865.1 Solimonas flava
CCACCAGGTACTGGTTGCTGACGTAGCCCTCGGAACCCATGATCGCGACGCCGTCATAGCCGCCGTCGCGCGCCAGCTTGGCGCAGCGCACGAAGGCCTTGATCTGGCGCTCGACACCGCCGCTGCTCAGTGCCCGTGGCGTGAACGGATTGATCGGCGCCTTGATCCGCGAAGCGCTGACCGACAGCGGCGAGTAGCCGTAACGACCCGCATGCAGGATCTGCAAGGCGATCTTGCCGCCTTCGTCGTGCACCGCGTCGGTGATCTGGCGATGCGCGCGCGCGCCGGAAGACGTGGTCAGCATCGACGCAAACGGAAACAGCCAGCCGGAGATGTTGGGCGAGAAACCGCCGGTGACCATCAGCCCGACATCACCCCGCGCGCGTTCGGCGAAATAGGCCGCCAGCCGCGGAAAATTCTTCTCGCGATCTTCGAGTCCGGTGTGCATCGAGCCCATCAGGACCCGGTTCTTCAGCGTGGTGAAACCAAGATCGAGCGGCTGCAGCAGATGCGGATAAGGGCTGGCCAAGAGTGTGCTCCCTGAAGGCTGGCAGGCGGGAAAGGGGATGAAAGAGATTGCGGGGATGGTAGCGGCTTGCGGCGGCAAATGGCATCGCGCGGTGAATCAGTGCGGGTGTGACGCCGCACGTTCGGCGCGCAGGGCCGCGGTCAGGCCTTCCTGCGCTTCGTGCCAGTTCAGCACCCACGGCGGCAACGGTGGCGACTGCGTCGGATGCCCGGCTTTCTCCAGCACCACCGCGGGCGGCACCTTGCCGCGCTTGCTGAGGAACAGATAGCGCACCAGCACCGTGGCGTAGACATCGGCGCCGCGCACGAAGCGGTGTTCGCAGAACAGCCACTTTTCGTCCCAGCCGAGCAGCCGCGATTCCAGTGTGTAGCGGTCGAAGGGTTGCAGGGAGCGGCTGAAGCGCGCGTTGGAATCGCCGGCTACCGCACGCCAGCCGTGACTGAACGCATTGCGCCACAGATTGCTGCGCAGACCCCAGTCGAGACGGCCGATATCGGCCGCGGAAAAATAGCGGCCGTTGTTCATGTGGAAGTTGAAATCGATCTCGCCGGGCATGACCCGCAGTGTCAGCCGGCTGGTGTCGAACAGGCCGATGCGGCCGCGACCGCGGAAGCTCAGCAGGACATACAGCGTGCGCCAGAAACCCACCATGGAACGATGACCGATGTGGAGATGCAGACTCGATGCTAGGGCCTGCCCGTGACCCTGCCATTGGCGCTGGCGACAGCCGGTCGCGAGGGTGGGTTCTGGTTTTCCAGCGTCATCTCCGGCCGTCTGTCAATGCGTTTATGCTCGCGCCAGGGGCAATCACGGGAGCAGGGGATGGGGGCACCAGTCAGCGTGCGCAGTGGCGAATTCAAGGTGAACCAGCACGAGCTGGCTTACGAGATCTATGGCGAACCGGGCGGCATTCCGTGCGTGTTGATGCACGGCATCCTGATGGACTCGTTGATGAACCGCGATCTGGCGATCCGTTTCGCGGGCGAGGGTTATCAGGTGGCGTTGCTGGATCTGCTGGGCCACGGGCGCAGCGACCGCGCCACCGATCCCAAGGAACACCGCGTCGATTTCTACGCCGATCATGTGCTGGCCTTGCTGGATCACCTGGGCTGGGAGCGGGCCATGCTCGGCGGGGTGTCGCTGGGCTGCATCACCGCGCTGACCGCGGCCACCAAGGCGCCGCAGCGGGTCACCAGCCTCTATCTGGAAATGCCGGTGATGGAATGGTCGGCGCCCTGGGCCGCGGTGATTCTGGCGCCGATGCTGGTGCTCACCCGCTTCGGTCGCCCGGTGTACACGCCGTTTGCGCGCTGGCTGTCAAAGCGCCGGCGGCCTGCATTCGGTGCTGCCGCCAGCGCGATGAATGCACTCGCGAACAATCCCAAGACCATCACCGCGATCCTGCACGGGGTGCTGGTGGGGCCGATCGCACCGCCGGTGGCGGCGCGCCGGGCGCTGCCGATGCCGGCGCTGGTGATCGGCCATGCGGGTGACAAGCTGCACCACAACCGCGATGCGCTGGCGCTGGCACAGCAGCTGCCCGATGCGCGACTGCTCGATGCGCGTTCATTGATCGAGCTGCGGGTTCGCCCCGAGCGCCTGTGGCCGGAGATCGCCGGCTTTCTGCGTGAAGTCGCCGCGCAAGTGGCGCCGATCAAGCCGCAACCGCGCAAGGTTTCACGCCGTACGGTGCGCTAGCTCACGCTGCGCGGGCCTGCGCCGACTGGCGGTAGCGACTGCCGTTCCGGCGGGCTGGCCCCGTGCTTCCGGTTGCCGTCATATAGGACATGGGCGCAGTGATTGCGCCGCATGACGGGAGTAGGGCGATGAGCATCGACACCACGCAGGAAAACGCAGCGCCATGGCGCCAGCCACGGCAACGCCCGTCATGGGCGGCGCGCACGATGGTGCGGGCACATGAGCTGCTGACGGCGGCGGCCTATGCGGTGCTCGGGATGTTCGGGGTTCTGCTGTGGCTGGTCGTGCAACTCCCGATGAGCGCGCGCTGGAAAGAGAGTTTGGTGTATCTGATGATCGGCTGCCTCGGGCTGTTTGCGATGGGCTGGCAATTGCTGCGCGCCTCGCATCACCCGACGCGCTGAACCTAGCGGCAGCGCGAGCCGAGAGTGGTCAGCAGCTTGCCCAGTGCAAGCAGGTGCGTACCCAACACCGCCTTGCCGGTGACCAGCAGCGACGCGGCGATGTCTCGATCCGGATCGGCCCAGCCGAGGATGTTCATGAACCCGAGGTGGCCGTAGGCATTGGCTGTTATCGGGCCGTACAGCCCGGCCGGATTGGCGCCGAGCATCAGGCCTTCGCTGTAACGCATCGGCACCATCAGCGTGCGGTCGAGGGCCATGCGGGTGCGCGGACGGATGGCGCGCGCCACGGTCTCCGGCTGCAACAACGGCTTGTGGCCGAGGCGACCGCCATCGAGCAGCAGCTGATAGAAGCGCGACAGCTCCTCGGCGGTGGCATACAGATTGCCGGCGGGAATGACCGCGTCCATGAACGCCGCGCTGTTCGAAGCCTCGACCACGCGGTCCATCGGCAGCATCAGCGCCCGCTCCAGCAGCTGTGCGATCGGGAAGCGCACTGGCGTACCGGCGATATAGTTCAGCGCCACCTGCGCGCGTGCGGCCGGCGGCAGGCCATAGGTGAAATGCTTCAGGCCCAGCGGTTTCCTCAGGCGGCTGTCGAGATAGGCCTGCAGTGAATCGCCGGTCACGCGTTGCAGGATCTCGGCGACGACGTAGCCGCCGGTCAGCGCGTGATAGGCCATGCCGCCGGATCGCGTCGGCGGGGCATCGCAGATGCGCTGGATCAGTGCCGGCCAGTCCAGCAGCAGCTCCACCTGCCGCTGCTCTCGTGGCACCACGAGTGTCGGCACGCGCCCGCGGTGCGACAGCACGTCCGCGATGGTGATGTCGCGTTTGCCGTGCGCGGCAAAGCCGGGCAGGTAATGGCTGACACGCTGCGACAGGTCGATCCCGCCTTCTTCGGCCAGTTTGTGGACCAGGATCGCGGTGACCGCCTTGGAGGCCGAGAACAGGCAGATCGGGGTATCGGGTTGCAGCACCGTCTTCGCCGTTTGCGGCGGGTCCAGCGGCCCGTTGCCACGGGCATGGCCGAGGCTGCGGTTGAGCACGATCTGGCCGTGACGACGCAGACAGAATGCGACGCCCGGATACGCGCCGCTGCGATACAGCCGTTCAACCGCACGCCAGATCTCCGCGATGGCCTGCGGCGACAGTCCGGCGTTGGCCGCCGCCGCCGCCTCGCTGGCCTGGTCGATGCGCTGCACCGGGGCCAGATGATGCGGTACCCGCACGCGATAAGGATGCAGCCAACGGCGGTCCTGCAGGCGACAGATCGACATCGTGTGGATTCCCCCGGCACCGTGCCCGCTAGCGTGCGGGCGGCTTCTTTCGTTTCGCTGGTTTCTGGCTCGCCGGCTTTGCGTTCGGCGGCTGGCGATGTCGATCCAGGATGCCGTAGCAGCAGTTGAGCACCATTTGCGCCATCTGTTCCAATGGAATCTCCGGATGGCGCAGCCACCAGCGCGCCATGGCTTCGCCCGCGCCGATCATCGCTTGCGACAGCGGTTCGGCGCGAGCGCGTCCGGCGGCATTGGCTTCGCCCAGTGCTTCGGAAATGTTGATGCAGCCATCGGCGATGATCTGTGCGCGGAACTCGCCCACCCGCTGTGCCACCGGACTGCTGCCACCCATTGCTTCGTTGTACATCACCAGCCACAGGTCGCGATAACGACCGATGAAGGTCAGCAGCCCCATCGCCGTCATCTCGATCCGCTGCAGGGGATCCTTGACCGACTGGATCAGTGCGAGGCCGTCGACCAGGTGCTGGCCGGCGCGCTCGATGATCGCCAGATACAGGCCGTCCTTGGACACGAAGTAGCGATACAGCAGCGGCTTGCTGACGTCGGCCAGTGCGGCGATCTCATCCATCGATGCCGCGTGGTAGCCGTGTTCGGCGAACACCCGTGCGGCGGCCACCAGCATCTGCTCCATGCGTTGCAGCCGCGGGACCTTGCGGGTGCCGATGCGGGGGCCAGCAGCGTCAGGCTTGCCTCTGGGTTTCGATTTTGCCGCCACGGTGTCCTTTTCCCGGCCGCCTGTTTTGCGGATTATGGGGCAAACGAGGACGCGCGAGCGGTGCCGCGGGCGGCAAGGGTTTCAGCCGGATTTCCGGGTGCTGTTGTCGTTGGTGAACTGCGCCAGCAGCTGCACCAGCAGCCAGCCGCCGGCGGTCAGACTGCCGAGCCAGATCAGGAAGGCCGGCCATTGCCCGATCGCGGCCAGCACGCCGCCCGGCAGCAACAGCAGTACGACCAGCCGCTTTCTGTCCGGGCCGGGCGAGGACGTCGGTTGGCGCAGACTGCGCAGCCGTTTCGGGTCGTGCCGTGCCAGCCGCCACAGCGGCAGCAGACTGAGCGCAAGGGCGCAGAGCGCCCACAGGGTGTTGCTCATGGAGGGGTCGCGGCGAGGGTAGTGCTGCGGCTGAGGTTGCTGCGGCGCAGGCTCAGCAGACACAGCAGGCCGCCGCACGCGAATGCGAGATCGAGTGCCAGTACCGGCTGCAGACCCTGGATCCAGGCGCCGCTCCAGGAGATGCCGCCGCAGAACAGCCGCAGGACCGGCAGCCCCAGCAGCGCCAGTCCGGTGGCGCCCAGCAGATAACGACGGCTTTGCTGCAGTGGCGTGCGCCAGGCGATGAGCGCGGCCAGGGCGGCACAGGCGAGGAACGCCGTCATCATCGCCGGCTGCACCTCGCCGCCGCCGGCGCGGACCGGGAAGTAGCCGTAGGCCGCCAGGGTCAGGGCCAGCGGCAGACCGTAACCGACCCAGTGCGTCGCGCGGGCCAGATGCAACCAGGCGCGCTGCGCCTGCCGGCGCTGCGTCCACAGCAGCAGGCCGGTGATGGTGACGTAGGCGCTGGCAAACCCGAGCGCAAACCACACGGTTTTCGAGAACACGCCGGCGAAGTTGCCGAAATGCAGGGGTGCCATCAGTTCGAACAGGGCGCTACCGCTGGACGGCACCCGTCCGAGGCTGGGCTTGGCGTAACGGAACCCGCCGTCGCTGCCGCCGTAGACATAGCTGGGCCCCAGCAGCTTGCCGTCGCGGTACTTCATGAACATGGTCACCAGGGCATCGGCCCGGCCCCAGTGCTCCACCTGCACGAAGCCGAGTTCGGCGCCGCTGCGGGCGCGTACGTCGGCGATCATCGCATCCAGATTCGCCAGCGCCGCAGGACTGGCGTCTTCTGCCGGCGGATTGCCGACCAGGGTGCTGAACATCGCGTCCTGATCGCCGCCGAACGCGACCATCGCCACCGCCGGAAAACCGAACGCGCTGCCGAAGCTGAAATAGCTGCCGGTGAATGCGAGGATGAACGCGAACGGCAGATTCCAGGTGCCGGCGATGACGTGCACGTCGCGTGCGCCGAGCAGCTTGTCGCCGCGACGACGCAGCGTGAACAGTTCGCGGATCAGATGGCGATGGATGACGAATCCGGTGACCGCCGCCACCAGCATCGCCAGTCCGAGCACGCCGGTCAGCAGCAGGCCCCAGGGGTTGGGCAGATGCAGGCGGACATGCAGATCGACCATGAACTGCGACAGCGCACTGGCACGTTCGCCGGCGGCGACTTCCTCGTCGGTGCCGCTGCGACGGTCCAGCAGTTGCAGCGTGCGCGGATCGAACTCGGCGGCGACGCCGCGTTCGCGCGGCTTTCCGTCCTCGTCGAGTTCATGTTTGTGGAAGAACGCGTAGAGCCGGTCGCCAGCACGCGGGTAGAAAAACAGTTCTTCGTGAAACTGCGGGTCCACGGTTGCGGCGAGCCCGCGCAGCATCGCGTCGGTGCCGGGCGGGAAAGGGTCGACGATGTTCGTTTCCAGCGGGCTGGACCAGTCGCTGATTTCCTTCTCGAATACCGAAGCGACGCCGGTCAGGATCACCGCGTACAGCAGCAGTCCCAGCGACACGGCGGACCAGCCGTGGATGGCGAGCAGGGTTTTGGTTCGGTCCTGGCTGAGTCGGATCACGGTTGTTTCCTCAATGCCACAGATGCACGGCGATCATTGCCGCGTGCAACAGGCCCAGTGCGCCGATCAGCCAATAGGCGCGATGCAGCTGGCGATCGAGGCAGGCGTAGAAGAACAGCGCTGCCCAGATCGCCGGAAACAGCACGATCGGCAGCACCAGATTGTCGATCTGCGCGCGGCCGGCTGGCAGCCACAGCGCACCGCCGCACATCACCAGCGCGGCACCGACGAATACCAGCGGCCCGGCCAGCAGCACCCGCCAGAGCACGCGGCGCCGTTGTCGGAGCATGGCTTCCCGCGCGGAGAGAGCAAGAGCAGCGGCACCGCTCATCGCGTTCGCTCCTGTGCCGTCGGCGCGACAGACGCATGCAGCAGATGACGGTCCGGTGGCGTATGCGCGACCTGCCACAACATTCCGGCGGCGAGTACGGTCACTGAGCTCAGGCGCCAGGCCGGACGCCAGCGCTGCCGTGGGTTGGTGCTGCTCCACAGTGCGGCGATGCCGCTCAAGGCCAACTGCAGCAGCCAGATGCCGAGCGCCGCCGGGGTGTCGTGGAGGCCGAGCCAGATCAGCAGCGCGGCGGTGGCCGGCAAGGCGCTGGTCAGCGCCCACTCGAGACCGTCACCTTCGCGGTGGTGGGGTTGTCGCGCTGCGATCCAGCAGGCGGCGACGCTCAGCATCAGCAGTGTCGCAAGCGTAGACATGTGGTGACTCGTCGAGACCCGTGAGCAGCAGATGACCGCAGGGGCTGATCGCGCGACGAAACTTTTCGCAGCGATTCTTTCCAGGGGCATGGTTCTGCTGGCACGGCACCGCGGAGTCGGGCGACGGCTGGCTAATGAGCCTTGATGATAAGTATTCTCATTTGAGTGCGCAATGGAATTTTGGTCTGCAGCGTCGCCCGGCGCTTACAGCAGGCGGCGGTGCGACTGGTCATTTCCGCGGTCTGCGACCAAACTGTGTCCGGTCCGCCGCGCGACAGTCCATCGTCAGCGCATGCAGCGGACCACCGACGCGACGCCGGGGGGCGCGCGACGGTTCATATCAAAAATGGGGGATTTCCAGTGTCACGTTCTTGTTTCGCCGCGCCTGCGGCGTTTGCACTATTGCTGTTGTCCGGCTGCGGCGGTTCCGATAACGCCCTGTCTTCGCAAGGGGCACAGCCTCTGGCGCAGGAAAACGCCTGCGATGCCTATGCGGGTCCCGCGCTCACCAGTCTGGTTCACTACGAAGGCACGATGCACGAGCACAGTGCCTATTCCGACGGCGACATTCACCACATTCCGCGCGACTACCTGCGCATCGTCCGCGAGGCCGGCTACTCGTATGCCGGTTCCAGCGAACACTCCGACACGCTCGATACCGGTGTCTTCATTTCGCTGGGCGCAGATTGCTTCACCACGCCCGACGGGCTGCTGACCTGTCTGACGCCCAGTGTCGATTCGCTGGTCAAATGGCGCAGCACCGCCAGCCAGGTGGAGGAGGCGACCCAGGACGGTTTCCTCGGCATTCGTGGTTTCGAGTGGACCTCCGACCGCTTTGGCCATATCAACGTCTACTTCTCCAGGAACTTCAGCAACGCCAAGACCGACCTCGGTTACCTGGTGACGATGGAGACGTTCTGGTCGTGGTTCACGCGCGCGCCCGACAGCTTCGGTCTCGGTGGCAGCATCACCGCGCCGGTGCCGTTCGGCGGCGGTGGCGACGGCCTCGCGCATTTCAATCATCCCGGCGACAAGTGCCTCACGGATGGCGATCCCGGCTGCAACTGGAACGACTTCAAGTTGGTGCCAGGCGCGGTGGAGCGCATGTTCGGGATCGAGTTGTACAACAGCGGCGGCCGTCGCGGCCGCTATGAAAGCGACTGGATGCGGGCGCTGGACAAAGGCTGGCGGCTGAGCCCGATCGGCTCGGAAGACGAGCACGAGACCAAGTACGGCTCGGAAGAGCGGGCCAAGACCGTCACCGTTGCTACCGCGCTGACGGAAGAAGGGTTCAAGGAAGCCTGGTTGGCGCGCCGCACCTATGCGCTGGTATCCGGCCGCCACCTGCGCGCTGAGTTGAATGCCGCAGGACACCCGATGGGTTCGACCCTGAATTGCGACAGCGGCAGCGCGGTACCGCTGGATGTGCGGGTCACCGAGACCGACGGCTCGGCGTTCAAGGGCGAGCTGGTCCTGCTCGGTTCCGGCGGCAGCGAGATCGCGCATGCCAGCGGTGATCGCCTGCAGGCGAAGATTCCCGTCGACAGCAGCGAGCGCTGGTACTTCGTGCGCGTCAACAACGAGGAAGGCGAGTCGGTGGCCTATCTGGCGCCGATCTGGATCCGTCAGCGCGCTAACTAACCGGGACGGCGGCGCCTGATCCGGGTTCAGGGAAAGCTTGCACAGATACTCACCTCTCCGTTCGTGCCGAGTGCCGCACGTAGTGCGGTGTATCGAGGCACCTGCGCAGACCCCTCGATACAGCCCGCTGCGCGGGCCACTCGGGGCGAACGGCGATATGAGTGCTTGTGAGCGTTCCCGGGCTCCGGATCAGGCCTTCTTCAGTACCAGCGCTTCGCCGAGATCCTTGATCAGCTGCGACAGCTCGCCTGTCATCAGCGCGAAATCGACGTCGAACTGTTCTTCCGGATTCTGCGCGATCTGATCGTCGCCTTCCTTCACGGCAAGGAACTTCACGCGTTTGATCTGCAGCTTCTCGGTGACCACCAGGGCAATGCGGTCGCTCCAGGTCAGCGCCAGTCGGGTGACGAACTTGCCATCGGCGATATGGCGCTTGAGGCCGTCTTCACCTTCGAGCGCGTGACGCACATAGCGCACCGTGGGCTTGGTGACATCGCTGCCGCAGAGTTCGCATTCGTCGTCCAGCGCCAGCTGTCCCGGCGGATTGCCGGAGGCGAGCCAGGCGGTGAGCGTGGCCGAGGGCGCGTGATCGGTTTCTACCAGCAGCACCGCGAACTCGCCCAGGGTGTCGCGCAGCAGCTCGACCAGTTCCTCGGCGCGGTTGGCGCTGCTGGTATCGACGACCAGCAGGCCGTTCTGCACGTCCAGCCAGGCATGCAGTTTGCGCTGGCGCACGAAGGCGCGCGGCAGCAGCTCTGCGGTCACCTGCTCCTTCAGCTCGCGCATCATCTTGCGGCCGGGCTTGAAGCCCTTGAGGCGCTCGTACTGCAGTGCGCGTTCGTCGGCCTCCTGGCGGATCACCGCGGCCGGCAGCAGCTTCTGCTCGATGCCCATTGCGATCAGCAGGTGCTTCTGCTGCTCGTACACCAGTTGCCCGGCCTGAGTCGGCGCGACCCAGCCGCGCGACTGCAGGTTGAGGCCGGTGCAGGGTTGCAGCGGCCGTTCGGCCAGCTTTTCCTCAAGTGCGGCGGCGGTCGATTCCCAGTTGGCGGGCAGGCGATAGATCTGCAGATTCTTGAACCACATGGCGCGGAATGGGAAGGAAAATCAAAGAATTGAGGGAAAGCGGCAGGCGGACGCAGCGGTCCGCGGCCAGCACAGGGGTGGCAAGTTTACACGGGCCGCTCAGGCTTGCAGGCGGTAGCCGACCCCGGGTTCGGTGAGGATCAGCGCCGGCTGCTCCGGCAGTGCCTCCAGCTTCTGCCGCAGCTGGCGGATATACACCCGCAGGTATTGCACGTCGGTTTCCTGCACGCTGCCCCAGACCGCGTTGAGCAGGTGCTTGTGCGTCAGCACCTTGCCGGCGTGGATCACCAGCTCCTGGAGAATGCCGTACTCCTTGGGCGACAGGTGCACCGGCTGCTCGCGCAGGTTGACCCGGCGATGCACCAGATCGACCAGCAACTCGCCGCTGCGGAACAGCGGCTGTGCGCCCTGTTCGTGCAGGCGGTGGCGCAGCGCGGTGCGCACGCGCGCCATCAATTCCTGCGCGCCAAAAGGTTTGGTGACGTAGTCGTCGGCGCCGTTGTCTAGCGCCGCCACCTTGCTGTGCTCGTCGCCGCGGCTGGACAGCACCAGGATCGGCGCGGCCGAGAGCTGGCGCAGCTCGCTGATCAGTTCGAGGCCGTCGCGGTCCGGCAGTCCGAGATCGAGCACGATCAGGTTCGGTGTCCGCGCGCGTACTGCCGCCAGCGCCTGTGCGGCATTGCCGGCTTCGCTCACGTCATAACCCTGCGCGCTCAGGGTGGTGCGCAGCAGGCGGCGGATCGGGGTTTCGTCGTCCACCACCAGGATCAGGCCGGAGGCCAGGAGTGGAGTGCCGGTCATGGCGCCACCGGCGATGACGCAGCCAGCGATGTGGGCAATTCCACCTCGAACACGCTGCCGGCGCCATCCTTGCGGTTGCCGGCGCGGATGCGGCCGCCCATCGCCTCGACGAAGCCGCGGCAGACCGCCAGCCCCAGCCCGATGCCGGCGCGCTGCTGATCGCCGTGGCGGATGCGATGGAAGGGATCGAAGATACGCTGCAGTTCCTCGGCGGGAATGCCAGGGCCGCGGTCGCGGATCTCGATCGACACCGCGTAGCGATAGCTCTGCACCGCCAGCTCCACCTCGCTGTCCTCGGGCGCGTACTTGGCGGCGTTTTCCAGCAGGTTCACCAGCACCTGCTCCAACAGCACGAAATCCACGTTCATCACCGGCAGCGCGCTGGCGTAGCGGGTGATCACCCGGTGCTGTGCCAGCGTGCGCGCGGTGTGTTGCAGCGCCGCGGCGGCGATGTCGCGCAGATCGCAGGGCTCCAGCCGTGGCTTGACCGCGCCGGCATCCAGCCGCGTCATGTCCAGCAGATTGCCGATGAACCGGTTCATGCGCTCGGACTCATCCTGCGCGGTGGTCAGCAATTCGTCGCGAGTGGCAGCGTCGTACTGCGCGCCGTAGGCGCGGAGGCTGGAGATCGCCCCCATGATGCTCGCCAGCGGCGTGCGCAGGTCATGCGAGATCGAGGTCAGCAGCGCCGAGCGCAGTTGCTCGGTCTCGGCCAGCAGCTTGTTCTGGTCGATCTGCTTGGCAAGGCGGATGCGCTCGATGGAAATCGCCACCAGATCGGTCACCGCATCCAGCAGGCGCCGCTCGTCCGGTGCCAGCAGGAACTCGCTGTCATCGCGATGCACGCCGATCACGCCGACGGCGCCGGATGCGGCGCGCAAGGGCACGAACAGCCAGCGTGCGCCCGGCAGCGTGTCGGCGCCACGACCGGTGGCCTGGTTCTTCTCGAAGCTCCAGGTGGCGGCGGCGAGGTCGGCGTCGTCGAGCCGTGCCTGCCCGGACGAGCCGCGGGTTTGCAGGCCGGCGCTTTCCGGTGTCAGCAGCAGTGCGTTGACGCGCAGCAGGCGCGCCAGCTGGCTGGTTGCGATCTCGCCCAACTCGTCGAGTTTGCGCGAGCCGGCGAGGCGACGGCTGAGGCTGAGCAGTTCGGTGGTCAGCCGTGCCTGTTCGCCGACGATCACGTTCTGCGTGCGCAGGCGCCCCATCAACTGGCTGATCGCCAGCGAGATCACCACGAAGAACACCAGTGCCAGCACATTCGAGGGATCGGTGACAGTGAGGCTGTAGTGCGGCGCGGTGAAGAAGTAGTTGTAGGCGAGGGTGCTGATCACGGAGGTATACAGGCTCGGAACCAGGCCGTGGCGCATGGCCACGATCAGTACCGCGGCGAGATAGATCAGCGAGATGTTCGGCAGCGGGGTGTAGCCGTGGATCAGGCGCCCGATCAGTGTCGCCATCGCCACGTAGGCGGTGGCGGGCAGCCATGACATCCACTGCGCGCCGGTAAAGCCGTGCGCGATGCGAGCGGGTGTGGTGCTGGTGCCCGGCGCATCGCCGATCACGTGCACCGAGACATTGCCGGTCTGCCGCACCAGCTTGTCGACCACCGAGCCATGCAGCCATTCGAACCAGCGGCTACGCTGCGACTTGCCGACCACGATGTGGGTGAAGTTGTGCTCGCGTGCGTACGCCACCACGGTTTCCGCGATCTGCACGCTGGGCTGGGTCACGGTGTTGGCGCCAAGGCGTTCGGCCAGACGCAGGGTGTCGGCGATGCGGTCGCGGTCGCTCTCCGAAAGCTGCTGGCTGTGCAGGGTTTCGAGGTATAGCACCGACCAGTCCGCGCCCAGGCGGTCGGCGAGGCGCTTGGCGCTGCGCACCAGACCGGGGGCCGCTGGCGATTCGTTGATGCACACCAGCACCCGCTCGGCGGTGGCCCACACATCCTGTACGCCCTGGGCGCGGCGCAGCTGGCGCACCTGCTCGTCGACACGCTCCGCGGTACGGCGCAAGGCCAGTTCGCGCAGCGCGGTGAGATTGCCGGGCGTGAAGTAGTGGCGCAGCGCGCGTTCGCCGGCCGCACCCTGGTAGACCTTGCCTTCCTGCAAGCGCTCGATCAGTTCTTCCGGAGTGAGGTCGATCACCTCGATGTCGTCGGCGGTGTTCAGCACCGCGTCGGGCACGGTCTCGCGCACGCGGACGCGGGTGATGCCGGCGACCACATCGTTGAGGCTTTCGATGTGCTGGATGTTGAGCGTGGAATAGACGTCGATACCGGCGTTCAGCAGCTCCTCGACATCGCTATGGCGCTTGGGATGGCGACTGCCGGGGCTGTTGCTGTGTGCCAGCTCGTCCACCAGCACCAGTTGCGGGCGTCGCTTGAGTATGGCGTCGAGGTCCATCTCCTCCAGCACGCTGCCGCGATAGTCCTCGCGGCGTCGCGGCACGATCTCCAGGCCGTCGAGCAGGGCCTGGGTCTCCTGGCGGCCGTGGGTCTCGACGATGCCGACCACCACATCGACGCCGTCGCGCAGTTTCTTGCGCGCCGACGACAGCATTGCGTAGGTCTTGCCTACTCCTGGTGCGGCACCGAGAAAGATCTTGAACTTGCCGCGCTGCTCGCGCCGCGCCGCCTCCAGCAGGGCGTCTGGCGACGGTCTCGACGGCTGCGGTGCGATCGGCATGACCGGAGATTCTAGGGTGTCCCCGTGCGTCGCGGGGCGATGCGATCTAGAGCGAGATTCAGCGCCAGCACATTGACGCGGGGTTCACCCAGCAGGCCCAGCAGCGGCATTTCCACGTGAGCGGCGACCAGCGCATCGAGGCTTGCGATATCCAGCCCGCGCGCCGCCGCAACCCGGGCCGTCTGGAAGCGTGCGGCCTTCGGGCTGATATGAGGATCGAGCCCGCTGCCGGAGGCGAGTGCGAGGTCGGCCGGTACCTGCGCCTGCCCGGGATTTTCGCGCTGCAGGCGAGTGACATCGTCACCAACCCTTTGCATCAGCAACTTGCTGCTGGGGCCGAGGTTGGAGCCGCTCGAGGCGCTGGCGTCGTAGCCGCTGCCCGCGGCCGAGGGGCGGCCATGAAAGTAGCCGGCTTGCGTGAAGCGCTGCCCGATCAGGCTGGAGCCGATCACACGGCCGTCACGCTCGATCAGGCTGCCCTGCGCCTGGCGCGGAAACAGCAACTGGCCGATGCCGGCCACCGCAAGCGGATAGGCGACGCCGGTGAGCACGCTCATCAGCAGCAACAGGGTGAGTGCGGGACGCAGGTAGCTCATGGCACTTCCTCAGATCAGGCCGACGGCGTTGAGGGTGAGATCGATCAGCTTGATGCCGATGAATGGCGTGATCAGGCCGCCGACACCGTAGATCGCCAGGTTGCGCGACAGCAGCGTGCTTGCCGGTGCCGGACGATAGGCGACGCCACGCAAGGCCAGTGGCACCAGCGCCAGGATGATCAGCGCGTTGAAGATGATCGCGGAGAGGATCGCCGACTGTGGCGTCGCCAGGCCCATCACGTTGAGTGCCGACAGCTGCGGATAGATCGCCACGAACATCGCCGGGATCAGCGCGAAGTACTTGGCGACATCGTTGGCGATCGAGAAGGTGGTCAGCGAGCCGCGCGTCATCAGCAACTGCTTGCCGATCGCGACGATCTCGATCAGCTTGGTCGGATCGCTGTCGAGATCGACCATGTTGCCGGCTTCGCGCGCAGCCACGGTGCCGGTCTGCATGGCCACGCCGACGTCGGCCTGCGCCAGCGCCGGTGCATCGTTGGTGCCGTCACCGCACATGGCCACCAGCTTGCCCTTGGCCTGCTCGTCGCGGATCAGCTTGAGCTTGGCCTCCGGCGTGGCCTGGGCCAGAAAGTCGTCGACACCGGCTTCCGCGGCAATCGCTGCGGCGGTGACCGCGTTGTCGCCGGTGATCATCACGGTGCGGATGCCCATGCGCCGCAGTTCGGCAAAGCGTTCGCGGATGCCGCCCTTGACGATGTCCTTGAGGTGTACCAGGCCGAGCATGCGGCCGTCGCGCGCCACCGCCAGCGGTGTGCCGCCGCTGCGCGCGATGGCGTCGGCGAGCGCATCGAGTTCGCGCGGGATCGCGCTGCCGGCCGGGTGCGCCTTGACCCAGGCGACCACTGCATCGACTGCACCTTTACGAATTTCCTGTCCGTCCACGTCAACGCCAGACATGCGCGTCTGAGCGGTGAACGGCACGAAGCGCGCATGCAGCGCACTCATGTCGCGGCCGCGCAGGCCGTGGTGTTCCTTGGCAAAAACCACAATGCTGCGGCCTTCCGGAGTTTCGTCGGAGAGGCTGGACAGCTGCGCGGCATCGGCCAGTTCCTCCGGTCTGACGCCCGGCAGCGTCACGAAGGCGCTGGCCTGACGGTTGCCGAGGGTGATGGTGCCGGTCTTGTCGAGCAGCAGGGTGTCGACGTCGCCGGCCGCTTCCACCGCGCGGCCCGACATCGCCAGCACGTTGAAGCCGACCAGGCGGTTCATGCCGGCAATGCCGATCGCCGACAGCAAGGCGCCGATGGTGGTGGGAATCAGCGTCACGAACAGTGCCACCAGCACGATCACCGAAATGTGTCCGCCGGCGTAGGCCGCGAGGCCGGGGATGGTGGCGACCGCGAGGACGAAGATCAGGCTCATGCCGGCCAGCAGTACGTTGAGCGCAACCTCGTTGGGTGTGCGCTGGCGCTGTGCGCCTTCGACCAGGCCGATCATGCGGTCGATGAAGCTGGTGCCGGGCGCCGCGGCGATCCGCACCCGGATGCTGTCGGAGAGCACGCGGGTGCCGCCAGTGACGGCAGAGCGGTCGCCACCGGCTTCGCGGATCACCGGTGCCGACTCGCCGGTGATCGCCGACTCGTCCACCGTGGCCATGCCGGTCACCACTTCGCCGTCGCCCGGGATCAGTTCGCCGGCATCGACCAGTACCAGGTCGCCGACTTTCAGGTCCAGCGCCGAGACCGTTTCGCTGCGGCCGTTGTTGCCAATGACGCGGCGTGCCTGGGTTTCGGTCTTGGTGCGGCGCAGTGCGGCGGCCTGTGCCTTGCCACGACCTTCCGCAAGCGCCTCGGCAAAATTGGCGAACAGCACCGTGAACCACAGCCAGACGATCAGTTGCAGCGAGAACAGCAGATTATCGGCACCGGCCAGCGCATCGCGCAGCGTCAGTATCGTCGCCAGCAGCGCCACCAGAGCAGTGATGAAGATCACCGGGTTGCGCGCCAGTTGCCGCGGGTCCAGCTTGCGAAAGGCATCGCTGCCCGCACGCAGCAGCAGCGCGCGATCCAGCAGCGTCCGTGAGGTCTTGCGTGTGGCGCTCATCTCAGTAGCTCCCGCCGTTGATCAGTGCAAAGTGTTCGGCCACCGGGCCCAGCACCAGCGAGGGCAGGAACGTCAGCCCGCCAACGATCAGGATCACCGCGACCAGCAGGCCAACGAACAGGCCGGTATTGGTCGGGAAGGTACCGGCCGAGGCTGCGGTGGCGCCCTTGGCGGCCAGCGAGCCGGCGATGGCCAGCATCGGCACGATGATCGCGAAGCGGCCCAGCAGCATCGCGATGCCCAGCGTGGTGTTGTAGAAGCCAGTGTTGGCGCTGAGGCCGGCAAAGGCGCTGCCGTTGTTGGCTGCCGCGGAGCTGTATGCGTAGAGGATCTCGCTGAAGCCATGCGGGCCGCGATCCTGCACTCCGGCAAGACCGGCGTCGCTCACCACGGCGAGCGCGCTGAAGCCCAGCACGCACAGGGGTACGGCGAGGATCGCGAGCACCGCCAGTTTCACCTCGCGCGCTTCGATCTTCTTGCCCAGATACTCCGGCGTGCGCCCGACCATCAGGCCGGCGATGAACACGGTGAGGATCGCGAACAGCAGCATGCCGTAGAGGCCGGCGCCGACGCCGCCGACGATGATCTCGCCCAGTTGCATGTTGATCATCGGCACCATGCCGGCCAGCGGCATCAGGCTGTCGTGCATGGCGTTGACCGCGCCGCAGGAGGCCGCGGTGGTCACCACCGAGAACAGCACCGAGGCGACGGTGCCGAAGCGCAGTTCCTTGCCCTCCAGGTTTGCGCCTTCGAGCCCTGCGGCGTGCAGCAGCGGATTGGCCTGGGTCTCGGCCCAGTAGGCGACGCTGACGCCGATCAGGAACAGCACCGCCATCGCGCCGAAGATGGCCCAGCCCTGGCGCTCGTCGCCGACCATGCGGCCGAAGACATTGATCAGCGCGGCGCCGAGGCTGAAGATCAGCAGCATCTGCACGAAGTTGCTGAGCGCGGTCGGGTTCTCGAACGGATGTGCGGAGTTGGCGTTGAAGTAGCCGCCGCCGTTGGTGCCCAGCATCTTGATCGCCTCCTGCGAGGCGACCGGGCCCTGCGCCAGCACCTGGCGTGCGCCTTCCAGCGTGGTGACTTCAGTGGACGCCATCAGGTTCTGCGGCACGCCCTGCCAGAGCAGGAACACCGCGGCGATGAACGACAGCGGCAGCAGCACATACAGCGTGCAGCGGGTGAGGTCGACCCAGAAGTTGCCCAGCGTGTTGACGTGGCGCCGCGCGAAACCACGCACGAAGGCGACCGCCAGCACGATGCCGGTGGCCGCCGACAGGAAGTTCTGCACCGTCAGCCCGGCCATCTGGCTGAACAGGCTCATCGTGCTTTCGCCGCCGTAGGACTGCCAGTTGGTGTTGGTGACGAAACTGATCGCGGTGTTGAACGCCAGGTGCGGCGACAGCCCCGGCAGCGCCAGCGGATTCAGCGGCAGCCAGGCTTGCAGGCGCAGCAGCGCGTACAGCAGCACGAAGCCGGCGACATTGAAGGCCAGCACCGAGAGTGCGTAGACGTGCCACGGCTGGCTGTTGCCGGCATTGACGCCGGCCAGGCGATAGAAGCCGCGCTCGACCGGGCCCAGCAACCCGGTCATGCCGTTGCGGCCGCCGCCGAGCACGGCATTGAGATAGCCACCGAGCGGGCGCGCCAGCAGCGCCACCAGGCCGAGAAATATCGCGATTTGCAACCAGCCGTTAAGTGTCATGGCCGGAGACTCAGAAGCGCTCTGCGCGCAACAGCGCATAGAGCAGGTAGACGAAGATGGCGGCGGCGATGCCGCCGCCGAGCAGCAGGTCGAGGCTCATGGTCAGAGTGCTCCGCTGCCGCGGACGTACCAGGCCAGCAGCGCGAAGCCGCCGAGGCCCAACCCCACAAACAGGACATCGCCCATCGCAAACCTCCGCAGGCGCCGGATGGCGTAGCGGTATTACGCGCCTGCAGGGCCTAGGAAAGCGAGGCGGGCGGAGCACCCAGAAGATAAGGATTTCATAAAGACGGCCGCTATCCGTGGCCGGCCCGGTGCCGCAGGGCTCAGCCGTCTTCGGGCGGTTTTACCGAGATCCGCACCGACAGCACCCGCGCGCGCTCCATCGCCAGAACGTCGATGGTGAAGTGCTCGAAGTCGGCCTGATCGCCGACGCGCGGAATCTGTCCCAGCTGCGAGATGACCATGCCAGCGACGCTGTCGACGTCCGGGTCCTCGAGCTCAAGCTCGATGCCGAGCAGGCGTTCCAGCGAATAGATCGGCAGCGAACCGCTGCCTTCATAGACGCCATCGGCGATACGCATCCATTCATCCTTGCGATGCTGGTATTCATCGTGGATCGGGCCGTGCAGCGTTTCCAGCACATGGGTCAGCGTGACGAATCCGACCATGCTGCCCTGATCGTTCTCGACGATCACCATCCGTGCATCGCCACGGCGCAGCTGTTCGAACAGTTCCACGCCGGGGCGGTCGCGGTGCACATGCATCACCGGACGCAACAGACTGCGCAGGTCGATGGTCTGCTTGCGGGCGAGCACGTCGAACAGATCCTTGATGTGGACGATGCCGAGAATGTTCTGGCGATCGCCTTCGTACACCGGATAGCGCGAGTAGTGCGTTTCATGGATCAGCTGCAGGTGATGCTCAAGCGGATCCTCGAGATCCAGCATCACCAGGTCGCGCGCCGGGCGCATGAAATCGCCGACTTCCAGTTCCGGCAGGTCCAGTGCGCGGGCCAGCGTTTCCGCCTCGCTGCGGTCCAGTTCGCCGTGGCGATGGCTGGCCATCAGTACTTTCTTGATCTCTTCCAGCGAATGCACACCCTCGCTTTCGTGCGCCATGCCCACGCCGACCCAGCGCAACACGATGTTGGCGCTGGCGTTGAGGAAGCGGATGAACGGGTACATGCCCCAATAGAACAGGTACAGCGGCGTTGCGGTCCACAAGGACATGGTTTCCGGCTTGCGGATCGCCATCGATTTCGGCACCAGTTCACCGATCACGATATGCAGGAACGAGATCAGGCCGAAAGCGAATGCAAAGGAAATGCCGTGGATCAGCTCTGGCGAGCCCATGCCGATCGCGATCAGCAAAGGCTCCAGCAGGCGCGCAAAGGCAGGTTCGCCGACCCAGCCCAGACCCAGCGATGCCAGGGTGATGCCCAACTGGCAGGCGGACAGATAGGCATCGAGTTGGGAGCTGACCGTGCGCAGGATGCGGCCCGGCAGGCCATGAATCTCCGCCAGTTCCTCCGCCTGGGTGTAGCGCAGCTTGACGATCGCGAATTCCGCGGCGACAAAAAAACCATTCAGCAGCACCAGAAACAGCGCGAACAGCGTCAGTAAGGCGTTATCCATTGCGGGGATGAATCGGGAAGGATCGCAAGCATCTCATACCGGACGGGATGGCAGCAGGATCAATGCGGCACCGGCCAGGCACAGCGTGGCGCCACCCAGATCCCAGCGATCGGGGCGGGTGCCCTCAACGACCCAGAGCCAAGCCAATGAACTTAAAATATAAATTCCACCGTAAGCGGCATAGGCGCGGCCTGCAAAAGCCGATTCGGACTGCGTCAGCAGCCAGGCAAAAAAACCGAGCGCGGCGGCGCCCGGCAACAGCCACCATGCGGATTTATCCAGCCGCAGCCAGGCCCAGACGCTGAAACAGCCGGCGATCTCGGCCAGCGCGGCCAGCAGGTACAGCGTCAAGGTATTCATCAGTGAAACGAGGGGTCGTTGGCGATGGGAGAGCGGAGCGCCGGCTCCGGGAGGGGCTGTCCGATCGTGGACAACTGGCGGCTGACGATCTGGTTGCGGCCCTGGTTCTTGGCTTCGTAGAGCAGGGCGTCGACGCGGCTGAGCAGCGTTCTCGGATCCTGGTCCTGTGGCGCGTCCACCAGCAATGCGCCGCCACTGATGGTCAGATACGGTGCCGTGGGTGAAGCGCAATGGGTAATCTGCAGCTCGGTGACGTGCTGGCGGATCGTTTCCATCACCTGCGCAATCTCACTGTGATCGGGCAGCAGCAGCGCGAACTCTTCGCCGCCGTAGCGAGCGGCAACGTCGTAGGCACGGCGGGTGTTGCGTTCCAGCACCTGTGCGACGCGCCGCAGTGCCGCATCGCCGGCGCCGTGGCCGTAGCTGTCGTTGAATGGCTTGAAATGGTCCACATCGATCAGGCCGATGCCGAACGGCAGATTGGCGCGCGCCGCGTTGCGGCAGGCCAGTTCCAGGCTGTTGTCGAGATGGCGGCGGTTGTAGATCTGGGTCAGGCCGTCGCGCTGGCTGAGATGCTCCAGCTCGCGGCGCTGCATCACCAGCTTCAGATGATGCTGGATGCGTGCGCGGACGATGGCGGGGCGGATCGGCTTGGTGACGTAATCGGTGGCCCCCAGCAACAGGCCGCGCTCCTCGTCCTCCTCGCTGGTTTTTCCGGTGATGAAGATCACGGCGGTTTCCGCAGTATGCGGATCGGCGCGCAGGCGGCGCAGCACCTCGTAGCCATCGAGTCCGGGCATCGAGACATCGAGCAGGATCAGGGCCAGATCCTCCTGCTGCGCTTTCTGCAGCGCGCTGGCGCCATCCTTGGCCAGCAGGACGCGGCAATGGTTCTCGAGCAGTGACGCAAGGAGCGAGCGGTTGACGCGATCGTCATCGACGATCAGTACCGCAGGCGGGGGTACCTCAATCATGATCGGCTCCAGCGGTGTCGTCGGCGGAGATCGCCTGTTGCAACATCCGCAAATTCTGTTCGGCGCGCTGGAGATCGAGATCATCGAAATTCTCCAGTACGGTCTCGACCAGCGATTCGTGGCGGGTGCCCTCCAGGTCTGAACGCAATCGGTCGAGTAACGGTTGTGCGGCGTAGTCGCCTGCGGCGATGTACGGAAGAATGCTGTCGATCAACGCCGGAACCTGTGCCGGTACCGCGGCGATGCCATCGAGTCGGACGGGGTCGGATTTTCTTTCGATCGAGGACTCCACCTGCTGCAACAGTGCAGCCAGTTGTCGGCAGAAATCGGTAATGTCCTGCTGACTCAACGGTCCGTGGGAATGGGGTGCGCCGGCGATCGACTCGATCCGGTCGGCGATGGCGCACAGCGCTTCGGCTCCGAGGTACGAGGCGGCGCCGCGCACGGCATGGGCCAACTCCATCGCCTGGCGATAGTCGCCGGCATCGAAGGCCTGCTGCATCTGCTGTGCCGTGCCGCCGAAGTCTCGAGCAAAGCCGCGCAACAGGCGCTGACTCAGATCGGGATTGGCGTGCAATTGCGTGGGACTCCAGATGGGCGAGGCCCGGGAGCCGGTTCCGAGGTACTGCAGCAGCGTTTCGTACAACTGGTGTTCGTTCAGCGGCTTGCTGAGATGGGCATTCATCCCCGAGGCGAGGATGCGAGCGCGATCCTCCTGCCGCGCCTGTGCGGTGAGCGCGATCAGCGGCAACCGCTCCCAGCGCGCCTGCTTGCGAATCTCGCGTGCCGCCGTCAGGCCGTCCATGACCGGCATATGCACGTCCATCAGCACCGCGTCATAGTCGTTTTCCGTCAGCTTTTCGATCGCGTCCACGCCGTCGACGGCCGTATCGACGAGCACGTGAAGCAGATGCAGGAAGCCGCCAACCACTTCACGGTTGAAGGCGTTGTCGTCGACCACCAGTACTTTGCGTCCGGCGAGATCCTGATAGCGCGTACGCACCTGCGCGAGCGGTGTCCCTGAGTTCGAAATGCGGACGGCCGGTGTGGCGCTGTCACCGTTGGCGGCTGCGTGCTGCTCCAGCACGGCAATCAGCATGTTGAACATTACCGAATCGGTGATCGGCTTGATCAGCACGCCCTGCAGCCCCAGCTGCTCGGCGCGCCGCATCACCTCCTCGGTGCCGTAGGCGGTGACCATCAGGACTGCCGGCGTGCGGCTCAACGCGGGATCGGAGCGAATATGCTGTGCTGCCTCCAGGCCATCCATCTTCGGCATGCGCCAATCCATCAACACCAGATCGAAAGGCTCATCCTTCGCCGAAGCCTGGCGCAGCATCTGCATGGCGGCCTCACCCGAATCGGCGGTGGAGGTGATCAGGCCAAAGCGCGAGATCATCTCGCTCAGTGCGGCACGGGCGCTCTCGTTGTCATCGACCACCAATGCGCGCTGGTTCAGCAGCCCCTGACGATGCTCGATCGGCGGCGCTGCAGATTTTCCGGCGGGCGCCGACAGTCGAACGGTAAAGTAGAAGCTGCTGCCGATCCCCAGCGTGCTGGTGACCCAGATCTCGCCTGCCATGTGTTCGATCAGGCGCTTGCAGATCGCCAGCCCCAGACCGGTTCCGCCGTACTTGCGGGTGATGTCGCTGTCGGCCTGGGAGAATGCAAGGAACAGATTGTCGCGCTGATCGTCGCTGATGCCGATGCCGCTATCGCGGACGCAGAACTGCAGGCGCACTGCATCCGCTGCGGGATCGTCGACGCGCAGCACCGACACGACGATCTCGCCGGCCTCGGTGAACTTGACCGCATTGCTGACCAGATTGATCAGGATCTGGCCCAGCCGCAGCGAATCGCCGATCAGGCAGGGCGGGATCTCCGGAGACACCGAGTAGATGATCTCCAGGCCCTTTTCCTCGGCCTTGATCGCAGTAACCGCCGCCACCGATTCCAGGACGTCTTCCAGTTTGAATTCGATTCCCTCGAGATCGAGCATGCCGGCTTCAATCTTGGAGAAATCCAGTACGTCATTGATGATCGCGACCAGCGCCTTGGCCGAGGTGCTGATCTTTTCCAGATAGTCCCTTTGCTTCGGCAGCAGATCGGTATGCAGCAGCAGGCCGGTCATGCCGACCACGGTATTCATCGGCGTGCGGATTTCATGGCTCATCGTCGCCAGGAATTCGCTCTTGGCCTCTTCGGAGGCGAGGGCGCGGTCGGCCTGTCGTTCAGCTTCGGCCAAGGCTTCGTGCAGCGCGCTATTGGCCTTTTCCAGCTGTGCCGATTGCAGTTCGATCTTCTGCTGCGCGCGCCGCTCTTCGGTGATGTCGGCACTGATGCCTACCAGACCGATAATGGTGCCGGCACTGTCGCGCCAGGGCAGCTTGGTCGTCTTGCGCCAGAACTCGCGGCCGTCGATACGAGTGACTCGCTCGATGAAATTCAGCTTCGGAATGCCGGTGGAGATCACGTCGAGACTGTCGGCCCACAACTGCTTGCGCTGTGGCTCGGGGAAAGTCTGATCGTGCAGTTTTTGGCCGGTGATATCGGAGCCGGGCGGCAGTCCGCGCATGCGCACCACGGCTTCATTGGCCACCACGATCCGATCGTCGGTATCGGTGATGAAAATGACATCCGGCAACTGGTCGATCAGGGTGCGCAGCAGGTAGCGCTCGGACCGCAACTGATCGGCGGCGGAGCGGGCGACGGTGACATCGATGGAAACCGATAGCACGGCTTCGATTTCGCCGCGACTGCCATACAAGGGCAGTTTGCTGGTCAGCAGCCGGCGGGGTCTTTGTCGCGGGAACTGCCGGGTCTCTTCGTGTTCGCGCAGCGCAATGCCGCTGCTGATGATGCTGAGGTCGCTGACGGTGTCTTCGGAGACCGAGACCGCGGACATCACCGAGCCTGATGGCAGGCCCTCGCAGGCGGATGGTTGTGCATAGCCCAGGTCCAGTGCCAGCGTATGGTTCACCAGCTTCAGGCGGCCATCGCGCCCGGTGATGTGCACATGCAGCGGCAGATTGTCGACCATGGTGCGCAGCAGATTGCGCTCGGCGCTCAGCGTGTCCTCCATCTGCCGACGTTCAGTGATGTCCTGAATGGTGCCGATCAGCTCAGTGATCTGCCCTTGCTCGTCACGGATGGCCTCGCCCTTGACCTGCATGATCGAGGTTTCGCCATCCCGGGTGCGGGAATTGATCTGCAGCGAGTATGGTTCTCCGGTTTCCAGGCAGCTTTGGATACAGCTGTACAGGCGGGAATAGCTGTCCTCGTCGAGCACGGCCTTGATGCCTTCCAGATTCGGCGGTGGCGTGTCCCGATCCCAGGCATACATCTCATAGAGCATGTCCGACCAGAAGAACTGATCGGTCGCAGCACTCCAGGTCCAGCTGCCGATTCTGGCCAGGCGCTCGGCGCGCTTCAGGGCTTCGTAACTGCCGCGCAGGCGCAGCTGCGCGGTACGGGCTTCGGTCACATCCATGACCACGCCCACCAGACGTTGCGGATGGTGGGCGGTGCGCTCGATCAGGCGTGCCGACGCCGTGATCCATTTGGTGCGGCCGCTCCCCGCGCGGATCCGGAAATCGGCGAGATGAACCAGATCCGCATTGGCCGGCGCAGCCAGACGTGTCTGCGTGACGTTGTCGAGATCGCTCGGATGCACGAACTTCTCAAAATCCTTGATCGTGTTGACGACCTGATCCGGCCTGAGTTCGAAAATTTCACGCCATCGCTGGTCGCATTCGATGGTTTCATTGTCGGTGTCCAACACCCAGACACCCAGTTCCGCCGCTTCGGTCGCCAGCAGCAGGCGCTCCTTCTGCAGCAGTAACTCGTCTTCCTCGATCTTCTTTGCCGTGATGTCGGTATAGGTGCCGATGATGCGCGCCGCGTTTCCTTCGGCATCTTGCTCGACCACCATGCTGCGATCATAGATCCAGCGGTAGCTGCCGTCCTTGCTCCGCACCCGGTGAATGGCGACGCCGTATATTTCCTTGCCCGTCAGCTGCTTCTTGAGCGGTTCCCAGCAGGCTGCCATATCGTCCGGGTGCAGGCGGGTTTCCCACTCATCAAAGGATTCGTTCATCTCATGCTCTTCATAGCCGAGCATGGCTTTCAATTGGCGACTGAAATAAAGCTCCGTGGTCGGGATATCCCAGTCCCAGACGCCGTCGCCTGAACCCTCCAGCGCAAACTTCCAGCGGGCTTCACTCTCACGCAATGCCTGGTTGCTGCGTTCCAGTTCCTGCTCGGCCTCCTTGCGTTCCGTGATGTCGGTGTGAGTGCCGATCATCCGCAGGGGGGTGCCATCGGCGGCGTGTTCCACGATCTTGCCGCGGTCCAGGATCCAGCGCCACGAGCCGTCCTTGGCACGCATGCGATGCTCGAGCACGAAGCTGGGAATCTCGCCGCGCGTCAGGCGCTGGATCGTTTCCGTGCAAAACGGCAGATCGTCCGGATGCACGCGGCTGATCCAGGTCTGTGTGTTGTTGCCGATATCCTCGTCGCCGTCGTAGCCGAGCATCTCCTTCCATTTTCTTGAATAGAACGCATCGTCGGTCAGCATGTCGACGTCCCAGATGCCGTCGCCGGAACCATCGATTGCGAACTGCCAACGCGCCTGCGCTGTCTTGAGTGCAATTTCGGACTTGCGAATCTGGGTGACATCGCGGGCAATGCCGATCAGGCCGATGACATTGCCGCGTTCGTCGCGGTGTGGTGCCTTCATCGACTGGAAGATCGTCTGCTGTCCGTGGACGACGACGTTCTCTTCCACGACCGCTGAACGGTTCGCTTCCATGATGCCGCGGTCGACGTCGGTGAACACCTGTCCGCCTTCGCCGCCGATCAGTTCCAGGTCGGTGTGTCCGATGATCTCGGAGATCGGACGCCTGATGAACTTGGCAACCGCTTGGTTGCAGAGCAGGAATCGGCCCTCACGATCTTTCACGAATACCAGATCGGTGGTCTCCTCCATCAGGGAAGTGAGCAATCGGTTCGATTCCTGCCACTGCGCGGTGCGCAACGCGACCCGTTGCTCGAGTTCGGTATTCAGTGCCCGTATTGCCGCTTCGGCCTTTACCCGGTCAGTGATATCGTGGGCCTGTCCCAACAGCAGCTTCCTGCCCTGAATCACGTAGCAGGTCAGCCGCACCTCCACCGGAAAGCTGCTGCCGTCCTTGCGGCGATGCTGATGATTGTCAACGGTGAGACTTTGCCCCGGCTGCAGGGCCCGCCAGACCCGCTTGACCTCTTCATGGTCGATCTCGATCGGGACGGTCAGGACATTCTGTGCCAGCAGTTCCTCGCGGGTGTAGCCGAGGCTGGTATAGGCCTCGCGGTTGACTGCGACCAGATTGCCCTGGTCGTCGTGCAGAAAATAACCATCGCCCGCGTTGTCGAACAGGCGCCGGAAGTGTTCTTCGCTTTCGCGCAAGGCCTTTTCGGCCTCGGTGCGCTCGGTGATATCGCGGACCAGGCCCATAAACAGCTTCTGGCCATTGATGATCTGGCAGGTGATGCGGGCTTCGACCGGGAATGAACTGCCGTCCTTGCGGTGATGTATTGACGTCACCGTCGCGGTGGTCCCGGGGAGAAAGTCGTGCCAGAGCTTCAGTTTTTCAGCGGGTGACGGTCCGGACGACAGATCGGTCACCTTCATGCGCATCAGCTCCTCGCGACTGAAGCCGGTGCTGACGCAGGCGCGATGGTTGACATCGAGAAACTTGCCGAACTCGTCGTGCAGGAAAAAATCGTCTGCGGCATTCTCGACCAGCAGACGGAAACGCTCTTCGCTGAGACTCAGCGCGTCGAGGCGGGCCTTGCGATCGTTGTGGTCGTTGTAGAGCATCGACAGATGCGTTTCGACCATGTCGCGGAATTGCTCGATCAGCTTGCGGTGCAGTTCTGGTTGAGTTCGCGTTTTCCGATCGAGGACGCAAATGGTTCCGAAGGCCTGACCGTTGGGCCAGTGAATCGGATAGCCCAGATACGAAACCATGCCCAGCTTGAGGTCCGGGTTGTTGCACCAGCGGGGATCAGCGAGGGCGTCGGAGACCTCCAGGGCTTCTCCGCGCTTCAGCACCGCTTCGCAGTAAAGGCCCGAGCCGGCCAGTGGTTCCGAATGACCTTGCGGGTACGGATTGCCCTCGGTGGCGCTGGTGGCCAGGACCTGGAGGTGCTGGTCGACCGCCTGCATGATCAAACCCGCAGGGCTGTCCGCAATCTGCGCCATCAGATCGACAATGTTCTGCCACTTCTCGCGCAGGGACTCAGGCAGGGTGGGTATCGTCGAGATCGAGGCACCGGCAGGGTCGGGTTCCAGCCGGCCCGCATGCTGTGGTTGCTGCTGATCCGCTTCCGCCATCCCGCTCCCCTGTCGATCAACCTTTCCAGAGTCGTCGGCAGCAAGAGGTGATTTCTTAGACGCGGTCTGTTGCTGCGTCAGAGCACCAATGGCTACAACAACCCGGATCAGCATAACCCATACGGCAGCGTACTTTTGGCTTAGATTTCAGGGGAATATCCGAAAATTCCGGATAAATCCCGATAGCGCTGGACCTGCTGGAGCCTGCAGGATTTGCGAATTGCTCGTGGGGCCGAGCGAATGCTAGTGCTGCGCCACGAAACAGCTATGGAGGGTCAGGGGTTTCAGCGAGTGCTGATAGGCAGGTTTGGATACGACCCATGCGCAGCATGTAGAGCCGCCTCTGGCGGCCACCCTCAAGCACGCCTCGGCGTGCGAGTCATGAACTGGAGTGGGTTCGAGTTGCCCTGAGCCACGAAAAAGCCCCCGGAGGACCGGGGGCTTTAGCGAGTGTTGGTAGGCGCGATTGGACTCGACCCCATGCGCAGCATGTGGAGCCGCCTCTGGCGGCCACCCTCAAGCACGCCTCGGCGTGCGAGTCATGAACTG
>JBEBWZ010000036.1:0-27379 GCA_040391865.1 Solimonas flava
AACCGTCATGCGACGCAACAAATCCATCATATGGGCGCTGAGCGCCGGCACCACCTCGCTCGCAGACGCCCAGCGCTTCGGGGACGAAAAACTGTCATTTTTCTGCGTTAGTTTTGCGTTCAGCTGAAAGCGCGCAGAATCTTCACATTTTCGACACGGCAATGCCCTCGGGCATTGTGTGGATAAGGCTTGACAGGAAAGCGAATGATCGTTCATTCTTCTTCGGATTCGACCCCCACCGCCTCCCCCCGGGCGCTTTCACCGCTTCTACAAATAGAGTTAACACCCATGTCCAAGCCCTCGCGTCTATTGGTTTTTTTATCCTTCGCGATAAGCATCACGCTGACGGCCTGTGGTACCGAAGACTCACCGCCAGCGGCGCAACCCGGCGCGGTGACGGTGGTAACCCTGAAGCAGGAACCGGTTGCACTCACCCGTGAACTGCCCGGACGCGTTCATCCATTCCTGATCGCCGAGGTGCGCCCTCAGGTCAATGGCATCGTCAAAAGCAAGCTGTTCACCGAAGGCAGTCTGGTACGTGCCGGCGCGGCCCTGTATCAACTGGACGACGCCACCTATCGGGCCAACGCCAGCAGTGCGCGCGCGGCCCTAGAGCGTGCTCAGGTCACGCTGAAATCGGCACAGCTGACAGCCGCCCGCTCCGGGGAGCTGTTCAAGATCGACGCCATCAGCGAGCAGGACAACGAGAACGCCATTGCGGCGCTGCGGCAGGCGGAAGCCGATGTCGGCGTTGCCCGCGCAGCGCTTGAAGGCAGTGACGTGACCCTGGGCTACGCCCGGATCACCGCCCCGATCACCGGGCGCATCGGCAAGTCCACGGTCACGCAGGGCGCATTGGTCACCGCGAATCAGAGCACCGCACTGGCCACGATCCAGCAGGTCGATCCGATGTATGTCGATCTCACGCCATCGAGCGCCGGGCTGCTGCAACTGCGCAAGGAGCTGGCCAACGGCACCATGGTGGCCACCAGCGACGTGCCGGTGACGATCCTGCTGGAAGACGGCACGCGCTACGAGCATGACGGCAAGACCACGTTCGCCGATCTCACGGTCGATCCGACCACCGGCAGTTTCACGCTGCGCGTGGTCGTTCCCAACCCGGACGACACACTGCTGCCGGGCACCTATGTCCGCGCCGTGATCAGCCTGGGCATGCGCCAGAACGGCATCCTGGTGCCGCAGCGTGCGCTGGCGCGAGACCCCAAGGGCAACACCACCGCGATGGTGGTCGGCAGCGATGATGTCGTTGAAGCGCGTGCGGTGCAGGTGAGTCACACCATCGGCGACAAGTGGCTGGTCGAGGGCGGTCTGGTCGCCGGCGAACGGGTGATCATTGCCGGTCTGCAGAAGGTCAAGCCGGGCACCAAGGTCAACGCCACCGAAGCGACTCCCGAGGCTCTCGTCGCAACACCCGCCTCCAAATAAGGAAACTCCGCCATGGCACGTTTCTTTATTGATCGGCCGGTATTCGCCTGGGTCATCGCGATCATCATCATGCTGGCCGGCGGCCTGTCGATCACCCAGCTGCCGGTCTCGATGTATCCCACGATTGCGCCGCCCACGGTCTCGATCCGGGCCACCTACCCCGGCGCCTCGGCCAAGGTGGTCGAGGACTCGGTGACGCAGATCGTCGAGCAGAACATGAAGGGGCTCGACGGCCTGTTGTACATGGCCTCCAACAGTGCCTCGAACGGTTCGGCACAGATCACGCTGACGTTCGAAACCGGCACCAACCCGGATATTGCGCAGGTCCAGGTGCAGAACAAGCTGCAGCTGGCCATGCCCCTGCTGCCGCAGGAAGTGCAGCGCCAGGGCGTCAACGTCAGCAAGGCCAGCACCGGCTTTCTGATGCTGCTGGGTTTCGTCTCGGAAGACGGCAGCATGGCCAAGGACGATATTGCCGACTATGCGGCCACCAACCTGGTCGATCCGATCAGCCGCGTCCCGGGCGTCGGCAACGTGCAGGTGTTCGGTGCCAAGTACGCGATGCGTATCTGGCTCGATCCCAACAAGCTCGAAACCTATGCGCGGGCCACCACCGACATTGTCGCGGCGATTCAGGCGCAGAACGCGCAGGTCGCCGTCGGTCAGCTCGGCGGGACCCCTGCCGTACCGGGTCAACAGCTCAATGCAACGATCACCGCGCATGACCGCTTGCAGACGGCCGATCAGTTCCGTGACATCGTGGTGCGCGCCAATCCGGACGGCTCGGTGCTGAAGCTGGGCGATGTCGCACGCGTTGAGCTGGGCGCCGAAAACTACGATTTCATCAGCCGCTACAACGGCAAGCCTGCGACCGGCATCGCGATTTCGATGGCAACCGGCGCCAATGCGCTGGATACCGCCGCAGGTGTGATCGACACGATCGAAGAGCTGAAGCCGTATTTCCCTGCAGGCCTGACCGCGGTGGTGCCGTTCGACACCACGCCGTTCGTGCGCGTGTCGATCAAGGGCGTGGTCAAGACGCTGGCCGAAGCGATCGTGCTGGTGTTTCTGGTGATGTATTTGTTCCTGCAGAACTTCCGCGCAACGCTGATCCCGACGATCGCCGTCCCCGTGGTGCTGCTGGGAACCTTTGGCGTACTCGCCGCCATGGGTTTCTCGATCAACATGCTGACCATGTTCGCGATGGTGCTCGCGATCGGCCTGCTGGTCGACGATGCGATCGTCGTGGTCGAAAACGTCGAACGCCTGATGAGCGAGGAAGGCTTGTCGCCATTGGAAGCGACGCGAAAATCCATGGATCAGATCACCGGTGCGCTGGTCGGCATCGCGCTGGTGCTGTCGGCGGTGTTTGTGCCGATGGCGTTCATGGCCGGCTCCACCGGCATCATCTACCGACAGTTCACAGTCACCATCGTGTCGGCGATGTCGCTATCGGTGCTGGTGGCGATCGTGCTGACACCGGCGCTGTGCGCCACCATGCTGAAGCAGGCCCCGAAAGGCCATCAGATGGCCGACAAGGGCTTCTTCGGCTGGTTCAACCGCAGCTTCGATCGCGGCTCGTCGAAGTATCAGGACGGCGTCCGCAACATGCTCGGCCGCGGCAAGCGCTACATGGCGATCTTCCTCGCGCTGGTCGCGGTGATGGCACTGCTGTTTCTCCGCCTGCCAAGTTCGTTCTTGCCCGCCGAGGATCAAGGCATCCTGTTCTCGATGGTGAAGGCGCCGGTCGGCGCCACCCAGCAGCGCACGATGGACTCGATGATCCAGCTGGAACAGCACTTCCTCGAGAACGAGAAGGAAGCGGTGGCCTCGGTGTTCAGCGTCCAGGGCTTCAGTTTCGGCGGTGCCGGTCAGAACAATGGCCTGGCATTCGTGAAGCTCACCGATTGGGATCAGCGCCAAAGCGCCGACCTGAGCATCGATGCAGTTGCCGGCCGCGCAATGGCCTCGCTGGGGAAAATCAAGGACGCGATTGCGCTGGCGTTCGCTCCGCCGGCGATGCCGGAACTCGGCACCGCCGACGGCTTCGTCTTCTTCCTGAAGGACAACGCCGGCCTCGGCCATGAAGCGCTGGTGGCGGCGCGCAATCAGTTGCTTGCGAGTGCGGGAGAGAGCACGCTGCTGACCAACGTGCGTCCCAACGGCCAGGAAGACACGCCGCAGCTGCGGATCGATGTCGATACCCAGAAGGCAGCGGCGCTGGGCATTCCGATCGCCAGCATCAACAGCACCCTGTCCACCGCCTGGGGCGGCCAGTACGTCGACGACTTCATCGATCGCGGTCGCGTCAAGCGTGTGTACATGCAGTCGGAGGCTCCGTTCCGCATGGTGCCGGAGGATTTCAAGCTGTGGTCGGTACGCAACGATCAGGGCAAGATGGTGCCGTTCTCCGCCTTCGCCAGTTCCCGCTGGGATTACGGTTCGCCGCGTCTGGAACGCTACAACGGCGTCGCAGCAATGGAGATCAACGGCGAAAGTGCGGCGGGCATCAGCACCGGCGACGCGATGCTCGAGATCGAACGGCTGGTGGCAGAACTGCCGCAGGGCTTCGGCATCGAGTGGACGGGCCTCTCTTACCAGGAGCGTCAGGCCGGCGCGCAGACGCCGCTGCTGTACACGCTGTCGCTGATGATCGTGTTCCTGTGCCTGGCGGCGATGTACGAAAGCTGGACCGTCCCGACCGCCGTGCTGCTGGTTGCACCGCTCGGCATTCTCGGGGCCGTGCTGGCCAACACCTTGCGCGGCATGGAGCGCGATGTGTATTTCCAGGTCGCGATGCTGACCACCGTCGGCCTCACCAGCAAGAACGCGATTCTGATCGTCGAGTTTGCCAAGTCCAATCTCGAAAGCGGCATGGAGCTGATCGAAGCGACGATGGTGGCGGTCCGTGATCGCCTGCGCCCGATCCTGATGACTTCACTGGCTTTCGGCCTTGGCGTGCTGCCGCTGGCGATCGCGAGCGGCGCCGGTTCCGGCGCACAGCGCGCGATCGGCACCGGCGTGCTCGGCGGCATGATCGTCGGCACCCTGCTCGGCGTGTTCTTCATCCCCCTGTTCTTCGTGGTCGTGCAGCGTCTGTTCGGCAAACGCATTGCCACCGCCGGAGCTGCAAGCCATGACTAAGTCTCTGCTGACCCCGCTGGCGCTGGCGGGGGTCGTATTCATTGCCGGCTGCGCCACGTTGGTACCGCAATTGCCGGAGGCGAATCCGGCCTTGCCGGCCAGCTGGCCGCTGCCGCCGACTACGAACGCCGCGGCAGACGTCGCCAATGCCACTGATGACGTTGCCGCGATTGCCGCTGCCGATATCGGCTGGCGCGATTTCTTCACCGATCCCAAGCTGGAAGAACTGATCGCGGTCGCGCTCAACAACAATCGCGATCTGCGCGTTGCAGCACTTAACGTCGAACGTGCGCGTGCGCAGTATCGCGTGCAGCGCAGTGCGCGCCTGCCGTCGCTGGGCATCACCGGCACCGGCACCCGCGTCGGCGGCGATCGCCCGCAGGCGGTCGAGGGCTACAGCGTCAATGCGGGCATCGCGGAGTTCGAACTCGATCTGTTCGGACGCGTACGCAATCTCAGCGAAACGGCCTTGCAGCAATACCTGGCCACGGAAGAGGCGCGGCGCAGCGCGCAGCTCTCACTGATCGGCGAGATCGCCAATGTCTGGCTGACACTGGCCGCCGATCAGGAGTTGCAGCGGATTGCGCAGGCCACGCTGGAGAGCCACGAGACCTCGTTCCAGATGACGCTGCGGCGTCACAAGCTGGGTGCAGTGTCCGCACTCGACGTGAATCAGGCTCGCACCGTGGTCGAAACCGTGCGTGCCGACACTGCGCGCTACGCCGGACAGGTGGCACAGGACATCAATGCCCTGACCCTGCTGGCAGGCGGCAGTGTTGATCCCGCACTGTTGCCGGAAGCCTTCACTCCCGATGTCAGCGGCCTGTATGCACCGCCCGCAGGACTGCCCTCGGAGGCGTTGCTGCGACGCCCCGACGTGCTGCAGGCAGAACGTCAGCTGTACGCCGCCAATGCCAACATCGGTGCGGCGCGCGCGGCTTTCTTTCCCTCGATCCGCTTGACCGGCAGCATCGGCACCAGCAGTCCGGAATTGTCCGGTCTGTTCGACTCCGGCAGCGGCGGCTGGCTGTTCATGCCGCAGATCAACCTGCCGATCTTTCAGGGTGGTCGCCTGCGCGCGGCGCTGGGCATGGCGACCGCGGATCGCGACATCGCGCTGGCACAGTACGAGCGCGCGATCCAGTCCGGCTTCCGCGAAGTGGCGGATGCACTCGCGCTGAGCTACACGCTGAACCAGCAGCGGCCGGCACAGGACGCCTTGCTGGAGGCGGCGACGCTGGTCCATGCCCTGTCGGAAGCGCGCGACAAGGCCGGTCGCGACAGCTATCTGACCCTGCTCGATGCACAGCGCACGCTGTACTCGGCACGCCAGGTCCTGGTTGCGACCCAGCTGCAGGAGCAGGCCAACCGCGTCGGTCTGTACAAGGCACTGGGCGGCGGCTGGCTGGAACAACGGCAGCCCTGACGTGACCGGAAAACGCTCAACGAAAGTTCTCGAGCGCGCCGAACTGCAACGCGACCGTATCCTCAACGCGGCGCAGCGGTGCTTCATCGAGCATGGCTTTCATGCGGCCAGCATGGCCAATATCGCGGATACCGCGCAGATGAGCGCCGGGTTGATCTATCGCTACTTCGAGAACAAGAACGCGATCATCCTGGCGATCATCGAGCGGCAGCTGAACGACAAGCGCAACAGCATTGCCACGCTGCAGTCGGATGCCAATTTTGCGACGCTGATCGTCGATCTGTTTTCGCGCTGGCTGAACGGCGATCCGGAACTGATGAATCCGGCACTGTTCCTGGAGATGAGCGCGCAGGCGTCGCGTGACCCGCAGATCGCCCGCGCATTGCTGTGCGCCGACCACATCAGCGGCGAGGACATGGACGACTGGCTGAAACGCCGTGCCGCGCTGCAATCCCGACAGCCGGACGATGTCGACATTCAGGCGCGTACGCTGGCACTCCAGTGTTTCATCGAAGGTCTGGCGATTCGCGTGGTGCGGCAACCGAACCTGGATCTCAAGGTTCTGGCCGCCAGCGTCGCGTTGTTTGTCCCCACTCTGATGACCTTCCGCGACTGACACGCGCCCTGGTCGCGTCTGGGCTTACTTCCCTGCTTCACTGGCAGACTCCGCGACACTTCCGGCCAGCGCCAGTCGATGACCGCTGACGTTGCTCCCGGCATCGGCGCTGAGTCTGCGGAAACTCAGCGCCGAACTCATCGAAATCAGCCCGATCACGCAGAAGGCGGTCGCGAAATCGCTCACGATCAGAGTATCGCCCTGACGCAATGCCAGACTGAGATTCAGTACCTGGGCCGCGATGCCGACACCGATACTCAGCGACAGCTGCTGCGCCGTGCTGGAAAAGCTGGTCGCCTGACTCATCTGCGTTTCATCGACATCGGCAAACGCCATCGCGTTGATGCAGGTGAACTGCAAGGAACGCAGAAAACCCGCGGTCAGCAGGAACACGATCACCAGCAGATACGGCGTCTCCGGCCGCAGCAAGGCACAGGCCATCAACGCCAGGCTGCTGATGACGGCATTGACCACCAGCAGGCGGCGGAATCCGTAGCGTTGCGTTATCCGCCTTGCGATCGTCTTCAGCAGCAAGGCACCGATTGCCGACGCGAAAGTGATCAGGCCCGATTGCAGGGCGTCCAGTCCGAAGCCCAGTTGCAGCATCATCGGCATCAGCAACGAAAAGCTGCCGATACCGATACGGAACAGGGAGCCGCCGCTGATCGCAATCCGGAAGGTCGGGATCCGCAGCAGACCCAGATTCAGGATCGGCGCCGAGTCCTGTCGTGCGTGACGCACATACAGGCCCAGCAGCAGCACGCCGACGCCCAGCACCAGCCACTGCAGCAGCGCTGGCAACACGTTCTTGCCCAGGCTTTCAAAGCCGAACACCACGCCGGCGACACCGGATCCGAGCAGCATCCAGCCACCCAGGTCCAGTGGTGCCGGCTCGGTATCGCGCAGGTCGCGGATGTGGCGGCTCACCAACAGCCAGCCGACGATGCCGATCGGAATGTTGATCAGGAAAATCCAGCGCCATGAAGCCACGGTCACGATCAGCCCGCCCAGAGGCGGCCCGAGCAGCGGCGCCATCAGCGCCGGAATCGTCAGATAGGTCATTGCGACCACCAACTGCGATTTCGGCACTTCCCGCAACAGAACCAGACGCCCCACCGGCACCATCATCGCCCCGCCCAGACCTTGCAGCAGTCGCGCCGCAACCAGCTGCCCGATGCTTTGTGACGCCGCACAGCCGATCGACCCGACCACAAAAATCAGGATGGCGTTGCGAAACACGGCGCGCGTGCCATACCGGTCGGCCATCCAGCCACTCAATGGAATGAACACCGACAGCGACAGCAGATACGAGGTGATCGCGAAACTCAGATGCAGCGGATCTTCATCAAGTGCGCGCGCGATGGTGGGCAGCGCCGTCGCGATGATGGTCGAATCGAGATTTTCCATGAACAACGCGCAGGCCACGATCAGTGGCACCAGGCGGTTGCGGTCAAGCGTCATGCATGCATTCCTTGCGATTCGCGGCCGGCATCCGTCACGACAGTGACGTGAAGCCGACAGGCAGAATCGCAGTGATACAGCAGATTGGCTAGCTGCAGGGTGAATCAGGCGCGGTAAGCGCACCCCGCCCCGCGCGCTGCACAACTCGATCTCAGCGCCCGGAACGATTCGGGGTCTGGCACTCGCGCGGGTTCTCCGTCGCCGTTTTCAGATACGCGATCAGATCGGCACGGTCCTGGGGATCGTTGGCAAGACGGACGACCATCTTGTTTCCGGGGACCAGCGCCGTCGGATCGGCCAGCCACAGATCGAGGTTCGCTACATTCCAGAGCAGCGCGGACCGTCGCAATGCCGGCGAATAATCGTAGCCTGCCTGGGTTCCGGCCATGCAGCCATAGACCCCTCGATGCCGGGGTCCGGGGCCATTCTCATCCAGGCTATGGCAGGCAATGCAGCGTGCTTCGTAGAGTTGCTGTCCACGCATCGGGTCCGCTGCCTGAGCGACTGTCGCCGCCATGCCCAGTGCCGCAAACCATGTCGTCACCAGGAGCATGGAATAGCCGCTGGAACGGCTGCCGTCCTGAGCCCGGCAGCCGTCCACGACAACGCGGAAAAACCGCCCGTTCACGCGCCGAAGCTGAGCGCCGGCACCGGGAGCGGATCGCCCAGTGCCTGCGTCAGCACGGTGTAGTGCATGGTTTCATCGGCGATCAGACGGCCGGCGACCTGCGACAGATCACGATTGCCGAAACTGGGCATCACGCCGAGATAGGCATTGACCGCACCCAGTTCCAGGCGTCGCGCCAGACGGAGTACATCGGCCGCGGTCTTGATTGACTTCACGTCCAGCTTGCTGCTCTGCTGGTATTCGGCGATCGACTTTGCGCCGACAGGTTTGCCGCCCATCGACCGGATCGCCTTGATCAGCACCTCGCGATGTCCCTCGTGATGCGACTTGAACAGTTGGGCGACGCTCAACAGCGGCTTGTCCAAAAGGCCGCTTCCAGCGCCGATTTCGTAGGCTGCAATCCCCTCGTGCTCGAGTCCCAGCGCGACGTTGAGAATGCCGAGATCATTGGCCGCCTGGGCATCGCCGTGGCTGGCGGCGAGCCCGCGAGTCGGCATGCCGCCCAGCATCGCTATTGCGGCCGTCGACAGAAAAGCCGTGCTGGCCAGAAAACGACGTCGCTGCGGGTCATTGGCCTGGGTGGCGCCATTCAGTTCTTGAGTCATGAGCGTACTCCTGGGAATAAGAGGAATGCCTTCCGCAACGGATCTGCGGTCCGGTAACGATCGGCAATCCATGCTAATGATCATTTAAAACAGTTTCAACTGTTTTATATTATTTTTAATCCCAGCAACCGGGATTTACCATGTCGCGCCGCGCGGCACGGTAACCGCCGCTTTCCCACTCGCCATAATGGCCCCATGGAAATCTCAAGACTCGATCAATGCGGTCCGACGCAACGACGACTGCTGGAAACCCTGCTGCATCAGCCGCAAGGGACCACCGTTGAAAACATGGTGACCGAGCTCGGCATCACCACGACCGCCGTCCGGCAGCACCTGACCGCGCTTGAGCGCGATGGCCTGATTGTCCGCACGGGCACCCAGCCCACCCGGGGCCGCCCGGAACTGCTCTATAACCTGTCCCCGAGCGGCCACGAGATGTTTCCGCGGCAATACTTGCAACTGGCCGAAAACCTGCTCGAGGACATTGCCGAGAATTCCGATGCCGCAAGCTTGCAGCGCACCATGCAACGCATGGGCACCCGCGCGGGAAACCGCATCGCGGCTGGCAAGACCGCATCGATAGAGCAGACGGCTGCCGCCATGCGTGCCGCCGGCTACGAAGCCCACGTCAGCAGCGACGGCCCTCGTGCGACGCCGGAAATCGTGGCCCACAACTGCGTGTTCCATAAGCTCGCGGAACAGTTTCCCGCCGTCTGCAGCTATGACCTCGCGCTGATGGAAGCAGCAACCGGTCGCGCCGTTGATCATCGTGAATGCATGATCAGGGGCGGCAACAGCTGCCGCTTCAGATTCGGCAAATCCGGGAGCGGCAATTGAGCCCCTTCACGACTACACCCCTCAGGAACCAGACCCGATGAACCATGCCGGCAGCCGCTCATGGCACAGCACCCTGGGATTGCAGCACCCGGTGATACAGGCCGGCATGGGCGGCGGCCTGTCGACCTCGACCCTGGCCAGTGCAGTGAGTCTCGCCGGTGGTCTCGGCACCGTGGGGCTGATGCCGCCCGCAGAGTTCAATGAACAACTGCGAGAAACGCGCGAGCGCTGCGGTACCCGCCCATTCGCGGCCAACCTCCTGATGCCATTCGTGCGTGAAGCGCATGTGCGTGCCTGTCTCGAACAGCGGCCCGCAGTCGTGGTGATGTTCTATGGCTACGACGCCACATTGGTTCGACGCCTGCAGCAGGCCGGCATTCAGGTCTGGCACCAGATCGGCACGCCGGAGCAAGCCGTGCGTGCCTTGAGCGACGGCGCCGACGCACTCATTGCACAGGGGGTGGAAGCCGGCGGGCACCTCGCGGGCGCACTGCCCTTGTCGCAGCTGATTGCCGCGCTTGCCGAGATCCGCCATGGCAAACCGGTACTGGCCGCAGGTGGCATCCACGACGCTGAGTCAGCGGCGCGTGCCCGCGCACTCGGAGTGGACGGAGTGGTCGCCGGCACCCGCTTCCTGATGACCCCGGAAAGCAATGCTCACCCGGATTATCTCGACAAGCTGCTGCGTGCCGATCAAACCCTGCGGACGCTGCTGTTCGGTCTGGCCTGGCCGGCCTATCACCGCGTCGCCACCAATCAGGCAACCGATCGTTGGTGCCGGCAACGGCCCGAAGGACCGCGCTGGGTGCAGTGGCTGAATACGCTCAGCATCCCGTTGCGCAGCGTGGTGCCCCTGTCTCAGGTCACGGCCATGACACAACTGCAGCGGCTATCGCTGCCGTTCTATTCGGCCGCCGCAAAGACCAAAGGCATGGATCGCAGCGACTGCGAACTGACGCCACTCTACGCCGGCACCTGTGTTGCCGCGATCTCGGAACTCGCAGCGGCGGCGAGCATCGTGCAGCAGCTTGCGGAAGGGTTTTGTGGATCGTCGTCATTTGAGAACCCTCCGCGGTAACTAGTCGCTCGACCAGTTGTCAGCGAAGACCTCTACCCAACGCCCCCGAGTTCACAATCCACGAATCCGGCGGCGTGGCGCGCGGCGCGATTCAGCGGCGGCCGGATTCGCACCTGATGTTGTTCCAGCAACTGCAGGAAAGTTGTTTCCGGTGGTAAGCCCCGCTGCTCACACAGCATCCGGAACCAATGGGTGCCAATGGCCACATGCCGCACTTCCTCGGCGAGAATCACCTCAAGCGCGGCGACGGTCGCATGATCGTGCTGCTCGCCCAGGCGGCGGATCATGCCGGGTGTGACATCGAGACCGCGGGCTTCGAGCACACGTGGCACCAGGGCCATCCGCACCATCACATCGTCGGCTGTGCGCTCGGCGGCTTCCCACAGTCCATTGTGGGCCGGGAAATCGCCATAGGCATGGCCCAGTTCTGCCAGGCGTTGTTGCAGCATCTGAAAATGCCGCGCTTCATCCTGCGCCACGCTGATCCAGTCGGCGTAGAACGCGGCCGGCATGCCGCCGAAACGCCAGGCGGCATCGAGGGCTAGGTTGATGGCGTTGAACTCGATATGCGCGATCGCATGGATCAGCGCCGCACGTCCTTCCGCTGTGCCAAGCCCCCGATGCGGCACGTCGCGCGCAGCGATCAGTGCCGGCGCATCAGGTCGCCCGGGAATCGCGCGAACGGCATCCGGGAATAACTGTTCACGCCACTCCCCCGCGACCAGTGCAGCGACCCGGCGACATTTCTGTGCCGGGTCGGTTTCCGTCAGTGCCTGATACAGCGCGGTGCGCAAAGCGATTAACGCAACAGACCACGCGCGAGATCCGCAGTGATATCGCTCAGATCTTCAAGTCCGACCGAGATGCGGATCAAGCCATCGACCACACCGGCAGCGGCGCGTGCCTCTGCGGAGATGCGGCCATGGGTGGTAGTTGCAGGATGGGTGATGGTGCTGCGGGTGTCGCCGAGGTTGGCGGTGATCGAAATCATCCGCGTGCTGTCGATGACCCGCCATGCCGCGTCCCGCCCACCTTCGACTTCAAAGCTGACGACCCCACCGTGGCCGGACTGCTGCCGCAACGCCAGTGCATGCTGCGGATGATTGGCCAGCCCCGGGTAGAACACGCGCCGCACCGCCGGCTGCGACATCAGCCACTCGGCGAGAAGGTGCGCGTTGTCGCAATGCGCTTTCATGCGCAGCGCCAGCGTTTCCATGCCTTTGAGAAACACCCAGGCATTGAATGGGCTCATGCATGGACCCGCCGTACGCATGAAGCCATAGATGTCCTTGCCGACCGGTTCGGCCTTGCCGACGATTGCTCCGCCCACGCAACGCCCCTGCCCGTCGAGATACTTGGTCGCCGAATGAATCACGAAATCGGCACCGAGCTTCAGGGGTTGCTGCAACACCGGCGTCAGAAAGCAGTTGTCGACGCACAGCCAGGCGCCGTGCCGATGGGCGATGTCGGCCAGGGCGGCAATGTCCGCCAGTTCCATCAGCGGATTCGATGGTGTCTCGACGAACAGCAGTCGCGTCTGCGGGGTGAGCGCCTGCTCCCAGGCCGGCGTATCGACCTGATCGACAAACGTGGTGGTCAATCCGAACCGCGACAGGATGTTGTTGAACAGACCGATGCTGGCGCCAAACAGACCGCGCGAAGCGACGATATGGTCGCCCTGCTTCAGCAGCGCCAGGCACAGGGTCAGGATCGCGGCCATGCCGCTGGCGGTGGCCACACAGCGCTCGCCACCTTCCATCGCCGCAAGCCTTTTTTCAAAGGCTTCGACCGTCGGGTTGTTGAAGCGCGAATAGATGTACCCCGGCTCCTCGCCGGCAAATACCCGAGCAGCTTCGGCGGCGGAGTTGAAGACGTAGCTCGAGGTGAGCGAGATCTGTGCCGAATGCTCGCGCTGCCCGGTGCGTGGCTCCGCCGCACGCACGCCCATGGTTGCGTAGCCCCATTCCGGATCGAATCGCTCATCCACGGTCGTCACTCCTGCACCAACAAAAAAGCCCGCCAGCATTTACTTGCTGAAACGGGCTTTCCACTCCCGTTTAGCTGTATTTATTCAGGTGGCTATAGCCACCACAGCGCAGTTCGGGGAATCATTCGACAGCCATTGGCCACCGCGATGAAACCGTTCGATGCTCTGTGTCGATCCGGCGAAGCCGAACCGACTGCGCGCCCGCAAGCTGGAACCAAATCGGCGCGTTGCAACAATAAGACCAAACCCGGCGCGACTCAAGTCCGCGTCGAGATACAAATTCAGCTGTTGCGCAGCTCGATCACTGTCTGCGAGGTGTTGCGTGCAGCACGAGCCGCATCGGAACGGAACAGTTCGAGCTGGTTCAGGTACTCGGTGGTCACGTCCTGGGTGATGTAATCCCCGGTGAACACCGAGCAGTCGAAACGGGTGATGCTCGGGTTGCCGGCGCGCACCGCTTCGACCAGATCGGGCAGGTCCTGATAGATCAGGCGGTCTGCCCCCAGCAGCTTTTCCAGCTGGTCGACACTGCGGCCATGCGCCAGCAGCTCCGACGAGGTCGGCATGTCGATGCCGTAGACGTTGGGATAGCGCACCGGCGGCGAGGCCGAGGCGAAATACACTTTCTTGGCGCCCGATTCGCGCGCCATGTCGATGATCTCGCGCGAGGTGGTGCCACGCACGATCGAGTCGTCGACCAGCAAGACGTTCTTGCCGCGGAATTCCAGATCGACCGGATTCAGTTTCTGGCGCACCGATTTCTTGCGCTGCGCCTGCCCCGGCATGATGAAGGTACGTCCGATGTAGCGGTTCTTGACGAAGCCTTCGCGGTAATGGACCCCGAGACGCATCGCCAGCTCGGCACCGGCCACGCGCGAGGTATCCGGGATCGGGATCACCACGTCGATGTCGTGGTCGGGCCAGTCGCGCAGGATCTTTTCCGCCAGCTTCACGCCCATGCGCAGACGCGCCTTATAGACGTAGATCTTGTCTATCACCGAGTCCGGGCGGGCGAGATAGATGTGCTCGAAAATGCACGGCGAATAAATCGGGTTGGCCGCGCACTGGCGCTTGTGCAGCTTGCCGTCGAGCGTGATCAGCACCGCTTCGCCGGGAGCGATGTCGCCGATCTTTTCGTAGCCGAGTGCGTCGAGCGCCACCGATTCCGACGCGATCATGTAATCCGGGCCCTTGGCGGTTTCGCGCACGCCGTAGACGGCCGGACGGATGCCGAAGGGATCGCGGAAGCCGACCACACCGTAACCGGTAATCAGCGCGACGCAGGCGTAGGCGCCACGGCAGCGCTGATGCACGCCCGATACTGCGGAGAAGATGTCATCCGGCGTCAGTCGCAGCACACCGCGTTGCAGCAGTTCATGCGCAAACACGTTCAACAGGACTTCCGAATCGGATTCGGTGTTGAGGTGGCGCCGGTCCTGCAGGAACAGTTCCTGCTTCAGCTCCTCGGCATTGGTCAGGTTGCCGTTATGCGACAGCGAGATGCCGAACGGCGTGTTGGTATAGAACGGCTGCGCCTCTGCGGAGGTCGCGCGGCCGGCTGTGGGATAGCGCACATGGCCGATGCCCATGTTGCCGCGCAACTGCAGCATGTGCTCGTCGGAATTGAACACGTCGCGAACCAGACCGTTTTCCTTGCGCAGGTAAAGACGGTGGGCTTCGTTGGTGATGATGCCTGCGGCATCCTGACCGCGGTGCTGCAGCATGGTCAGCGCATCGAACAGATCGGAGCTGACCACAGGACCCTGGGAGACGATGCCGGCGATTCCGCACATGTTATTGGCCTGGGGGAGAAGATGGGGATTGCGGCGCGGGCTTCAGTGCTTGCAACCAGCGATCGGGAACCAGCGTGGCGAAGCTGTCCGCCAACCGTGTGAAATGGGTAATCAGGGAGGACTCGCGCCACCAGCGGTCATCGTGCGCACCCATGCGTCCGGCGATCATCACGAACAGGGTGATCACGAAGATCCCGCGCAGCACGCCGACACCGCCACCGAGAGTGCGGTCGGCGGGCGAGAAACGGCTGTCGCGCACGGCCTGGACCGCGAAGTGGGTAATGATCGCTCCGATCAGCAAGCCACCGAAAAACAGCGCCGCATAGGCAGCGGCCTGACGCAGCACCGGATCGGAAATCTTGTCGGCCAGTAGCCGTTCGCCCTCGTTGCCGAAAAACCAGACCAGGCCAAACGCCAGCACCCAGGTCATGACGCTGAAGATTTCGCGCGTAAATCCGCGCCAGACGCCGATCAATACGGAGAACAGAAAGACGGCCAGAATGCAGTAATCCACCCAAATCATTCAGCGCGGCAACCTGTCGTCTGTGAACCGCATCAATTTTACCACCCCAGGCCCCGATAAATCTGCGCGCATCCGGAAAGTTTAAGGCCCGACCACTGCCGGCTCGCCAAAACCAGCCGCGACCAAAGCCACGCGGGCCGCGGCTGCGGCCTCGCGACTGGCGTAGGGACCGGCACGTACGCGATACAAGGTGCCGCGTGCGGTTTCAGCCGGCGCGATGATGCTGGCCTGCCCTGCAGCCTTCAGACGGTCCTGGGCCTGATGCGCGTTGGCAATCTCGGCAAAGCCGCCGACCTGTACGTACCAGCGTCCGCCCGTAGCCGCTGCCGGGGTGTTGCCGACCGCGGCAGACGGCGCGACCGACGCCGATCGGCTCTCCGGCGGCGGCGCAGGGGCCGGTGCGACGGCCTTCTGCACCGGCCGCACGGCCGCAACCGTTGGCGCACTGGTCGTTGGCGCCTTGGGCGCCGCTGCAACCGCGGGTGCCGGTTTGACACTGGGGACTGACGACGGTGGCGCTGCCGGTTTCTCTGCTTTGGGCACGCTCGGCGCTTTGGGCGTGGCGACGGCCGCTGCGACAGCCTCGGCTTCCGCATCCTGGGCAGGATCTTCGACCATGCCCGAGGAGGCGCCGGCCTCTTCCAGTTCGGCGTCCGGCGGCAAGGCGGCCGGATCATCCGCAGCCGGCAGGGACGGTGCCGCTGCGATCTGCGCGGGTGCAGATGTTTCGGCGGCGGACGAGACCGTCTCGGGGGCAGAGCCATCGAGCGCGATCGTCACGATCTGCACGCCGCTTTCGGCATCGCCCTTGCGCACTTCCGGCAGCATCGATACCGCGATGAAAGCAACGGCCACCAGCAGCAGCGCGCCGGCCATACGTCGTTTGACTACGTCATTCATCGATAGATCCAACAGCTTCCGCCACGGTCAGAAAGGAGCCGGTCACGACCACCAGGCCCGCGGGCCCGGACAGCCGGCGCGCCTGTGCCAGCGCGGCGCGCATATTGTCGCAGCATTCGCCACGCAAACCGCTGTCCGTGATCCGTTGCTGCAGGTCAGCGGCCGTCAGGCCGCGCGGCCCCGACAGGCTCACCAGCAATGTCCGATCGATGACCGGTGACAGGCAACGCACGAACTCCAGTGCCGGTTTGTCGGCCAGCATGCCCAATACCAGGATCACCGGCTTCATGGCCAGCGCTTCGATCTGTGCGCGCAGCACCTGCGCGGCATCGACGTTATGTGCGACATCGAGCAGATAAGGTCCGCGACGCTGCAGGCGACCGGGCAGCTGCAGCCGCGACAAGGCGACGCGGATCGCATCGGGTTTGACCGGCAGTTGTGTCTGCAATGCCGCCACCGCCATCAGCACACCGGCGGCATTCTGAAACTGCGCCGGACCGGCCAGCCCAGGCGGCGGCAAATCCTCCAGCGTCTGCGCGCCACCGTGCCAGCGCCATCGACCACTTTGCGACGATGTAAAGCGGAAATCGCGATTCAACTGCAGCAGCGACGCCCCCACCGCCTGAGCGGTCTGCAGCACGCTCTGCGGTGGCGTGCGCTCGGCGATGATCGCCGGCTTGCCGGCACGAAAGACGCCGGCCTTTTCACGGCCGATGCTGTCGAGATCGTTGCCCAGCCAGTCCTGATGGTCGAGCCCGACATTGGTCAGCAACGCGGCATCGGCATCCACCAGATTGACCGCGTCGAGACGCCCACCGAGCCCGACTTCCAGCACCTGGATCTCGACGCCGGCCTCACGGAACAGCCATAACGCCGCCAGCGTGCCGAACTCGAAATAGGTCAGCGTTTCCGCACCCCGTTGTGCCTCGATCGCGGCGAACGCGCGGCACAAGGCCGCGTCATCGACCGGTTCGCCGTCGATGCTGACGCGCTCGTTGTAATGCAGCAGATGTGGCGAGGTATACAGGCCGACGCGATAGCCGGCTTCCCGATAGATGCTGGCGGCCAGCGTCGCACTGGAGCCCTTGCCGTTGGTGCCGGCAACGGTCAGCGTGACTGCGCTTGTTCCTGGCAAGTCCAGGCGGCCGGCCACGCGCCGTACGCGCTCCAGCCCGAGTGCGATCGCTTTGGGATGCAGGGTTTCCTGCCACCGCAGCCACTGTTCGAGACTGCGCGTGGCGAGATCCTCAGGCACGGACAGGCTTATTCTTCGGCGGAAACGCTGGGGGCAAAATGCGTCAGCATCGCCAGCAGGCGATAGATCCGCTCGCGCAGTTCGCGGCGGTCGATGATCATGTCGATCGCACCCTTTTCCAGCAGGAACTCCGAACGCTGGAAGCCTTCCGGCAGTTTTTCACGCACAGTCTGCTCGATCACGCGCGGACCGGCAAAGCCGATCAGCGCCTTGGGCTCGGCGATGTTGACGTCACCCAGCATCGCCAGGCTGGCGGAAACACCCCCCATGGTCGGATGCGTCAGCACCGAGACGAACGGCAGGCCGCGCTCCGCCAGCTTCGACAGCGCCGCGGAGGTCTTGGCCATCTGCATCAGCGAGAACAGCGATTCCTGCATGCGCGCGCCGCCGGTCGCGGAGAAGCAGACGAACGGCACACCGAACTCGAGCGCGGCATTGACGCCACGCACGAACTTCTCACCGACGACGCTGCCCATCGAGCCGCCCATGAAGCTGAATTCGAATGCCGCGACCACCACCGGCAAACCCTGCAACTGACCGCGCATCACCACCAGCGCGTCGCGCTCGTCGGTATCGGCCTGCGCTTCCTTCAGGCGCTCGGTGTACTTGCGGCTGTCCTTGAACTTCAGCGGGTCCTTCGGTGACACCTCGGCGCCGATTTCCTGACGCGGTTCCGCATCAAGGAAATGCTCCAGCCGCTGCCGCGCGCCGACCGGATGATGCGCGCCGCACTTGGGGCAGACTTCCAGCGTGCGTTCCAGTTCGGCGCGGTACAGCACCGACTGACAGCTTTCGCATTTGGTCCACAGACCTTCCGGCACATTGCGCTTGCGTGCACCGGTGGTGAGCAGTTTCGAACCGCCTGCAATTTTCTCGAGCCAACTCATGGATTTTGTCTTGGAATTCGCCGTGCGGGTGGCGTGAATGTTAGCGGTTTGCGGGCTCAGGCAGCCAATTCGTCCAGCGCCCGGCGAAGTTCGTTCATCTTGGCTTGCAGTACCGCTGGCAATTCCTGGGGTCTATCCTGGCGCTGCGCGATCTCGGAAACCAGCGCGCTGCCGACGATCACGCCGTCGGCCACCTGCCCCACGGCCTTGGCGCTGGCGGCGTCGCGAATACCGAAACCGACCGCGATCGGTAGTGCCGTCTGCGCACGGATGGCATCCAGCTTGGCGGTGACATCGCCGATATCCAGGCTCGCGGCGCCAGTGACGCCCTTCAGCGACACATAGTAGAGATAGCCGCTGGCCTCATGCGCGATCCGCGCAATGCGCGCGTCCGGGCTGGTCGGCGCCAGCAGGAAGATGCAATCGAGTCCGTGTGCGCGCAGCGTCGGCAGATAGCCGGCGGATTCCTCGACAGCCAGATCGACCAGCAGCACGCCATCGAGCCCGACCTGCTGCGCACGCGCCGCAAACGCCTCGAGCCCGCGCGCCTCGACCGGATTGAGGTAGCCCATCAGCACCACCGGCGTTTCCGTATCGGTTTGCCGGAACTCGGCCACCATGTCGAGCACGCGCCATATGCGCGTGCCCTGCAGCAGGGCGCGCACGCAGGCGAGCTGGATAGTCGGACCAACGGCCATCGGATCGGAGAACGGCACGCCCAGTTCGACGATATCGGCACCGCCGCGCACCAGCGCGTGCATGAAGCCCACCGTCTGATCCGGATGCGGATCGCCCGCGGTGATGAACGGGATCAACGCCTTGCGGTTGGCGGCCTTGAGCGCGGCCATGCGCCGGGCAATGCGGCCGGCCCCCTTCACTGCTGCAACAGGCGTGTTCACGTCAGCGAAATCCCTTCGAGTTTGGCGATGGTGAAGATGTCCTTGTCACCGCGACCGGACAGGTTCACCACGATGTGCTGCTGCGGCGTCATCGTCGGCGCGAGCTTGCGCGCCTGCGCCAGCGCATGCGCCGACTCCAGCGCCGGGATGATGCCTTCGCAGCGCGTCAGTTCGTGAAACGCGGCCAGCGCTTCGTCGTCATTGATCGGGACATACTCGACGCGACCGAGATCCTTGAGCCAGGAATGCTCAGGTCCGACGCCGGGGTAATCGAGTCCGGCGGAGATCGAATGCGTCGGCATGATCTGGCCGTTCTCGTCGAACATGATGTAGGTGCGGTTGCCGTGCAGCACGCCCGGCTTGCCGGCGTTCAGGGGCGCCGCGTGATCCTTGGTGCCCACGCCGAGACCACCGGCCTCGACGCCGATCATGCGCACCGCAGGGTGCTCGATGAACGGATGGAACAGGCCGATCGCATTCGAGCCACCGCCGACGCAGGCCAGCAGCGCATCGGGCAGCCGCCCGATCTGCGCCTGCGACTGCTCGATCACTTCGCGACCGATGATGGTCTGGAAATCGCGCACCAGCAGCGGATACGGATGCGGACCGGCGGCGGTGCCGATGACATAGAAAGTGTCGTCGACATTGGTCACCCAGTCGCGCAGCGCTTCGTTCATCGCGTCCTTCAGCGTCTTGGTGCCGCTGTGCACCGCGACCACTTCCGCCCCGAGCAACTTCATCCGGTAGACGTTGGGCGACTGTCGCTCGACGTCTTCCGCGCCCATGTACACGACGCATTTCAGGCCCAGGCGCGCAGCAATCGTCGCCGACGCCACACCATGCTGACCGGCGCCGGTCTCGGCGATGATGCGGGTCTTGCCGAGATGCTTGGCCAGCAAGGCCTGCCCCACGGTGTTGTTGATCTTGTGCGCGCCGGTATGGTTGAGGTCTTCGCGCTTCAGCCAGACCTGCGCCCCGCCCCATTCGCGGCTCAGACGCAGCGCGTGATACAGCGGTGATGGCCGCCCAACATAGTGGCGCAGATCCTCATCGAGTTCCTTGCGGAAGGCGGGATCGTCCTTCAACTGCTTATACGCCGCTTCAAGCTGGCGCAAAGGCTCCATCAGCGTCTCGGCGACGAACTGACCACCATAGGTGCCGAAATGGCCGCCGGCATCGGGGAACTGGTAACTGCTCATTTCAATTTCTCGTCGGCGCGCCGGACCGCAGCCACAAAGGCGCGCATCTTGTCGTGGTCCTTGACGCCGGGTCGCGCCTCGATGCCACTGGAAACATCAACGGCAAACGGCCGCAGCGCCGCCATGCCCTTGCCCACATTCGCCGCGTTGAGGCCGCCGGCCAGGATCAGCGGCACCGAGGTGCCGGCGATTGCGGCCTGTGCAGCGCGCCAGTCGAAGGTCTCGCCGCGCCCGCCCATGCCGCCGCGCACATGACTGTCGAGCAGCAGGCCAGACGCCGCGCGATGCCTGCGCGCCTCCGCCTTGAACGTACCGCCCTCACCCATGGCCACGGCTTTCAGGTAGGACAAGCCGAAGCTGGCGCAATACGCCGCGTCTTCGTTGCCGTGAAACTGCAGCAGATCGGGACGCAGCGCGTCGATCGCATCCTGCACTGCGGCGCTGTCGGCGTCCTTGAACAGCGCGACGGCGCTGACGAAGGGCGGCAGACGGCGACGGATCGAGGCCGCCTTTTCCGCGGTCAAGGCGCGTGGACTGCCGGGCACCAAGACGAAACCGATGGCGTCCACGCCAAGCGCAACGGCGGCTTGTGCATCCTTGGCACTGCGGATACCGCAGAACTTGATTCGGGTTCGAGACAAAACGGCTTACGCTGGAAACCAGGGCCTGGGGGGCGGCGGGAGCGCGAATTCTGCCCCATATTGCGGCCCCACGAAATAGAGCCCGCCCGCAGGCGCGGTGATTCCGCCCTGCCGACGGTCGCGACCGGCCAGAACCTGCGCCACCCAGGCCACCGGCCGCTTGCCGAGACCGACCTCCGCCAGCGTGCCGGTGATGTTGCGCACCATGTGATGCAGGAAGGCATTGCCACAGATATCGATCACCACGAAATCGCCGCTGCGGCTGACCGTGATCGACGAGATCCGGCGCACCGCCGTCTTCGACTGACATTGCGAATCGCGAAACGCGGAAAAGTCCTGCTCGCCGATCAGTGCCTGCGCCGCTTCATGCATCGCCTCCGCCGCCAGCGGTTGCGGCCACCAGCCGCTGCGGTTGAACAGCAAGGCGCTGCGGGCGCGATGGTTGTGGATCACATAGCGGTAACTGCGGGCAATCGCCTTGTAGCGCGCGTGAAAATCATCGGACACCGGCTGCAGCCAGCGCACGCTGAGGTCGCGTGGCAGATAACGGTTGCTGCCCAGTAGCCAGGCATAGTCGCTGCGCACCGCCTCGCTGTCGAAATGGACCACCTGCTGCAGCGCATGGACGCCGGCATCGGTACGCCCGGCCGCCGTCACCCGCAAGGGATGTGCAGCGACCTTGGAGAGCGCGGCCTCCAGTTCCCCCTGGGCCGTGCGGAAGCGCTGCAGCGCCTGCCAGCCGGCAAACTCGGTGCCGACGTAGTCGATGCCCGCGGCATAACGCGTCATGGTGTCCACACCAACAGCGGTGCCAGGCTCAGCGGCAGCAGCCACTGCCAGAGTGGCGGCCGGGTTTCCGCGGGCAAACGCACGGCACCGACAAGGGTATCGGCCCGCGCTTCGAGCGCGACCACCATCGCTGCCGCAGCCTCCAGCGCACCATGGCGCTGCGTCCGCACACGGGCCAGTTCCCGTTCGGCATGTCCGACGCCCTCCATCGCCAAGGCCAGACGCAAGGCCAGGCGATCGCCATTGAACCCCAGCGGCCGCAGCGGCCGTGTTCCCAGACGCAGGGCCTGGATCAATTGTGGAACGGACGTCATGGCCAGCAGCAGATACACGGCAGTCAGCAAATCAAACAGGATCAGGGCGCGACGCGACCCTTCGAGCAAACCTTCGCGACTCAGCCCCGGCAACTGCGGCAGCAACGGCTCGCCGGGAGTAAAGCCTAGGTAGAGCACCCAGAGCGCCAGAAACAGCCAGCGCAGCCGCTGCAATCCATGAAGCAGCCGCATCAGCGATGCGCGCGCCAATACGCAGTAGGTGGACAGCAGCAAGACCGCGACCGTGGCCACCGCGGTCAGGCTCATCGTTGGCAAGGCCGCAGCTAGCACCATCAACGACAACACGCGGATCAGCGGATGCAGCGACGCCGGATGAGCACGGCCATCCGGCATCAGCGGCGACATGGGATGCCGCGGTTGCGGCACCACCGCCTCAGCCAAGCCGGACAATCAGCGCCTGAGCGTCCCGCTTCTGATCTTCGGAACCCTGTTCGAGCACTTCACCCAGCAGGCTGCGCGCCATCTCGTTGTCGCCCATATCGACATACGCCCGCGCCAGATCCAGCTTGGTGCCGGCTTCATCCGCGGAAATCGTGGTCGAATCCGCCTCGATGTCCTCGCCGATGTCGAATTCCTCAAGATCAATCAGTGCCTCGGCCGCCGGCAGCGCGGCAGGATCGACATCAGCGGTCGGCGCCGCGTCGATATCGAACTGCCCCAGATCGAACTCCAGCGGCTTCTCCTGATCGGCCGTGACCGGCGCCAGCGTAGCTGCAGCTGCAGCCGGCTTCGGATCGAGATCGAACTGGCTGAGATCGAACTCCAGCGCGTTGCCGTCCGTCACCGCAGCTGGCGCGCCTACTGGCACGGGGGCTTCGTGATCCAGCGACGGAAGCTCCAGATCTTCGAGCCTGAAATCCAGGCCTGCATCATCGGCAGGACCGTCCGCAGCGGCAGGTGCGTCGACCGTCATGTCCACCGCAACGGCGGACGCTGCACCAGCAGCGGCGAACAGCGTTGAGCCCGGGCACAGCTGCTGGCCCATGATCGCCAGCTTCTGCCATTCACCCGCCGACAGCTTGGCCTGCAACTCCGCCGCGACCTGCTCGAATTCGTCAGCGCGGCCGGCGGCAAAATAGGTTTCCGCCAGCTTGACGCGCAGATCGAGACGCGCCGGCTCCTTCTCCGCAGCCTGCTTCAGCAGCAACGCCGCTTCGTCGTACAGGCCATAGGCCAGATGGAAATCCGCTTCCGACAGCGGATCATTGGCATCGAGATTGATCTGGACCGTCTGCGCCTCGAACTGCCCGGTCAGATCGAAATCCACCGGCTCGCTGTTGCCGGCATCCGCCAGCAGCGGACCATCGAAAATCTGCGTGGCATCGGCGGCCGGCAGACTCGCGTCCGCAGCCTGGTCATCGGCCGAAAACTGCTGCGTGCTGTTTGCCGGCTGTTCGATGGTTTCATCGAGCGACGCCTGCAAGCGATCCAGCTCTTCCTGTGCCGAAAGCCGCTGCGCCGTCGCCGCGGTACCGGCAACCGCCGCAACGGCAGACTTGGCGCTGGGTGCCGCCTTCAAGGTCATCTTCGGGCGCGGCGCGGCGGCCGCTGCCGCCTGTTCAGCCTGCTCCCTGCGCCGCGCGAGAATGCGGGCAAGCAGATAGCCCACCGCTCCCAGCAGCGCCAACCCCAGAACCAGCGGCAGCAGCAGTGCTTCGATCAGGCCGGATTGCTTCTCGTGCCCGATCGGCCCGCTGACCATGATTTCTTCATCCGCTGCCGGCGTTATCGTTTGCGGCGAGGCAGGGTCCGTTGGCGCGGCCTCGGTTTGCATGGGCTCGATTTGCGCGGGATCGATCGCTGCCGGTGCTGCCACCGCCGTGGAAACCGTCGCGCCTTCTGCATCGCCCCCCGTCGCAGTCGTCGCTGGCGCGGACGTTGCGGCGGCAGCCTCGGGCTCGATCGTGGCGGGGGCCTCGACGGCCGCCTCTGCCGTCGTTGGCGCGGTAATCGGCTGAATCGTACGCGGCGCAACCACCGGTGTCGCGGCGACCGGCTGAGGGCTGCGCGCACGTGACGTTCCCGCCTCAGGTGCCTTCAAACCGCGCAGGCGTGCGACCTCGGCCTTGGCGTCGTCGGGAGACACTTCACGCATCTGCGCCGCAGTGGGAACCTGCAACCGTGCACCGCGCATCAGGCCATTGATGCCGCCACCATCAAACGCGCGCGGGTTGCCGCGATAAATGGCCAGCAGCACCTGATCCATGGTGATGCTGCTGTCGGGACGCAGCAGCGTCGCAATGCTCCACAGCGTTTCGGCCTTGCGCACCGGACCGTAGGTCTCGCTGCTGCTTTCGGCACGGTCAACGCCCGCCTCGGCCGATTCGACGGCGACCGATTCGGTGGCCGCGGGCACGGCAGCGACCACCGGCTTCTGCGTCTGCACGGCGACCGGCGCCGTGGCCACGGGCTTGGTTGGCGGCGCTACGGCGGCGGGCGGCAGCGGCTGCGCTGCGCTCAGTGCCGGGCGCGGCGTCGCGAGCACCGCCGCCTGCGAGCCCGCCATCTCCGGCGGGTCGAGCAATACGGTGTACTCGCGCAAGATGCGACCATCCGCGCCGCGTACCTCCAGCAGGAAATTCAGGAAAGGCTCGCGCGCGACCTGGGTGCTGCTGATCTCGATCCGCGGCGCGCCGTCGGTGGCAACACGAAAATTCAGCGTCGCCAGATAGTCGCTGCGCTCGATGCCGGCGCGGGAAAAATCGTCACTGCCCGCCAGCGACACCCGGATATTGTCCGCCTCTTCACCGCCGACCGCAGTCAGGGGAATGCTGGCGACCAACCGCTGATTCAATCGCGAGCGAACATCGATGTCGCCGAGCCCCAATGCCGCGACAGTAGACAGCCACACCATCGGCGCCAGCGCCACCAGCGCCGCCAGTCGTGGAAGTTTGCGCTTCATAACCTCTCCATGGTTCCGCCTTGCCGATCGCCCCCGATCAGTTCAGGCAGCAGTTCAATTTGCGCGTGTAAGCCCTTTTATACAGGATGAATTATAAATAGTCACGAGCAAGAATCTCGGCATTTGCCAGCGCGTTCAGGGCGCCGCCGCGACGAATGTTGTCCGCCGTCAGCCATAGGGTCAGTGCCTGCGCGCGGCCACGGCTGAGGCGCAGCCGCCCGAGACGGATGGCATCGCTGTGCATGGCGTCGACCACCGGCGACGGGCAGTCCTCCGGCGACAGTGTCTCGATCAGATCCAGTGCCGGGCTCGCACGCAACGCAGCGGCGGCAGCATCGACCGTGATCGGACGCAAGAATTCGGCCTCGAGACTGATCGCATGCCCATAGAACACCGGCGCCTGTACCAGCGTCGCACTGACACTCAGATCGGCAACCTGCAGCAGCGCCGCCAGCTCGTCGGCAACCCGGGCTTCCGCTTCGGTATAGCCATCCCCCTCCGCCACGCCCGACTGCCCCAGCAGATTGAATGCAATCTGTTGGGGGAAATGCAGCCGCTGATAGTGGCGCGCATTGAGCAAGGCCGTGGTTTCGCGTGCAAGGTCTTCGAGCCCCGCCCGACCGCTGTCGGAGGCCGGCAGCATTGCCGTCACCGTCAGCCGCGTCAGTCCCGCCAGGGCATGCAGCGGCGCGAGCGCCAGCGCCAGGGCGACCGTCAATCGCGAGGGGCTGGCCACAATCCCGCGCTCATTGAAATTGGCGAGAGCGGCGGCGTTCAGCTCCGGCACCACGACCGGAATCGCGGGGTCCTGCCAGGCCAGACCGCTGGCGTCGACCACGACGCAGCCACGATCCGCGGCGCGTTCCGCCTGGGCGATCAGGCGCTCATCGGAGTCGGCGAGAAACGCCAGCTGCACCTGGCCAAAGTCGAAGCGCTCGGCATCCTCCACCTCCAGCTCGTTGCCGGCATACGGCAACACCAGCCCGGCTTCAGGCTTGATCGCGAGCGCTGAAATCTCGCCGGCCGGGAACTTGCGCTCCTGGATCAACTGCAACAGAGCTTCACCGATCGCACTTTCCGCCCCGAGTACCGCCACATCAAAACGCCGCGCCATGACAACCCCTCGCTGAACAGGCGCGGAGTTTAGCCCGCATTTCCCATGCCGGAGCGAGTTTAAGGACAGCAGACCAAGGAGAATTGGGGAGCCTCGCTGCAGGGGATCAGCTTGAGGTGATCCAGGTGCTCGTGGCCGGTGTGGCCGCGAGGGGGCTGGTGCGGGGTGTCGAGTAGCTGATCCGTCGGGTCCGGCGCCCAGGTTGGGGCGGAGTAGCGGCGCTTGCCAGCGTAGCGCCCGGTGCATGGCGCTCGGCACTACTTTTATTCCTTGCCCGCAACTGCACGCGTATCAAGGATTTGCTTGAGCACCCAGCGCACGGAACTGCCGTCTGCGGGCGGGTCATCAACCTGGACCTCGTTGCGTAAGCTTCCCCGTCTCGAGGACATTTCAAAACGAGAGCTTTCTGGCATCGTAACGCCAGGAGGCAGGAATGAAGAAGTCGCGATTTACCTAATACAGATCGTTGGAATTCTGAAGCAGGGGGATGCCGGCATGTCCGTAGCGGACATCGATGTAGCTGCCGTAGGTGTCGGAGAAGCGGCTCACCAGCCACTTGAGGTTGTAGGCCTTACCCGGTACACCGAAGGCTGAATTGTGATGGCGCCCGTACTCCATGATCAGGCCGTCATGGGGATGCACCTCGAACCAGTCCACCGCACTGTTGTAGTCGCCGCCGTGCTGGATGATCTTCTTGAACTGATGGCGACAAGCCGCGTGCCGTCCAGACAGAGGCGATCGTCGTTATCGAATCTCACAACGCCGTTGAAGCCGTCAGGGTCGACGCTGGCGGCACAGCGGGTGATCTACGACAGGCCCACCAGATTCCAACCCATGCCCATCACGCCATTCCCGGACTGACTGGAATAACGCAGGGACAATTCTGGCGCCAAACCAGCCGTACCGGGAGGAAC
>JBEBWZ010000037.1:0-27142 GCA_040391865.1 Solimonas flava
AAGGCGATCGCCGCCGGCGAGATCGACCTGCACGTGCGCGCGCTGTCGATGGGCAAGCTGCACCACGCGATGATGGGCACCGCGGCCGTGGCCATCGGCACCGCGGCGGCCATCCCCGGCACCCTGGTCAACCTTGCTGCCGGTGGCGGCGAGCGCACCGCGGTGCGCTTCGGTCACCCGTCCGGCACGCTGCGGGTCGGGGCGGAGGCGACGCGCGAAAACGGCGAGTGGGTGGTGAAGAAGGCGATCATGAGCCGCAGCGCGCGCGTGCTGATGGAAGGCTTCGTGCGCGTGCCGGGCGATTCGTTCTGATCCTGGCCGCTCGATGGCAACCGCTGCGCCCGGCCCCCGGGCCGGCGCAGCGGTTGCCGGGGTACTGCGGACCGCCTTCCGCTTCGATTCAATGCGATAGCGGGGAAACCCCGCCTTTTCCGGGGCCCGGCGGGTAGTCGCTGGCGGCCGTGCCCGGCTATACTCTCGGCCGCTCGTTTCCGAGCATTATTTTCTGCGTCTTCTTGGGAGTCACCGAAAGTGGATCATCAGAACCACGACAAGGTCTTTTACGTCAATTTCGGCATGGTGATGGGCGTGCTGTTCGCCATCTTCTTCATCTGCCTGTTCGCTGCAAAAATGCTCGATACCGGGGAGGCGCATATCGATCCGGAAGCCGACGCCCGCACCGAGTCCCGCATCAAGCCCGTGGGCACGGTGATCACCGATGCCGCCGTGCTGCAGCAGCTGGCCGCCGCCAAGCCCAAGCGCGAGCCGATGACCGGCGAGCAGGTCAACACCAAGCTCTGCGCCGGCTGCCACATGGCGGGCGTGCTGGGCGCGCCGAAAGAGAACGACAAGGCAGCCTGGGCCGCGCGCAAGGCGGCGGAAGGCGGTCTCGACGGCCTGGTCGCCGCGGCGATCAAGGGCAAGAACGCGATGCCGCCCAAGGGTGGCGATCCGAGCCTGACCGACGATGAGGTCAAGCAGGCGGTTGAGCACATTCTGAAGACTGCCGGGCTCTGAGCGGAGCTGACGGCGGTACCTATCCTCAGTGACCGAAGGGAGAGATCGGGAACATGAAGAAGACGGTCATCGCCGCAACCGCAGTACTTTTCACGGGGCTGACCGCCGCACCAGCGGCGGTCGCTCTCGAAAGCAGCGCCAGCCTCTACGGTGACTTCCGGCTGTCGCTGGGCCATTTCGAGACTGATGGTGTCGGCAGCGGCAGCGATGTCGACAACAACCATTCGCATGGCGGCCTGCGCGTGCTGGTGCAGGAGGATGGTCTCGCTGCGTTCATCCAGTACGAGCGCCTGCTCGACAACGATGACGGCTCCGCCGGTGGCGAAAGCGCACGTCAGTTCTTTGGTGGTGTCAGCGGTCGCTATGGCACCCTGAGCTATGGTCGCCAGGCGACCCAGTACAAGCTCTCCGGCCAGAAACTCGATCCGTTCTACAACACCTCGGTTTCCGGTGTGAGCGGTGCCGTCGACACCATCAACGGCGCCGGCTACGGCCTGTCGACCCTGACCGACGATGCGGTCGGCAACGGTTTCATCAACAACCAGATCGCCTACCTGTCGCCGGAACTGCAAGGTTTTCGGCTCAACGCGGCGCTGTTTGTCGATGACGGCGACGGCTCGGGTGAAAAGCACGACTACGCGGCCGGCGTCGAGTACGCGGCGCAGGGCCTGACACTGGGCGTGCAGATGCTGGATCTGAATTCCGGCGTCAACAGCGGCAGCGAGGCCAATTTCTTCAGCATCGGCCTGCCTGCGGGCAACGCTGGCCAGGTCGAGGCGCTGCGCTATTACGGCGCCTATGCCGCGGCAGACTGGGGTGTGGGGGCCTCCTACGAGACGCTGGATCTGCACGGCGGACTCGACGATCAGCGGTATCTGCTGCTGTCCGGCTGGTATGGCCTGAGCGAGCGCCTGCGACTGGCGGCCGCACTGGGTCATAGCGAAGACACCCCGTTTGCCGGGCTGTCGTACACGCTCGGCGCGTCGTACACCGTGCTGGAAAACTTCAACGTCTATCTGGCGGCACGTCAGGTCGATCACAAGTCCGGCAATCCGACCCTCAATCGCGATACGCAGAGCTACGCGCTCGGCGTCAGCTACAACTTCGATATCGCCCTGCTGCGCTGAGCCACGCGGGCGACGGTCACGACGACGTACCAGGCCGGGGCAACCCGGCCTTTTCCGTTGGTCTCGCGCACGCTCCGAAACGGGGCGAAAACCGTCCTTGCCCTGAATTGGCGCGCGGTGCGAGCGTCGATATCCGCGCATGATTGCGGCGCGGCATGGGCTTTTCCACACGACTCCGGGGTGCGCGCGAGCGATGCGCGCGCGGCTGCGAATGTGCCTGTTTTTCAGAGGGTTGGTGATGGTCCGCAATGCGCTTCGGGCGGCGTTGCGGCGCGGGGCTCGATGCACTTGGCATGACGCTTGCGGAAGTCCTTGCGGGCCGCGGCATCGCTTGCCGTCCGCGGAGTCACTACAACTTTGAAAGAGGCTTTCAAATGGAATTCAAGCGTTCGGTTGTGAGCGCCGCCGTCCTCGGCGCGGCCGTGTTCTCGGGCAGCGTCCTTGCCGGCGTGAGCGGCAACATCGGGGTGGTCAGCGACTATCTGTATCGCGGCGCGATCCAGGCGAATCCGGGGGCGGTTGCGGTGCAGGGCGGGCTGGACTACGCGCACGACAGCGGCGCCTATGTCGGCGTCTGGAGCTCCAGCCTCGATGGCGGCTCGGTCGAGATGAACTACTACGCCGGTTACGGCGGCACCGTGGGCGACTTCAGCTACGACGTCGGCGCGCTGTTTTACAGCTATCCGGAATTCAGTGCGGGCGACACGCTGGAGTTCCATGTCAGCGGGACCTACCGCATCGCGACGCTGGCGTACTACTACAGCGACGACTGGTTCAGCTCCGACAAGAGCGCGTCCTACCTGAACCTCGGACTGACGTTTCCGCTGAAGGAGTCCGTCGCGCTGGATGTCGGACTCGGCTACAGCTTCGGTGACGCCTTCAAGGCCGGCGATGCCGAGTACTTCGATTACAAGGTGGCCCTGACCAAGGCGATCACCGAGGCGTTCTCGGCATCGCTGGCGATTGTCGGTACCGATCAGGACAGTGCCGACGGTGCGTTCTACGACGACCCGAAGTTCATCCTCGGTGCGAGCTACAGCTTCGATCTCTGAGCGGCGGTTGCGGTAGAAGCGGGAACAAAGGGCTGCCTGCAGGCAGCCCTTTGTCGTTCATGCAGAGGCTGTCGCACGATCGAGTTCGCGGTAGCGCAGGGCTTCCGCGAGATGCACCACCTCGATGCTGGTGGCATCGGCCAGATCGGCAATCGTGCGCGAGACGCGCAGCACCCTGTGCACGCCGCGCGCCGACAGTTGCAGGCGGCTCATGGCCTGTTCCAGCAGTTCGCGGGTTTCGGGATTCAGGCGGCAATGCCGCTCCAGTTCGCGCGGGCCCAGCCGTGCATTGGGATGCTGTTGCCGCAACAGCTGCTGTCGCCGCGCGGCACTCACCCGCGTCCGCACCGTGCTGCTGGATTCCGCGGCGGACTCCGCATCCAGCAACTGTTCGCGTGCCACGCGGGGCACGAACAACTGCAGGTCGATGCGATCGAGCAGCGGCCCGGAGATGCGGCCGCGATAACGCGCGACCTGATCCGGCGTGCAGCGACACTGGCCGCCGGCATCGCCCAGGTAGCCACAGGGGCAGGGATTCATCGCCGTCACCAGCTGGAAGCGGGCCGGAAAATCCACCTGACGCGCCGCGCGTGAGACGGTGATGCTGCCGCTCTCCAGCGGCTCGCGCAGAACTTCGAGTACGCGCCGGTCGAACTCCTACTGGGAGAATCGGGTGGTTCTTCAACTCTCCGGTGAGTTTCAAGTCTGTATTCAGCGAGTTAGGGTCGGGGCGGGTAAGGCTCCGCACCGTTATCGGGCAGGATCAAGTGCGTGTTGCTCGGTACAGGCTCCTATCTTCACCCCGTGAATTTAGGTGTGAAGATCATCACAGCTGGGGGGTGCCGGGCTGATCTTCGACCAGACATGGGGCTAGGTGTCTGCACGTGTCGATCTTCCCACCGGGGTCCAGGAGCGGTGTGAGGGATCCATGATGGGTGGTGACAGCCAGCACTGCCGAGAAGGCCGCAGGGAGGCGGGAGCTGGGGGCCGGTGCCGGCGTGTGTCGATCTTCCCACCGGGGCGCTGGAGCGATGCGAGGGATCCATGACGGTGGTGACAGCCAGCGCAGCTGGGAGGCCTGCGGGGAGCCCAGTGCCGGCGTGTGTCGATCTTCCCACCGGGGCGCTGGAACGGTGCGAGCGAGCCCATGACGGTGGTGACAGCCAGCACTGCCGGGAGGGCTGTAGGGAGGCGAGAGCTGGGGGCAGCAGCCGGCGTGTGTCGATCTTCCCACCGGGGCGCTGGAGCGGCGCGCGGGATCCATGACGGTGGTGACAGCCAGCACTGCTGAGAGGGCCGCAGGGGAGGCAAGAGCTGGGGGGGCAGTGCAGGCGTGTGTCGATCTTCCCACCAAGCAGCGGTCAGCAACTTCTAGGCAACGCTAGAGAAGTCGGATACTCGCCACCGCAAACGTCACGCTTTACGATGGCCTACGCACCATGGAGACGCTATGCCTGTCCCCTACACCGTTAGCGTCAGGTCTGCTGGACGTACGCTTGCGACTCTCATCGAAAAAGCCAAGGAGTCGCCCGTCGAGGTAACGCGCAATGGCCGCTTAGATGCGGTGCTAATTTCGCCACGCCTTTACCAACGGATTAAGGATCTTGGTCTCCTTTACCCCGATGAGTCGCCCCAGCTTCAAGATCAGTTCAGCTCGCTTGTCAGCGAAATGTCCTCAGAGCGTTCGTCTATGGCGTACGAGGCACTGAGTGCTCTGAGTGCAGCAGACTTGCCAGCTGCCGTCTCCGCAGCTCGTCGACTGATGGCATCGTAAGCAACGCCGGCAGTCAGATGATGTCTGGGCCAGTCCATGCCTCGGCAGGCGGCTCAGGGTCCAAGTAGAGCCGTGAGGCAACAGAGAGCTTGTGATACTGCTCTAGAAGCGCAGGATCGGCAGGTTCGTCTTTGCCTGGCGCTGGACGCCCTTGTGATATGTGCGCATGACCACAGAATTGCCCATCCCGTGAGTCAACTACGGTCGCGCCGGTCATCGCAATCTCGCGCACTTTCAGCGCCGCAAACCCATGGTAGGCATCCCCTTGGATTGCCTTTGCTTTCGTCTTGCAGGCATCGGCACCCATATGCGACTTGCGCATTACGCTCAGATCGTCCGTTGAGGGTTTCGGACGAAACGCTGCCGCACGTAACCGTGTTCCACTCGAATTAAAGTGGAAAGGAACACCAACCGCGCGGGCAATCACCTCTTCTGGATCAAGGTCCAGGGGAATGTCGCACATCAGGCGGAATAGACAATGACCGTCGTGGACGAATCCCCAGACTGCGTATCGAACAGTGCAGAGCTGATCATGTTGGCGATATGAGCGTAGGGCGCAGCGCCTTGGCCCTTCATGCCGACCGCTTTCCGCCCCTTCGACGTAAGCAGAAAAGAGTAAGCCTTCGAGGACAACTCTAGGTGCGCATATCCACGCTCAGTATCCCATTCGAGCGAAGCAGTACCGTTAACGTTCGGGACAATTGCGGGGGCAGGTGCGAGGGGAAGCAGCTTCTCCAAAGCGGCATGCGCAGCGGCGACGGCGCCCACGTTGATCTTTTCTGCACCTGCGCCATCCCACCCTGCGTCAAGGTGCTTCAGATGCGCCAGTTCGTTCCGTGCACGCTCCTGATCCGCAAGGAGCACCGCTAGATGCTTCTGGTAGTCATTGAGAGGAACGTATCGCCAGCTGCCCGACTTCGGATAGCTCCCCAAGCTACCTGCTCGACGGCTCGTGTCGATCTGGTAACTGCCGATAAGTGCCGACGAGTCAACAGGAGGAAGCTCGAACATTGTTTAGTTCCCAGTAGGCTCAAGCCGATCAATGATCGGCTTCACCAGCTCCATAAAGCTGTCGTGGATTATTGTGTGCGCCTCATCGAAGGCGGCCATGACCGCTTCAATGGTGGGCGCGATATCGGGCGACGACGTGACCTGAGTATCGAGGATGGTGACGGTTTCGCCGCTAATCAAGCCTTCACCCGCCTTGACCGTCATCTGCATGCCATCGATAGGGATGTTGACCGTAATTGATGACTTGACCTTCCCTGGCCCGCGCTTCCGCTTTGCCAGAGAATCGGGGAGTTTCACGCCAATTCCGAGTTCGGAATCAAGGAACTCAGTCGGATTCTTGCCTTCCGTCAGATCGCGGCGAAATGCATCGATGTAGCGGACGCTTGCGCGAAACGGGAGGGAATCTGGTCGAACCTCCAGCAGCGCCGCAACAGCCTTTTCGATCCATGGCCGAAAGTCAGCCCAAGACTTGTACGGCGGAAGCGCATTGACGCTGAACTGGTTGGTTCCAACCTGCACCAGCACAGGCTGAGCATCGGTACCTGCCTGCCTGTACCGGCACACCATTTGATCGGGCGGCAGGGGCATTGAGTGAGGAATTAGCCTCTCTACGCTTTTGAACCCGTGCTGATAGATAGCGCCGCCGAACTGCTGGAAGAACAGCTCGGCCTGAGAGGGGTCCACCAAAGATTGGGGGATCATCACCGCTGCTCCGGTCTGGTCCTGCGCCGATGAAAGCGACGGAGTCCATCGGAGATCGGCAACTAGCTCAACTAGGGGTGCTTTCTTCAGGGTGATCGCCATGGCGCGCGTATCCTAGCCTATTCAAATCGCAGAAGCGATAAGGAAACCACCGTTTTCTGTACGCATACTAAATCGCCCGAAAACTGCGACAAATTACCTTGTTTCGCGTAAAGATACCCTGTACGTTTTCAACGTACAGTATAGGTGCCTTTTCAATGCGCATTGGCTACGCCCGTGTTTCCACGCAGGATCAGAAGCCCGAGCTTCAGCTCGATGCGCTGGCGGCGGCCGGATGCGAGCAGGTCTTCCACGAGAAGATGTCAGGCCGGGTGCGGGATCGTCCTGAGCTGGAAGCATGCCTGAAGGCCCTCCGCCAAGGGGACACCCTGGTGGTCTGGCGCTTGGATCGTCTCGGGCGGTCACTGAAAGACCTGGTTGAGATCATCCATGGGCTGCAAGGGCGCGGCATCGGCTTTCAGTCGCTTACCGAGAGTATCGACACCACTACAGCGGGCGGCAGGCTGGTGTTCCATGTCTTCGGTGCGCTGGCTGAGTTTGAGCACAACCTGATTCGGGACCGCACGGTCGCTGGTTTGGCTGCCGCTCGTGCTCGGGGCCGCATGGGCGGACGTCGGCCCAAGCTGTCGAAGGCCGACGTGCGCAAAGCTGCAGCCATGCTCAAGGACCCGATGATGACCAAGACCGAGGTGGCCGCGCATTTCGGTATCTCGCGCGTGACACTCAACGCTGCACTGGACCGAGCCGGATATCCGCAGAATCCGGCCGCTGCTTGAAACAATAACGACTGGGGGGATGGTTTGACTGAAACCGAATTTAAAAAGCTGCTGTGGGACTCCGCTAACAAGCTACGCGGAGCCATGTCAGCGGCCGAGTACAAGTTCCCGGTGCTGGGGCTGGTCTTCCTCAAATACGTGAGCGACATCTTCGACGCACAACGGGAAACCATTCGGAAACGTCTTGCTGATCCAGCTTCACCGATGTTCATGGAAGAGGATCTGCGTGCTGATGCCTTCGCCGCCCTTTCCGAAGACCGTGACGCCTACGCCCAGGACAACGTGTTCTGGATTCCGGAAGAAGCCCGCTTCGCCGAACTGCTGAAGAAGGCCGCCGATCCCAAGCTCGGCAAGCTGCTCGACGACGCCATGGCGGCCATCGAGCGCGAGAACGAGAAGCTGCGCGGCGTGCTGTACCGCGACTTCGCCCGCTTGCCGCTGGAAGCGGGCGTGCTCGGCGATCTGATGCAGATCGTCGCAAAGATGAAATTCGACCCGGGCAAGGATGGCTCGAGGGACGTGTTCGGCGAGGTCTACGAATACTTCCTCGGCAACTTCGCCCTTGCCGAAGGGCAGCGCGCCGGCCAGTTCTACACGCCGCGCTCCGTGGTCAGCGTGCTGGTGGAAATCCTCGCGCCGTTCACCGGGCGCATCTACGACCCGGCTTGCGGCTCCGGCGGCATGTTCGTGTACTCAGAACGCTTCGTCGAAGCCCACGGCGGAAGGAAGGGCCAGGTGGCAATCTACGGACAGGAGCTGTCTGCCACGACGCGCAAGCTGGCGTGCATGAATCTCGCCATTCGCGGCATTGACTACGACATGGGTAAGTCCCATGGCGACACTTTCTTCAACGATCAGCATCCAGACCTGCGCGCCGACTACGTGCTCGCCAACCCACCGTTCAACATCAAAGGCTGGGGTGCGGAGAAGCTGGCGCAGGACCCGCGCTGGAAGTTCGGCGTGCCGCCGGACGGCAATGCCAACTACGCGTGGCTGCAGCATCTTTACGCGCGCCTGTCAGGCGACGGTCGCGCCGCCATCGTGCTCGCCAATGGCTCCATGACCACTAACACCGGCGGCGAAGGCGACATTCGCGCCGCGATGGTCAAGGCTGACGCCGTGGAGTGCATGGTTGCCCTGCCAGGTCAGCTCTTCGCCAACACCCAGATTCCCGCCTGTCTGTGGTTCCTCTCGCGCAACAAAGCGGCTGGCAAGAACGGCAAGCAGGACCGGCGCAAGCAGGTGCTGTTCATCGACACCCGCAAGCTCGCCGCGCTGATCCCTGGCTCGCGCAAGCAGAAGGCGTTCTCGGAAGAGGAAATTCAGCAAATTGCGCAGACATACCACCGCTGGCGCGGTACTCAGTGGGGCCAAGGCGAGTACGCCGACGTACCTGGCTACTGCAAGTCGGTTTCGCTGACGGACATCGAGCAGCACAGCTACGCGCTCACGCCTGGGCGCTATGTGGGAGCGACCGATGTCGAGGATGACGACGAAGCGTTTGAGGAGCAGATGGCAAAGCTGACAGGAGATCTGTCGGCGTTGCTAACGCGCGGTTCGAAGTTGGAAGAGGACGTGCGGGTGCAAATGGCGAGGGTTGGATATGGGGTTTGACTCCTCCACCTACACCTTCGACGAGTGCCTGTCGAAAATCATCGACTATCGGGGCAGGACTCCGCGCAAGACCACAGCCGGTATTCCCCTCATTACCGCCAAAATTGTGAAGGCCGGACGCATAGAAAGTCCCGACGAGTTCATCGCCGCTGATGACTTTGAGGGGTGGATGACGCGTGGTCTTCCGGAGTGCGGAGACGTTGTTCTTACAACAGAAGCCCCCCTCGGCGAAGTGGGGCAGATAAAGGCACTCCCGGTCGCACTCGCTCAGCGAGTTGTGACTTTGCGGGGCAAGCCGGGATTGCTCGACAACACGTACCTGCTCTACGCGCTTCAAGCAGAGCCCCTACGGTCCGGTTTGACGGGGCGTGCAACCGGAACCACGGTAGTCGGAATCAAGCAGAGCGAACTGCGGAAGGTCGAGATGGATCTCCCGCCGATTGAGATACAGCGCGAGATCGCCCGCGTGCTTTCGGCCCTCGACGACCGCATCGACTACAACCGCGCGCTCGCCGCCAACCTCGAAGCCATTGCCCGCGCACTGTTCAAGTCGTGGTTCGTGGACTTCGACCCCGTGCGCGCCAAGGCCGCCGGCGAAGCCCCACCCGGCCTCGCCCCCGACATCGCCGCCCTGTTCCCAGATCGGTTCGTGGATAGCGAGCTGGGGGAGATTCCGGAGGGGTGGAACGCGGCGACGTTAGCCGGCGCGTGCTCTCTGAACCCTGAAGCGTGGACCACTCGAAAGCACCCCGAGAATGTCGAGTATGTTGACCTCGCGAACGTCAAGGCTGGGGAAATCGAGAACAGGGCGTCGTACTCGTGGGACGAATCGCCAAGTCGGGCGCGGCGTGTACTGCGCCCCGGAGACACAATTGTTGGCACTGTACGGCCAGGCAATCGGTCCTTTGCCTTGATAGCGGAAGACGGACTCACTGGCAGTACGGGATTCGCCGCGCTACGGCCGAACTCTGAGTGGCTCCGAGAGTTTGTCTATCTGGCAGCGACTTCCTACGATGCTATAGACCGCCTTGCGCACCTTGCCGATGGCGCTGCCTATCCTGCGGTTCGCCCCGACGTTGTTGTCGCGACTGAGGCGGTGATCCCAAGCGAAGATGTCGTAAAGGAGTTCTCGGCGATTCTCAGGCCGTTGATTGATCGAGTGGCGGCATCCCGGTCTGAAAGTGCTGCGCTAACTCAACTCCGCGATCTCCTGCTCCCCCGCCTGATCTCCGGCAAGCTCCGCGTCGATGACGCCGAAGCCGCACTGGAAGCTGCCTGACATGGCCCGGCGCCGCTACCGTCGTCGCAGTTCGACCAGTGGCGCTGCCATCGTCGGAGATGTCGTCAGTGCCGCCAATCGCGCGCCGTGGTGGGGCGCCCTGCTGCTCGGCATTGTGCCCTGGATCATCTTCGCCTTCGTGTTGCCTGCCTGGATCGAACATCAGCAGGCAGCCTTGGAAGGCAACATGTTCCGCCAGATGGTCGATCAGGTGTTCGCACGCCGTATCCATTGGCTCACCTGGATCGGCAATGCTTGCCTGATCGCAGGCATGTTCTTCGCGATCAAGAACTACGTTTGGCAACAGCCCATCGGTCGTGATGAGCGCGGAATCGTAGCCTTCCTTGCACGGCTGCTTGGCCGCAGCATCGACTGAGGCGCCATGGACATCTGGGACGACAACAAGCTGGTGCTGTTCATCGCCTTCGTGATCCCTGGCTTCATCAGCCTGAAGGCCTACGAAGCGTTCTCATTGCAGCCCCAGCGTGATTCGTCGCAGCAGCTCATCGACGCGGTGGCGTACAGCTGCGTCAACTACGGGCTACTCCTGTTCCCGATTCTCTGGATCGAAGACTCAGGCCTGCAGGTCTCGCGGTCGACGCTCTATTCGTTGTTCTGGGCGGTGGTCGTTCTCGTTGCCCCGATCCTGTGGCCCAGCATCATGTGGCTGCTCCGCAAGCAGTCGTTCATGCAGAGGCTGCTGCCGCATCCGATTGGCAAGCCATGGGACTACGTGTTCAAGAAACGCCAGCGTTACTGGGCCATCATCACACTCAAGGACGGTCGGCAGATCGGCGGGCGCTACGATTCGAAGTCCTTCGTTTCCAGTTCGCCTCATGCCGAACAGGTTTTCCTGGAGGAAGCCTGGGTCCTGAATGCGGATGGCGGGTTCGATCGTCCGCGCAATGACACCGCCGGCATCATCGTCTTGGGAAGCGAAATCGTGACCGTCGAGTTCTTCGTAATCACAGAGGGAGATCAACATGTCGGACAAGAACAAACAGCCGAGCAGGCCCCCGTCCCACGACCAGAGGGGGTATCAGCCAGTGACACCACCGGCCGGTAAGCCGGGAGCCGGGTATCAACCGGGGACAGGCGAAAGCAGGCCGGTTAATCCGCCGCCGAAAAAGCCGTAAGGCTGCGGTGAACAGCATTGAGTGATGGAGGGAGCGATGAAGGGGAATTTGAGCAAGCTGGAGCGCGTGCCCTTGCGCGAAGCCTGGAAACACGAAGCCAGCGATTTCACGCCGTGGCTGGCGCAGGCTGAAAATCTGGACACCCTAGCGACTGCACTTGACCTTAGTGAACTGGAGTTGGTGGCTACAGAGCATTGGGTGGGTGAATTCAAACTCGATATCCTGTGCACGGATGGCGGCGATCAGGTCATCATCGAAAACCAGCTCGAAAAGACCAACCATTCCCATCTGGGGCAGATCATCGCCTACGCCGCCGGAGTCGGTGCCAAGAAAGTGATTTGGGTGGCAGAGTCATTCCGTGCCGAGCATGCAGCCGCCCTTCAGTTCCTGAACGACAACACGACGGACGACCTGAGCTTCTTTGCAGTTGAGGTTGAGCTGTGGCGCATCGGTGACTCACCACTGGCGCCGAAGTTCGAGGTTGTTGTAAAGCCCAACAATTGGGCCAAGGCAGGCCGCGAGCAGGCTCGGGCCGCATCCACTACCACGCCAATCAAGCAACTGCAGTTCAAATTTTGGACGGCGCTGGTGGAGCGTCTTGCAACCTCGGCGCCGCAGATCCGCCCACAAAAGCCGCGCCCACAGCATTGGTTGAACAACTCGATTGGACGGTCGGGCTTTGGCCTGAATCCGATTGCCAATACCCGAGATGAGCGCCTTGGCATTGAGCTTTGGCTTCACAATGACGAAGCCAAGAAGCACTTCGCCAATCTTCTCGCGCAGAAGGCGCATATCGAATCCCAGCTTGGCTTTGAGTTGGACTGGCAGGAATTGCCCGATTCGCGCGCATGCAGAATTGCAACGTGGTGCCCGAATGCTTCCATCGAGGATGAATCTCGCTGGGACGAGTACATCAACTGGTTCGTTCAACGGCTCGTGAAGATGGATGTCGTGCTGCGCCCCATCGTCAAGGCGCTGCCATGACGGAGAACGACCTCGAACTGGCCTGCATCGACTGGTTCCGCGACCTGGGCTGGACCTACTCCCACGGCGAGGTGCTGTCGCCGGGCGGCATCGCGCCGGAGCGGGCGCATTACAACGAGGTCATTCTCGCCCCGCGCTTCCGGGCGGCGCTTGAACGCCTGAACCCGGACCTGCCAGCCGCTGCCATCGACGATGCAGAAAAGCGCGTGCAGCAGTTTGCCGGGCAATCGCTGATCGAGGCCAACCGTGACCTGTACGTCTGGCTACGCGATGGCATCCCGGTTGACGTGGAGATCGACGGCCACCTGCGGCAGATCAACGTGGCGGTGTTCGACTGGATCGATACTGCACGTAACGACTGGTTGATCGTCAACCAGTTCACGGTCAAGGGTGCCAAGACGGTTCGACCCGACCTCGTGGCCTTCGTCAACGGCCTGCCGCTATCCGTAATTGAGCTGAAGAATCCAGCCGACGAGAAGGCAGACGTGTACGCCGCCTTCAACCAGATTCAGAACTACAAAAACGAGATTCCGCAGCTGTTCGAGCCCAATGTGGTCTGCGTGATCTCGGACGGCCCTGTAGCGCGCGTGGGCTCGATTTCTGCCGACCAGGAACGCTTCATGCCTTGGCGCATGGCGGACGGGATCGAGAATCCCGATCTGCACCTGGAGCTGGAGGTGCTGATCAGGGGGCTGTTCGAGAAGCAGACGCTGCTGCGCTACATGCGGCACTTCATGGCATACCAGACCACAGGTGCCGGCACGTTCAAGGTGATCGCCGGCTATCACCAGTACCATGGCGTTATGCGCGGCGTGGATCGGGCGCTGGCCTCGATCACGGAGCGGCACGACGGCAAGGGTGGCGTCATGTGGTTCACGCAGGGCTCGGGCAAGAGCTTCCTTGCCGTGTTTTATGTGGCCATGCTGCGCGAGAGTCCAGAGCTTGAGAATCCGACCGTGGTCGTCGTCACCGATCGAAAGGACCTCGACGGCCAGTTGTTTGAGACGTTTGCGACGACGCGAATTCCGCTACGCACTGTGCCACAGCAGGCCAAGGATCGGCCCGACCTGAAACGTCTGCTGGCCGAGCAGGTGGCAGGCGGCATCTTCTTCACCACCATCCAGAAGTTCGCACCCGAAAAAGGCGAGAGCACCGTGGACGTGCTCTCCGATCGGCGCAACATCATCGTGATCTGCGATGAAGCGCATCGCACGCAGTACGGCTTCAAGAGCGATCTCGACAAGAAGGGCGAGAGGTACCGCTACGGCCTCGCCAAGTATATGCGCGACGCGCTGCCGAATGCCCTGTACCTGGGCCTGACCGGCACGCCGATCTCAGAGAACGACCGCGACACCGAAGCGGTGTTCGGCACCTACGTCGACATCTACGACGTGATGGCCTCGCAGAAGGACGGCACCACGGTGCCGATCCACTATGAGCAGCGGATTATCGATCTCTCCGTCAACAAGGCCGAGCTGGACGACATCGACGACGAACTCGAAGAACTGCTGGAGGACGATCCCGAGGAGCAGAACAGCAAGACGAAGTCCATGCTTGCCCGGCTGGAGTCCATCGCCATGGCGAACAACCGCATGGCGACGCTTGCGGATGACTTGGTCGAACACTGGGATCGCCGACTGGAGGCGTTGGATGGCAAGGCCATGATCGTCGCGATCAGCCGCAAGGCGGCGGTCGCCATCTATGACGAGATCATCAAGCGTCGGCCTGACTGGCACGCCAAAGCCGTCGACCAGGGCGTCATCAAGGTCATCATGACCAGCCCAGCTTCGGACCCGGAGGCGCTGCGCGCTCACGCAACCTCGCCGCAGGAAAAGAAGCTGCTGGAAAAGCGGATCAAGGACCCGAACGATCCGCTCAAGATCGTCATCGTGCGTGACATGTGGCTGACCGGTTTCGACGCGCCTTGCCTGCACACTCTGTACGTCGACAAGCCGATGAAGGGCCAGGGTCTGATGCAGGCCGTCGCCCGAGTGAACCGCGTCTGGAAGGATAAGCCCGGCGGGCTTGTTGTCGACTACATCGGCATCGGTGAGGAACTGAAGCGCGCCATCGCGCAGTACACGCGGGCACGCGGCAACAAGCCGGGCAAGGACCCGGTTGAATTCGTCGACGAGGCGCTGCGCATCCTGAAGGACGAGCTGTCCGCCATCCGCGACATGCTGCACGGCATCGATCTCGATGGAGTGGCTACCGATGCGAAGAAGGCACTGGCGACGCTGCCAGTGGCGATGAATCATCTCGTCAAGCTCAACCGACTGCCGAAAGACGCCAAGCCGGGCGACCAGCCACCGGGCGTGAAGCGGTTCCTGGACCGGGTCGCCAAGCTCACGAAAGCACAGGCGCTGGCCGGCACGCATCCCGAGGCGCTGACGCTGCGCAACGAGATCGCCTTCTACCAGGCATTGAAGGCCGGGCTGGTGAAGTACACCGGTGCCGGCAGCGGCAAAAGCAAGGTCGAGAAGGAAGCGGCGATGCGCCAGATCGTTGCCAAGGGCGTACTCGTCAACGGCGTCACCGATCTGTACAAGACCCTGGGCGTCGACAAGCCGGACATCAGCGTCCTCGACGAGGTATTCCTCAAGAAGCTGGCCGACATTCCCCAGAAGAACCTGGCTGCCGAACTGCTGCAACGGCTCATCGACGATGAGATTCGGGCGCGAGGTCGCAAGAACAAGACGCAGGAAGCCAAGTTCAGCGACAAGCTGACGGAGGCGATCAACAAGTACACCAATCGCGGCCTAAACTCGGCGCAGGTCATCGAGGAGCTGATCAAGCTCGCCCACGAGATCGCCGCCGACAAGCCGCCAGAAGACATGTCGGAAGATGAGTACGCCTTCTACCTCGCCCTTCGAGAGAACGAGAGCGCAGTGCGTGAGCTGGGGGACTCGGTGTTGCGCGCATTGGCTTTGGAGCTCACGGACAAGCTCCGGAAATCAGCAACTATTGATTGGCAGAAGCGTGAGACTGCGCGAGCGCGTATGCGCCTGCTCGTAAAGGTGCTTCTCCAACGGTACAGATATCCCCCGGATCGTCAGTTAGTCGCAACCGAGAGAGTCATCGAGCAAGCAGAGCAGTTCGCGGATGAATGGGCGACGGAAGGCGTTTAGGCATGCAGCGGGATAAGCCGTTGTCATTCTTGACGTATAAGCTTCTTGGGCGACTGCGTGACGTCGGGCGTGGAATCACGAACGCGCGATATGGGAACGTTAGCGCGATAGTCAAAGAGGACCACGATGAGGCACCGGCCCAAATCTACTGCGAGATAGTTGCGTGCCGATTGGCGGCGTTGGTCGGTGCTCCTGTAGCGATTGGCGCGCTTGTCGCTCACGACACGGGGTTGAAGTTCGCAAGCCTGGTGCTCTCAGAAGTATCCCGGCGTCTGCTTCCTATTGATGCTAATCGCGTATCTCGCGCGCTGAACAGATACGCAGAGGAGTGCGCCACACTTGCCGTGTTCGACCTCTGGATTGGAAACACAGACCGGCTCGGTAACGTAAAGGCGAACCTCGACGTTCATTCGGATCGCATCATTGTCGGCATTGATCACGGTGCGGCATTGCTGAACTGCGCGGAAACCGCGCAGAGATCTCTCGATCAGCTGGGGCGAGCGGACTGGCCCAGATCGCACTGCTTCCTTTCAGCTGAAGGCGGTCCGTGGATCGAGCGTGCGATTGAGCGAATTGAAAGACTTGATCCGGACATGATCTTGTACGCATGCGACCTGAAGGCCCCTGTAGGATCTGCAACCGTGATGCTCCAAGTGGAACTGTCCGAGCAGTTGAACAAGCGGCGCGAGTTCCTGCGCGATATCGTGAATAACGCGCTTAGCCCATCTGGCACTCGGCGTATCGCAGTCAGAACTGATCATGACCACCTTGATCCACAAGCTGTTAGTTAATCTTCCGGCGGTTTCCCTACGAGCGGTCGTGGCTGTAGCTGTCTATGCGGGGATGTGCGTCCCTGCGTTTGCAGAGCACCGTCAATCGGAGCAGTGGGTAGGCATAGCAACTGTTATAGATGGAGATACGATCGAGGTACGTGGCGTTCGTATTCGGCTGGACGGGGTTGACGCCCCTGAGTCCAGGCAGGTCTGTACGAAAGAGGGGAAGCCTTGGCGATGCGGAGCAGCATCCGCGAATGCCCTCGACGAGTATCTGGATCGACGGACTGTCACATGCCAGAACTTGGGCACTGATCGGTACAAGCGCATGATTGGTCGGTGCCGAGTTGGCGATGCCGACCTAAACACTTGGATGGTTCGTAACGGCTGGGCACTGGACTATGAAAAATACTCCGGCGGGCGTTACCGAGTAGAGCAGGATGCAGCCCGGGCCGCGAGGGATGGAGTGTGGTCGAGCTCGTTCGTGATGCCTTGGGAGTGGCGGCGAGGCGCTAGGTAGCGGCTTGGCACTACGTGCTCTGGGCCTCCACCGATTCGTTCAGTCCGCCGTGGCGTTGGCGCCACGGCCACTTTTCAATCCATTCCCTTCTTTCGGCTAGACCACCACGTTTCAGGTGCCGCTCTGTTGCCGCTGCTTCCTTGAACGACGAAAATTGTTGGGCGGCAAGGATCGCAACTGGGCGATTCAGCTTGGTGAAAAATGCTCCGCGACCAGTGCTGTGCTCTTTGAAGCGGCGCTCAACGTCGGTGCTGACTCCAGTGTATAGCCTTCCTCCTGAGCAAAGCAGGATGTAGGCCCACCACGGATCAGATCTTGCCATGGAGGGACACCGATGCAGCAAGAGTGGGGTCCATGATCGCGAAGTATTTCACTGCGGTGATGACACTCACGCCCAGCGCATCAACCGGAACTTTCGGGTGCTGAAGCCCCTCGGCATAGATAGAGCGCATGGCTGTGGAATAGAGCTCAGATGCAGTCGTTCCCCAGGACTGGACATACTTTCCGATGGTGAATTCGGAAAGCCTCTCCTTCCAACCTCGGCCGGGGAATATCCATGGACTGCTGGACACCTCGTCAAAAACAGACCATCTGCGGCGATGCGTCAGGTATCGGTCCAGCAACGCTGACTCGGCGGCATCTAGTTGGAGAGGAACTTTGGCAAACCGAATCTCGTAATTGCCATCGTCGAGGCGTCGGACCTGATTTAGCCGCATCGCGGCAATCCGCTTTGGCGGCTGCGCGTACAGCATCATGAAGATGCCGATTACCGCCGGCTTGGTCATGTCTTCAGTCGCCGCAATCCATTGCTGGTAAAGGGCACGCTGCTTGGGCAGAGACAAGCCAACCACGCCGCTATTTTTCTTGTTCGCCTTCGGAAGAGATATCTCTCTGAAGACTTTCCTGTTCCGGTTCAACCAATGGATAAAACGGCGGACTGAATTGAAAAGCCCAGGCTTCTCGCGGACAAAGCCATCCAGTTCATCGCGAGTCAGCTGATGCGCCGACCGTATGCCGCGTTCAGTTGCATGCGAAAGGAACGCTTTCGAAGCGACGAGCGAAACCGTTACGGTGTTCATCTTGAGCTGCCGGCCAAGCTTCTGGTTGCTGGTGGCCATGGACAGTAGGTCATGATGGTAGTCGGCAAGCATTTTTGCCGCCCAGCCGTCTCCTGCATGAGCGAGGAGCTTGCGTTGCTTGCAAAGCTCGACGAAGTCTTCGACCGCATCCTTGTTGACGTGCGGAAGTACCTTTTCCTTGAAAAGGAATGCGAACAGATTGGGGTACTTCCAGAGGGCTCGATGGCCGACGGCCGTCAGCAGGGCATTGACTGACAGCTTTCCTGGATCGTCGTACTGATCATCCAAGGCAAGCATTGCTGCCTGATCTTTCCGCAGGGCCTTGATGGCATTGCCAGGATGCGACTCGACTGCGATATGCGAGGAGTACGCGAGCAGTGCGGTCCGAATCCAAGGCTGCTTGAAGGTTCGAACAACCTCAAGCTGCACTGCCTCCAAGCGACTGGTCCAGTAGCAAGCCGAGCATTTCGCCTTCGAATGGCGAGGTCCGCCGCCGCCGCACTGTGGACATTTGTAGTCCTCGTCACTCCGGCACGTCTTGCAAACGATCAGCCCATCCCGGCGTGGCCCATCGGGCCTCCGGTACTTCCTGCAGCCGGGGCAGGTGACGTGCGTCCTTTCATTGATGCAGGACATACACGTCGGTTCTGTTACACCGTCGCGCGGCTGGCGACTCAAGCGATGGGTGAGCGCCCCGCAAGAAGCGCACGCCCGTGGCGGCCTTTCATAGGGGGCGCACGCAGCGCAGATCGGACCTTTCGTTGGATGAATAAGTCCTGCCTTGCGCCCGATTGCCTTCTGGCACCGACCGCACGGCTGTTTGTTCCGGCAGGACCTGCACAGCCTTCCGGGTGCGCCGTGCAGGGATCGAGTCGGCGAGCTGCAGTTCGCACACGAGACGATCTTGAACTCTCGGACATAGCAAGTGTTGCAGACCGCAGTCCCATCCTGGACCGCGTGCGCCTTCGCAATCGCACGCGAGCACAGGGTGCATCTCGTCTGGGGCACGGTCGGCATCGAAGGCTACTTGACGATCGGCGTAACCACATTGAAGGCGGGAATGGTTGTGTCGCGCCAGCCCGTGTCCGCTGAGGCCGTAGACTTCACCCGCTTTTGCTTCGGAGTGCCGGCAGGCTCCTTCGAGGGCTTGCTGTCTTCCTCGTAGACTTCGATGAGATCATTGATCGAGCAATCGAGAACAGTCATGAGGCCCTCGAGAAGCTCCATGTTGAGTCGTTGTGGCTTACCTGAGACCAATCGGCCAAGCTGTTGAGATGAGATCTCTACGCCATGTTCCGAGAGAAGTCGCTTCAGCTCGACCACCTTCCTGATTCGTTTTTTGGACATCGCGATCAGCAGCTTCCACTCGACCCTTTTCTGCGGATAACGGTCAGTCATGTTTTAGTCTCCTTGAGACGCTCGCTGCGTCTCTTCAAAAGTTCCTCGGTTTGGTGGGCAACAAACTTGTCGGGAACGTGTGTGTATCCGGTTGTCGTGCCGAGGTTGCTGTGACCAAGCTTGCGCCTGGTGGTTTCTGCGTCGGTCTGCACCAAGGTCTCAGTGGCCGTCGTGTGGCGCAGCGAGTGAATCACCAAGTGGCTAAGGCTGACGGAGCTCATCCCTCGGTAGAAATCGAACCGATCCCACAGGGAGCTGTAGCTCAGACGCTTGCCCTTTTCCGAAAGAAAAAGGGCCCGCTCGTTTGCGTCCGCTTTGTCCAAGAAAAGCTTCCGGATATCTTTGACGTACCAGGCAAGAATTACGGGCAGTTGTGGATGATCGATCGGGACGGTCCGATGCCGCTTGCCACCGCCCTTCTTGGCTTTCCCGAGAACCGCCGCAGCGCCGAAGTCACCAAACTCGGGGTGACGTGGACTGGGGAAGAACGACTCGAGGTTTAGCCTCAGGACCTCATCAGCCCGAAGACCCAGTACGTAGACCGTCAGGAAGATTGCGCGATCTCGGCACGCGGCCTGAAATTTCCGGCGGCTTCCGCCCTTGTGCGAGCGGTGAAGGGCAATCTCCTTTTCAATCTCACCCAAAAACGCTTGGAGTTCCGCCGGGGTGAACGGTCTGCGCCCGCCTTCGGAGTCGTCTTCATCGACATGGATGACCACGTTGTCCCGGGTAACAATCTGGCGGAGCTGTGCCCCGTAGTCACGTCGAACCCTCTCTATGAACTTCGGGCTCGACTGCAGGTACTCCAGGAAGGCACGAATCGCCTGCTGGTACTTGCGCTGTGTGGACGGCTTGATCTGCCGCCTATAGCAGAGGTGGTGATTCCATTTGTCGAAGTGATCTTCGGTCCAGAACCAAGGCGGCAGGTCGCTGAACCGCGCGAACTCCCGGCAGCGCCTTACGACGTCTTGGGCATGCCGTTCAGTGAATCGCTTTGACGCAGTGCGCTGGAGGTATCCGTCGAGCATGTCCTCAAAGAGGGCAGTCGCCTTTCCGTCGAGCGCCGTGACCTCCTTCTCTTTGGTATTGACGAGCTTCATTTCGGCCCCCCTGGGATGGCGCCGACGATTCCATCGGCGACTCGAGCGATGCGCCCAAGATTAATCCAATGAGAGGATTTTACGTGCATTAGATGCACAAAACAAGCGTGAAGAGATTGATCAGAGTGTTGATAGGTATCCATCAACAGATGAGCTGAAATCAGGGACTTACCAGATATCTCAAAGCACTCCGGTCGGGTGTCAGCTACTGCAAGAAAAGCCGGAAAGTTCCATCAAACGATATCTTTGAAATACATGAAATTCTCTTATATAACAGCGTTATGCAGAAATCTCATTGAGTTTTCGTGTGTGAAAATCCGATGTTCCGGAGAGAAGGCAATTCATCGAGAAACAGGACGCCTTCGTGCGCCAGTGTGATCTCGCCGGGACGCGGCTGGCTGCCGCCGCCGACCAGGGCCACGGCCGATGCGGTGTGGTGCGGGGCACGATACGGACGCTGTCCCCAGCGTTGCGGATTGAAGCCGCCGTCGCCGATCGACGCAACGGCGGCCGCTGCCAGCGCTTCGTCATCGGTCAGTGGCGGCAGGATGCCGCAGAGCCGTTGCGCCAGCATTGATTTGCCGGCGCCCGGAGGGCCGACCAACAGGAGGGAATGCGCACCGGCGGCGGCGATTTCCAGCGCGCGCTTGGCCGGGGCCTGTCCGCGCACATCCGCCAGGTCCGGAATCCCGGTGGCGCTGGTTGCCGGCGGTGTTTCGGTGGCCGCAGCCTGCAAGGCGTTCTGGTGCAGTTCGGCGCACAGCTGGCCGAGTTGTCGCGCGGCATAGACGCGCGCGCTTGAAGCAAGCGCCGCTTCGGTGACGTTGTCGGCGGGCAGCAGCAGGCCGTGACCGGCGGCCGCGGCCTGCAAGGCGGCCGGCAGTGCGCCGCGAATGGGGCGGATCTCGCCGGACAGCGACAGCTCGCCAAGGACTTCGAGGCCGGCGAGTGCGTGCTGCGGAATCTGATCGGAGGCCGCGAGGATGCCGAGGGCGATCGCCAGATCGAAACGCCCGCCTTCCTTCGGCAGGTCGGCGGGCGCGAGATTGCAGGTGATGCGACGGGTCGGGAAGCGGTAGCCGGAATTGCTGATCGCGGCCTTGACGCGGTCCTTGGCCTCGCGCACCGCCGCTTCCGGCAGGCCGACGATGCTCAGCCCCGGCAGGCCCGGCGCGAGGTGGACTTCCACCGTCACGGCCTCGGCATCGAGTCCGTTCTGGGCTCGCGACAGCACCGTGGCCAGGGACATGTGTCGGCCTAGGGCGTATCGGCCTTCTGCTCCAGAACCTTCAGGCGCTGTTCCAGTGTCGCCAGTCGCGCCTGGGTCCGGGCCAGCAGCTCGGCCTGGGTATCGAAGCGATCGCGCGACACCAGATCCCATTTCTCCAGATTGGCGCGCAGCACCGCGCGGAAGTTGTCTTCGAGTTCGCTGCGCAGACCGCTGAGGCTGGGCGGCAGCAGTTTGCTGAGTCGTGCGGCGAGTTCTTCGAGTTGGCGGGTTTCGACCATGGGGGACATCAGTGAAAAGACGGGTGATGCGCGCAGTTTCCGGGCGCTCCGCCGCGCTGTCTACTGTCCGAACAGACAGGGGCCGTGATTTCGCACCAAATTGGCGCGGCGTGCGCCGAGGCAGCGCGATGGGGGCTGCGCAGACGGCATTGACGCCCCGATCCGCAGGCATTTGGCTTGGCACGCTCCGTGCTCCAGTAGGTTCCGGGCCATCGGGGTCTCAAGGCTCCCCCGATGGATAACGCTTTCCGACTCAGGAGTGATGTCCATGAAATTGATCGCAGCCATCATCAAGCCGTTCAAGCTGGACGAGGTGCGAGAGGCACTCTCGGACATCGGCGTGGCGGGTATTACGGTGACGGAGGTCAAGGGGTTCGGCCGCCAGAAAGGCCATACCGAGTTGTACCGGGGTGCCGAATACGTGGTGGATTTTCTGCCGAAGGTGAAGATCGAGGTGGGCGTCGGCGACGACAAGCTCGATGCCGCCATCGATGCCATCGGCAAGGCCGCCCATACCGGCAAGATCGGTGACGGCAAGATCTTCGTTTACTCCCTTGATCAGGCGATCCGGATCCGTACCGGTGAATCTGGCAAGGACGCCCTCTAACAGGAGCCCTTCCCATGATGCGTAAAACTCTCAGTGCATTGATGCTGGCCGCGGTCTGCGGACTGGCGCCCGCGGTCTGGGCGCAGGACGGGGCCGCGCCTGCAGCCATCGAAGCGCCAGCGGCGGAGGCGGTCACCGCCGCGGCACCGGTCGAGGGGCTCGCGGCTGCAGCGGCGGCGGTCGAAGAAGCGGCCATCGAAGAAGCGGCGCCGACGCTGGACAGCGGCGACACCGCATGGATGATGGTGTCGACCGTGCTGGTGCTGTTCATGACCATTCCCGGTCTGTCGCTGTTCTATGCCGGCATGGTCCGCGCCAAGAACGTGCTGTCGATCATGATGCAGTGCTTTGCGGTCACCGCGATGATGTCGGTGCTGTGGATGGTGTTCGGCTACAGCCTCGCGTTCGACACCACCGGCATGGAAGCCGGCAAGCTCGGGCTCTCCAGTTTTGTCGGTGGCTTCGACAAGGCGTTCCTGTCCGGGCTGAGCCTCGACGCACTCACCGGCACCATCCCGGAATCGGTGTTCATCACCTTCCAGATGACCTTCGCGATCATCACCCCGGCGCTGATCGTCGGTGCCTTTGCCGAGCGCATGAAGTTCTCGTCGATGATGCTGTTCATCGCGCTCTGGAGCGTGGTCTGCTACTTCCCGATGGTGCACATGGTGTGGTCCGGTGACGGCGCGCTGATGTGGGACTGGGGCGTGCTCGACTTCGCGGGCGGCACCGTGGTGCACATCAACGCCGGTATCGCCGGTCTGGTCGCCTGCATCGTGCTCGGCAAGCGCAAGGGTTACGGCAGCGTGCAGATGCCGCCGAACAACCTGGTCTACACCGTGGTCGGTGCGAGCATGCTGTGGGTCGGCTGGTTCGGCTTCAACGCCGGCTCGGCGGCGGCGGCCAACAGTTCGGCCGGCATGGCGATGCTGGTGACCCAGATCGCCACCGCCGCGGCGGCGCTGGGCTGGATGTTCGTCGAGTGGGTCACGCACAGGAAGCCGTCGGCGCTGGGCATCGCCTCGGGTGCGGTGGCGGGCCTGGTGGCGATCACCCCGGCGGCCGGTACCGTGGGGCCCTCGGGTGCGCTGGTGATCGGCCTGCTGGCGGGCGTGATCTGCTTCTTCGCGGCCACCAGGCTGAAGAAGGCGCTGGGCTACGACGACGCACTGGACGTGTTCGGCGTGCATGCGGTGGGCGGCATCGTCGGTGCGGTGCTGACCGGCATCTTCGCCTTCCCGCAGTTCGGCGGCGTCTGGGCGCCGGGTGAAGGGGCCAGCGTGGCCGGGCAGCTGTGGATCCAGATCAAGGCCGTGCTGTTCACCATCGTCTACACCGGTGTTGCCAGCTACCTGCTGCTGAAGCTGGTGTCGCTGCTGACCGGTGGCCTGCGCGTATCGGAGGAAGCCGAGTCGGTGGGCCTGGATATCTCCGAGCACAACGAGCGCGGTTACATCCTCTCGTAATCCGGGCGGGTCATGCCGGTGAGTCTGGGGCGGATGCGCAAGCATCCGCCCTTTTTGCTGGGCCGATGCACCGCTTTCAGCAGAGGCAATCGTCACCGCGGGCATGTTGGCAGGCCTGTCAGAGTGTTAGAATCTGTGTCCGTATTCAGGGAGTTGCGTCATGAAGATGCTCATCGCTGTCATCAAGCCCTTCAAGCTCGACGCCGTACGTGAAGCGCTGGCCGACATTGGCGTGCAGGGCATGACGGTGACCGAGGTTCGTGGTTTCGGACGTCAGAAGGGGCATACCGAGCTGTATCGCGGTGCCGAGTACACCGTCGACCTGCTGCCGAAGATCAAGATCGAGGTCGCGCTCGCGCCCGATCAGGTCGACAAGGCGGTCGAAGCGATCCTCAAGGCTGCGAAGACCGGCCAGATCGGCGACGGCAAGATCTTCATCTATGGCCTCGACCAGACCGTGCGCATCCGCACCGGCGAATCGGGTGTCGATGCCGTCTGAAGTTTCAGACCGTAGTTGCCATACCGACCCCCGCCGCTCTCACCGAGCGGCGGGGGTTTTCATTGGTGCGCGGGAGCCCTCGCGATCAGCGCGGCAGCTTGTTGTGGTAGCCGTCGCAGAACGGCTTGTGCCGGCTGTGCTTGCAACCACATAGCCACAGCGTTCCGGAATTGGCCTTGACGGTGAACTTCAGCGGCGTGAAACCGCTGCCCTGATGTGAGCCATCGCAGAACGGCTGCGTGCGTGAACGGCCACAGGCACACCACCAGTAATCACCGGGCGCCAGGGTTTCCATCAGATGCGGTGTGCGCTGCGGGATCAGCGGTGCGTCGTCGCTCATGGGGCCGGCGGGGGTGGTGGCGCTGGCGCGAAGCGGAACCCGAACAGGGTGAAGCGATCGCCGACCCGGTACAGGCCGAGATTGCGCAGATCGACCTGCAGCGGCGGCTCCAGCGTCAGCTGCGCATCGCCGCCGTGGCGCAGATACAGGCGCAGGGCGTCGGCGCTGCCTGCATCCCAGCGCCAGTCCTCACTCTGGCTGCGGGCTTCCAGCCACTCCAGGAGGTTCTGTTCCAGCGCGGTTGCGGACTCGCGACGCGCCATCGCCATCGCGGCCTTGTAGCGCGGCAGCAGTCCGCGATCGCGCAGGATCAGTTGCAGCCCGTCGAGCCGCAGATCGGTCCAGTTGCCTTGCAGGAAGGTGTCGCCGGGCACGCCTTCAAGCTGCAGTTCGATTCCGGCCAGTTCGCGGGCCGCGCCGTTGAAGCTCAGGCGCCACTGCCCGTCGCGACGGGCAAAGCGCAATGTGCCGTCGAGCGTGATCTGCTCGAGGCCGATCTCCGACAGGCTCAGCCAGCGCAGCGCCTGCACCGGTGCAGGCGCGCTCGAAGGCCGAGCCGTGGCCGCGGGCGGCAGTGGCAACACCAGGCCGTGGAGGTCGGCAACGAATGCGGTCGGCAGGCGGGCCGAGTCCAGTGCCACCTCGCGCAGGTCCAGGCGCTCCAGCTGCAGACGCTGTCCGGCGGCGAGGTCCAGATGCTCGCGCAGCGCGGTCGATGGCTCCAGCGACAGCATGCGCGCAGTGCCGCCGCCCCAGAGCCATGGCCAGAAGAACTCGTAACGGATCTGTCCCACCGGCTTGCTCAGGCGCACCACGCGGCGCACGTCCTTGTCGGCACGTTCGTAGATCAGGTACTGGCCGATGCCAGCCGCGATCGCGGCCAGCAGCAGCAACTTGAACAAAGGACGCAGCAGCGACATGAACCGGATCGGCTCCTGGATTGGGCAAAGGTAGCGGTGCGCGGTGAATCGTACTCGGACCCGACATCAATTGTCCTACCGCCACTGTCCTGATCGTCGCGGTGACGAACGCGGGCGCAGGCTCTAGACTCGACGGCGCCGCACACGCATGAGAACTCGATGAACACAAGAACCCTGTTGGGCGCGCTGTTGCTGTCCGGCCTCTGCGCCGTGGCGCAGGCCGGCGATATCTACAAGTGGGTCGATGCCAAGGGGCGCTTTCACTACAGCGACGTGGCGCAGGCCGGCTGGACCCGTGTCGACGACAAGACCGGTACCGCGCGTGCCTCCAGCGAGGGCAGCGATGGTGAAAACCGTGAAGGCGATGAGGAACAGGCGTCGACCGCCGCTGCGCGCCGTGCCGCCGATTGCGCGCGTGCGCAGGAGCAGCTGCGCACCTATCGCAGTGCGACGCGGATCGTCGAACGCGACTCCCTTGGCCGCGAGAAGGAGTACAGCGCCGAGGATCGCGAAAAGCTGCTGGTCGTGACCGAGCAGCAGATTGCCAGCAACTGCCAGGAGCGGGCGCCGCAATGAAGCTAGCGATGGCCATGCTGCTTGCACTGGCGACGCCGGTGCTGGCCCAGGCGCCGGTGCCGGGCACGATCCCCGCCGTACCGGGAGCCATGCCCGATGTCGCCCCTGCGCAGATGGTCGCCGATCCCGCAGCGCAAGCTGTCGCCGTGCCCCCGCCTTCGCCGGTTCATAACGGGCCGGCGCCTGGGGTCTACAAATGGATCGATCGCCAGGGCGTGACCCGCTACGACGACCGCAGTGCCGACAAGGCGCAGCGGCTAACGCGCGCGGACATCGAGCTGCGCAAGATTCCGGATGTGCCGAGTTGGCTGGGAACGGTCCCGGCCGAGACCGTGGCCGAGGCGGCGCTGCGCTGCCAGATTGCGCAGGAACGTGAACAGGCTTATTCGACCGCACGCAGCCTGTATGGCCGCGACCCCAGCGGCAACGTCTATCCGCTGAGCCCGGCACAGACGCAACTGGAAATCGCCGTGGCCCGTCGCGATGGCCAGCGCTACTGCGGCGAGCGCGGCGCGCTGAACCTGCAGGCGGAACAGCGCGCGGCGCGGGAGCGCGAGCAGCGACAGGCCGAAGCCGCTGCGCCGAAGTTCAAGGTGATTCCGGTCGAGCGGCGCTAGAACCGCGCGCTCGACTGCAAACACGCGCGCCGATCAATCAACCCCGTAGGTCGGACTCAAGCGCGCAGCGCGGAGCCG